>NZ_JAVRIB010000008.1:0-171919 GCF_031846275.1 Spectribacter hydrogenoxidans
AGCCGCTGGCGGACATTGACGAGTTCTGTGGCAAGATCCGCGCGGGCAAGGATAGTCAGGTCGACCCCGAATTCTGCCTCGTGGCGCGCGTCGAGGCCCTGATTGCCGGCCGCGGCATGGACGAGGCGCTCACCCGGGCCCATGCTTACGCCGACGCTGGGGCGGACGCCATCCTGATTCACAGCAAGCGCAGCGACCCGGACGAGATTCTCACCTTTGCCGAACGCTTCGGCGCACGCACACCCCTGGTGATCGTGCCCACCACCTATTACGCCACGCCCGTGGACGTGTTCCGCCGCGCCGGGATCAGTCTCGTGATCTGGGCCAATCACCTGCTGCGCGCGTCGGTATCGGCGATGCAGGCCACTGCCGCGCGCATCCAGCAGACCCGGAGCCTGGTCGATGTCGAGGGTCAAGTGGCGCCGGTGGCCGAAGTCTTCCGCCTCCAGGGGGCCCAGGAACTGCTGGAGGCCGAGCGTCAGTACGCCCCGACCGGGCGTGCCACACGGGCGGTGGTACTGGCCGCCAGTCGTGGCGAGGCGCTGGCAGGGCTGACCTCGGATCGGCCCAAGGTGATGGTATCGGTCGCCGGTCAGCCGGTGCTGCAGCATCTGGTGGAGCGGTTCCGCGGCGCCGGCATCACCGATATCACCACCGTGGCGGGGTACCGTCCGGACAGCGTGGAGGTCCCCGGCGTCAAGGTAGTTGTGAACCGGGATTACGAAACCGGCGGCGAACTGTCATCGCTGGCCTGCGCACGGGACCGCCTGGGCCGCGACAACCTGCTCGTGTATGGCGATCTGCTGTTCCGTGACTACATCCTGACCGACCTGCTCGCCATGAAGGATCCCCTGGTGGCGGTGGTGGATTCCGCACCGACCCCTGAACACGGGACCCAGGACGAGGTCTTCTGCTCGGCCCCGGACGATCGTGGCCTCTACCGGCCGGAAATATGGCTGGAACAGGTCGGGCGCGAAGGCGTGCCGGACGGGCGCCGCCCGGACGGCCGATGGATCGGCATGCTGCGGGTGCAGGGCCCGGGCTGCGAGTGGCTGGATCGGGCCTTGGATGCGACCCCCGACGGCGCCGCTCAGGGCATGCCGGACCTGCTCAACCGCATTATTGCCGAGGGCCATCCGGTGCGGGTGCTGTACATTGTCGGCCACTGGCTGGACGTGAACAATCTGGAGGATTTGCAGCGCGCCGATGCCTTTGCGCGTGGCGAGCGGGGGGACGGGCGCGCATGATCCGGGCGGAACAGTTCATCGAACCCGCGCGGGAGGCCGGTTTTGCCTGGTTTGCGGGAGTCCCCTGCTCGTTTTTTCGCTCGTTCATCAATTACGTGATCGATGCGCCGGGGCTGCAATACCTGTCCGCACCCAACGAGGGCGACGCGGTGGCCGCCATGGCCGGCGTGGCGTTGGGCGGTGGCTGGGGCGTGGCGATGATGCAGAACTCGGGGCTGGGCAACGCGGTCAGTCCGCTGACATCGCTGAACTGGGTATTCCGTCTGCCCATGCTGCTGATCGTGACCTGGCGCGGAGAACCCGGGGTAGCCGACGAGCCCCAGCACGAGCTGATGGGGCGGATCACCCACGATCTGCTCGAGGCGATGGACATTCCCTGGGAAACCTTCCCTGCACAGGCGGATGACATCGGCCCGGCGCTGTCGCGGGCCACCCGCCACCTGCGTGATACTGGCCGACCCTACGCGCTGGTAATGCGCAAGAACACCGTGGCCGATCACCCCGGCAGCGGCCGTCGGCCGCCCTTTCGGGCCCACGCCGATCGCCATCGGGTGGATGTGCCGCCGGTGGATGACGCCCGTCCGACCCGCCGCGATGCCCTGGCCCGACTGATCGAACTGACGCCGACGGACGGCGCCGACCTGCTGCTGGCCACCACCGGTTATACCGGCCGGGAGTTGTATGCGTTGGCCGACCGGGACAACCAGCTGTACATGGTTGGCTCCATGGGCTGTGCCTCGTCACTGGGGCTGGGGCTGGCCCTGGCCCGGCCCGATCGGCGCGTGGTGGTCATCGACGGAGACGGGGCAGCGCTCATGCGGCTGGGCAATCTGGCCGGGGCTGCGGTCTACGGCGGCAATAACCTGGTGCATCTGGTGCTGGACAATGGCCTGCACGAATCCACCGGCGGCCAGGCTACCCTGGCCGGCGGGGTGGACTTCGCTGCCGTCGCGCGGGCCTGCGGCTACGGCCTGTCGCTTGCCGGCGATTCGCTCGAGGTACTGGATCGGGCGCTGGCCGACGGCCGAAGCGATGGCCCGCGTTTCGCCCATCTCCGGCTCAAGCCAGGTGTGCCCGATAGCCTGCCACGGCCGATGATCACCCCCGCGGAGGTGGCCCGCCGTCTGGCCGCACACATGGGGGCGCCGTCATGATCCTGCTGAATCCCGGTCCGGTGACGCTCAGCCAACGGGTGCGCGCAGCCCTTGCGCAGCCCGACCTATGCCACCGCGAGCCCGAGTTCGGCGATCTCCAGCAGCGACTGCGAACCGGCCTGCTGGGCGTTTACGCACTGGACCCGGCCTGCTGGAGCAGCGTGCTGCTCACCGGCTCCGGCACTGCGGCTGTGGAAGCCATGCTGTCCAGCCTCGTACCGCCGGATGTCCGTTTGATCACGCTCGAGAACGGCGTCTACGGCGAGCGTCTGACTCGTATTGCACGTGCCCACCGTATCGATGTGACGCCCGTGCATGTGGCCTGGGAACAGATGCCGGACCTGACCGCACTCGACGATGCCCTTGCCGGCCTTGAAGGACCCGTGGCGGTTGCTGCCGTACACCATGAAACCACGACCGGGCGTCTGAACGATATGGCGGCAGTGGGGGCGGTGTGCCGGCAGCATGGTGTAAACCTGCTGGTGGACGCTGTGAGCAGTTTTGGTGGCGAGGCGATCGGCTTCGAGGATTGGCCGGTAGCCGCGGTGGCGGCGACCGGCAACAAGTGTCTGCATGGCGTGCCCGGCGCGGCATTCGTGATCGCCCGGCGCCAGGTGCTGGATCTGACCCCCTCGCCGGGGCGCAGCCTGTATCTGGATCTCGCCGGCCACGCCCGGGCGCAGGACGCCGGCGGTACCGCGTTCACCCCCGGTATCCCGGCGTTCTACGCCCTGGAAGAGGCGCTGGCGGAACTGGCGGAGCAGGGAGGCTGGCCGGCGCGGCACCGGCGCTACCGGGCGCTGGCCGAACAGCTGCGCGCGGCATTGGCGGCGCAGGGTGTGATGCCGTATATCCCCACGGATGACGCCTCGGTGGTACTGCGCAGCTACCACCTGCCGCCGGGTCTGGATTACGCCACGCTGCACGATGAGCTCAAGGCGGCCGGGTTCGTGATCTATGCCGGGCAGGGCGGTCTGGCGGAGATCCTGTTCCGGGTGTCGACCATGGGCGCGATCGAGGATGGCGACATGCAGCGACTGATCGCGGCTTTCGAACGCATCCTGGCCGACCGAACGGGCAGCGGGCAGCAATCACAGGAGGGAACATGACAGGCAAATCACTGAGCATCGTGACCGCGATGACCGCGCTGGGCTTCGCCCCGGCAGCGTCCGCCTATCTCGACCCCGGCACCGGCAGCATGATCATTTCCGCGATCGTGGGGCTGTTCGCCTCGCTGGTGCTGGCGATCAAGACCTACTGGTACCGGCTGGTGGGTTTCTTTCGTCGTTTGAGAGGGCGCGCGCCGGCTGAATCTTCCGAGTCCCGCGCGGACGACGACGGGGATCGTTGACCCGTATGGGTCTGTGGGCGGATTGGCGGGGCTGGCGTGCGTTCCGGCGCCTGCCAGCGAGCGCACGGCGGATCGTGTTCTATGCCGAATCCGGACAGGACTGGCATCACCTGCGGCCGCTGGTCGAGCGCCTGGCGGACGCGCATGACAGCCCGTGCTGTTATGTCACCTCCGATCCCCGCGATCCGGCCTTCGACCAGGCGCCGCCGGGCACGCGGGTGATCCATGTGGGCGCCAGCCTGGTTCGCATCTGGCTGTTCCAGTTTCTCAGGGCCGACGTGCTGATCCTGACGATGATGGATCTGGGCAATCTGGAACTGAAGCGCTCCATCCACCCGGTACACTATGTCTACGTCTTCCACAGCCCGGCCAGCACCCACATGGTGGATCCGCCGGCGGCCTACGATCACTACGACACTCTGTTGTGCGTCGGCCCGCATCAGGTGCGCGAGATCCGCGCCCGGGAAAGCCAGGCGGGGCTGCCCCCCAAACAGCTGATCGAGCACGGTTACCATCGGCTGGATCAACTGATCGAGGAAAGCGAGCGCCGCGGCCCTCACCGGCCCGGCGAGCCGCCAACCGTATTGCTGGCCCCCACCTGGGGCGAGGATTCCATCCTCAATGCTTGTGGACAGTCGCTGTTGGCCGCGCTGCTGGATGCCGACATGACGGTGGTGCTACGCCCGCACTACGAATCCCGCAAGCGGCATCCGGAAGTGATCGCTGCGCTGCTGGCCCGTTTCGGCGAGCATCCGGGCCTGCGCTACGTGGATCGCATGGGCGAAAGCCAGTCCCTTTTCGATGCCGATGTGCTGATCACGGACTGGTCCGGCATCGGGCTGGAATTCGGCCTGGGACTGGCGCGACCGGTGCTCTACGTCGACGTGCCCCGCCGGGTACGGAATCCGGACTACCAGGCACTGGGGCTGACTCCGGTGGAAGTGAGCCTGCGCGAGCAGCTGGGGACCGTCATCGCGCCGGCCGAGGTCGCGGATACACCCGCCTGCATCCGGGCACTGCTGGCGGAACCGGCGCGTTTTGCGGCCCATGTCGCGCGGCTGCGCGAGGCGCATTTGTTCAATATCGGTGGCAGCGCCGCAGCCGGCGCCCGCGAGATCGCCGCGATCGCCAAGCGCTGTGCCGGTCATGCCGCCTGAGTCATGACGGCCCGACCCTTCAGCCCCGACCATCGTCCCCGCCCCGCGCTGCTGCGCTGGACCGGCTGGCTATTCGCCGCCAACACGTTGCTGATGCTGTTGCTGGGGCTGCGTTACCTGTTCTACGCGCCCTGGCCAACAGATGTGATTACCGCGGTGTACATGGTCTGCGCGGTCGTGGGTCATTTCGCGCTGCTGGGGATGCTGCCCTGGCTGCTGATCGTGGTGCCGCTGGTGTTGTTGTGGCCGCGACCCGCAATCATTCGCCCGCTGGCCACGGTGATGGTTGCGCTGATGCTAGCCGTGCTGCTGCTCGACACCCTGGTGTTCGCCGAGAATCGTTTTCATTTCAACGCGCTGACCGTGGCCATCCTGGGCTGGAAGACTTGGGGTTTCGGCGCGTTCTACGCGCTGATATTCCTGCTGCTGTTCTTCCTGCTGGGTCGGATGCTGTGGGCGGCGCTGGCGCGCGGTCGCCCGCGCGGCGGCGGCTTGTTGGCGGCGGGATTGTTCGGCTGCCTGCTCGCCGCCCACGTGATTCACATCTGGGGCGATGCCCGGTACTTCGTGCCGGTGACCAGCTTCAGCCCCTATCTGCCGTTGTACGAGCCGGTGACCGCCAAATCGTTCCTGGAACGCCACGATCTGATGCATGTGGCCCCTCGCCAGAATGATGGGGCCCTGGCCGCTGCCGTGTCGCGTCATTCCCAGCGGCTGGATTACCCTGAGAAGGTGCTGGTTTGTAATCGTGATGACCCACCGCTCAATGTGCTGCTGGTGGTGGTCGATGCGCTGCGCGGGGACAGCCTGAATCGCCGCCTGATGCCGCGGTTGTCGGCGTTTGCGCGCGACCGGGCCCTGCGCTTCGACCACCACTTCAGCGGCGGCAACTCTTCCCGCATGGGGCTTTTCTCGCTTTTCTACGGCCTACCGAGCACCTACTGGGAGGATTTCTACAATCTGAACCGGGGTCCGGTCCTGTTCGACCGAATGCAGGTGGCCGGCTACGACTTCGGGTTGTTCTCCAGCAAGCCGCTGGTGCACCCCACCGGTCTTGATCGCACGGCGTTTGCCGATCTGACTATCCAGCCGCACCCGGCCCAGGCGCCTGATTACGAGCAGGACCGGCGGCTCAACCAGCTCTGGTTCAACTGGCTGGACGCGCGCCATTCCGAGCGCCCGTTCTTCGGCTTTCTCTTCTACGATTCTCTCAACGGCCGGGAGTTTCCGCCGGACTACCCGCACATCGCCGAGGCCGACGGGGATTCCGCGCTGGCCCGCAAGCGGGGGGATTACCGGACCTCGGTGCATTTCCTGGATTCGCTGGTGGGCGAGGTGCTGGACGACCTGGAACAGCGCGGCCGCCTCCGGGATACGGTAGTGATGATGACCGCCGACCACGGCCAGTCGTTCGACGACTACGGCCTGGGCTATGTCGGCTATGGCTCCAACTTCAGCGATGCGCAGTTGCACGTACCACTGGTGGTTCACTGGCCGGGGCGGGAACCTGCCCGCATCGAGCGCCGCACTGCCCATGTCGATGTGCCGCCAACCCTGCTCACCGGAGTGCTGGGATGCAGCAATGCGCCATCGGATTACAGCGTCGGCAGTGATCTGTTCGCGGGTCAGCCGTGGGACTGGTTGGTAGCGGGCAGCTACAGCGAATACGCGGTGGTGCAGCCGGACCGGGTCACGGTGGTCAAGCCGGGCGGCTATGTGGAAGTGCGCGGCGACGACTACCGGGTGCTCGAGGACGTTCGCGTCGATCGCGCGCGGATCGAGCAGGCGCTGCAGGCAATGGGTCGATTCTACCGGTGAGGCTTCGCACGCGTGGCTGGCTGGCCGTGGCCCTATTGTGTCTGTCAGGCGCGCCGGCCGCGGGCCAGGCGGCCGTGTATACCCTCACTGATCGCGAGGCTCGCCTGGAAATCGCCGCCGAGGGTGCTGCGGTGGTGCGCTGGCAGGCTTGCCGTACCGCTTGTGGCGGCGGCGGACCCGCGCACACCTTTGCCGGCAGCACGCCGGCGCTGCAGCTGGTAGCACCGGGATATCCGGCGCTTACGCAACGACTTCGGCGCTTGCGTTACGAGCCGATACCGGGCGCCGCCGCCGGGCCGCGGGCGCTGGTGCTGGAATCCGCGCCCCTTGCATCCGGGGTGCGGTTGCGCCAGCGGTTCGAGTTGCGCGATGACGGCCGGCGCCTGGTCTGGTCACTGAGTCGTCACGGTCCGGCAGGCCGGCCTACCGCCGAGGCCCCGGCGCTGGCCTTGCGTCTGCAGACCGGCGAGTCATTGGCGCGTTCACCGAGTGCGGGTTTCACCGGCTGGTTCGAATCGGTGCGGGTGGTGTCGCTCGATGAAGAACGCGTCGTCCACCGCGCCGCCGGCGATCGCTGGACGCCACCGCCCGGGCAGTGGAATGGTATTCGCAACCGCCTCTGGGGGTTGATGGCCCGGGTTCCGGAATCCGGGGGTTCGTGGTCCGCGACGACTAGGGCGGTTTCCGACGGCGGCCGCCGGCTCACCCTGTCCCTGCCAGCCGGCGATGCCGGGTTGACCCTGTTTGCCGGCCCCATCGAACCGGAGGTGCTCGCGGCCCAGCCGGGCGATCTTCAGGCGGTCTGGATAAACGGTCTTTGGGACTGGCTGCGCACCCTGGCGCGGGGACTCTACTGGCTACTGGAAGTACTGGTGGACTGGGCCGGTAACTACGGCGTGGCCATCGTGTTGCTGGCGCTGTGCGTGAAACTGCTGATGCTGCCGCTGACCCTGCTGGCAGCGCGCTGGCAGCGCCAGGTCAATATGGTCCAGGCGGCGATGCGCCCGGCGCTGGATCGCATCAAGCGGGACATGAAAGGCGAACGGCAGGCCGAGGCCGTCATTGCTCTGCACCGCGAGCACGGGGTGACACCCTGGTATCCGGTGAAGAGTCTATTCGGAGTGCTGATCCAGCTGCCGGTGTTCATTGGCGTGTTCGACATGCTGCTCTACCACCCGGGTCTGGAAGGCGCGGCATTTCTGTGGGTGGAGGATCTGGCCCGGCCTGATCATGCGCTGACGTTGGGCTTTTCGCTGCCGTTCTTCGGCGGCTACCTGAACCTGTTGCCGTTCGTGATGACCGGGATCAACCTGGCTGCCGCAAGCCTTAGCGGCATGGCCGGCATGGACGCGGCGGCACATCGGCGCAAGCAATGGAATCTGGCCGCCATGGCGCTTCTGTTCCTGCTGCTGTTCTATACCTTTCCCGCGGGTATGGTGCTTTACTGGACCAGCACCAACCTGGTTCACCTGCTGGGCGAGCTGGGCGGGCGGCTTTTGTCCCGGCCGGGCGGTGCACCGGCGTGAAATGCTGGCGGCTGGCCGCGGCCCTGTGGTGAAATAGCGGACTTTTGGCGCCGGGCGGCGGCGCAATACCGGACGGAGAACGGCATGGCGACGATGGCGGACCGCGATGGTCTGATCTGGCTGGATGGCGAAATGGTCCCCTGGCGCGAGGCCAGGGTGCACGTGCTTACCCATACGCTGCATTACGGCATGGGCGTCTTCGAAGGGGTGCGCGCCTATGCCACGGATCGCGGCCCGGCCATCTTCCGCCTGGAAGATCACACCGGGCGGCTGTTTCGTTCCGCCAAGATACTCAACATGCCGATGCCGTTCGATGCGGACACCCTCAACGCCGCCCAGAAACAGGTGGTGCGCGAGAACGGTCTGGATTCGGCCTACATCCGGCCCATGTGCTTCTACGGGTCGGAAGGCATGGGGCTGCATGCGGATGGCCTGAAGGCCCACGTGATGGTGGCCGCCTGGACCTGGGGCAGCTACCTGGGCGAGGACAACATGGTCAACGGCATCCGCGTGAAGACCTCGTCGTTCACCCGGCACCACGTCAACTCGGCCATGTGCAAGGCCAAGGCCAACGGCCACTATTTCAACTCGATGCTGGCGGTCAACGAAGTCTCGGCCGACGGCTACGACGAGGCTCTGCTGCTCGATGCCGATGGTTATGTGGCCGAGGGCAGTGGCGAGAACGTGTTCATCGTCAGCAATGGCGAGCTGATCACGCCTGATCTGCGTTCGGCACTGGATGGCATCACCCGCCGCACGATCATGACCTACGCTCAGGAGATGGGTATTCCCATCCGCGAAAAGCGCATGACCCGGGACGAGATCTATGTGGCTGACGAGGCCTTCTTCACCGGTACCGCCGCCGAGGTCATGCCCATCCGGGAACTGGACAACCGGTCGATCGGCAACGGCAGGCGCGGGCCGCTCACCGAGCAGCTGCAGAGCCGCTATTTCGATCAGGTGATGGGCCGGCGTGATGATCACGCCGAATGGCTGGCTTTCGTCTAGGCTAATTCGACGGATTGCGGTAAGGGTCGACCCCCTCGCGCTTGAAGCGCTGGTGCAGCCAGAAGTACTGCGCCGGTGCTTCGCGTACCGCCGCCTCGATCATGTCGTTCAGCCGCTGGGCATCGGCTTCGTCGTCGCCGCTGGGAAAGTTTTCCAGCGGCGGCTGCACCAGCAGTCGATAGCCCCGGTTGTCGGCTCGCCGCAGGGTAAAGAACGGCACCACCACGGCGTTGCCCCGGGCCACGAGGCGCCCGGTGGCCAGGCTGGTGCGGGCGGGCTGGCCGAAAAACGTCAGATCCGCGCTGAACTGGTTGCTGGCTTTCTGATCGGCCGCGTACCAGACCGCATCGCCGCGCTTGAGCGCCCGCAGCAGCCCGCGCACGTCGCTGTCGGGAATGCTGGCACCGCCGATGTGGTGTTCGCGGCGCTTGCGCATCACTGTGTCGACCACCGGGTTGTGCGGCGGGCGATACATGGCGGTGGTGCGTATGCCCAGGCGTTTCAGATACAGCTGGGCCATACGCACGCCCAGTTCCAGCGACGTGAAGTGGGCGGACAGCAGCAGCAGGCCCTGACCCCGTGCGGCAGCTGCCTCCAGGTGCTGGAGGCCCTCCATATCGGTCAGCCGCTCGATCTTGCCGGCCGGTGCCCACCAGCAGATCAGCGTTTCCATGGCGCCCATGCCGACGGACCGAAAGTGGTCGCGCAGTATCCCGTGACGGGTGTCGGCGTCCAGTTCCGGGAAACTCAGCGCCAGGTTGGTGGCGGCCACGTGCCTGCGGTAGGGCACGATCCACCAGGCCAGATCCCCCAGCCGCCGGCCCAGCCACATCTGCAGCCGGTAGGGCAGCCAGCCCAGCAGGCAGCCCAGCCCCATGCCGAACCAGGTCGGCCAGTGGCGGGGGGCGAACAGTGATCCTTGATGTTTCATCGAGTTGCCTGCCAACAGCGGGCGCGTTGCGATGCGAGCGATTACAATGCGCCTCGACCGGACGGATTCGTGACAGCGTCGGTCCGGCAGCATATCCGGGCGGCTATGATGCGGGATTCGCCGCCACGCGCAACCCTCAACCACGCGACAGGCATGCAGACAATTCCCAGTTTCGAGCCGGCCCGGGTGCTGGTGATCGGCGACATCATGCTCGACCGCTACTGGCACGGCGATACCGGTCGGATCTCGCCGGAGGCGCCGGTGCCGGTGGTGCGCATCGCGCGCGAAGAGGCCCGGCTGGGCGGGGCCGCGAACGTCGCGCTGAACCTGGCCGCGGTGGGCGCGCAGGTGAACCTGATCGGCGTGGTGGGCGACGACGAACCCGGACAGCGCGTGGAGCGGATGCTGGCGGACGCCGGTGTGCAGAGCAGTCTGGTGGTCAGCCGTTGCTGCCCGACCATCGCCAAGCTGCGGGTGGTCAGCCGTAATCAGCAGCTAATCCGGCTGGATTTCGAGGAAAGCTTTGCCGAGCAGGCAGCGGCGGACATCACCGAGCTGGGCACCCGCTACGAGCAGGCGCTGGCCGACTGGGACGTGGTGATCTGTTCCGATTACGGCAAGGGAACGCTGGCCCGGGTGGGTGAGCTGATTGCCGCGGCTCGCGCGGCCGGCAGGCCGGTGCTGGTGGACCCCAAGGGCACCGACTGGGCCCGTTATCGGCAGGCTACTCTGATCACCCCGAATCTGGCCGAGCTGTCGGCGGTAACCGGCGAACCGTCCTCCGACGAGGATCTGGCCGCCCGCGCCGCGGCGCTGCGCGAATCGCTGGCGCTGGACGCGCTGCTGGTTACCCGCAGCGAGCGCGGCATGACGCTGTTCCATGCTGACGGCGACATCCATCTGCCGGCGCTGGCCCGCGAGGTGTTCGACGTGACTGGCGCGGGGGATACCGTGATTGCGTTGCTCGGCGCCGGTCTGGGCGCCGGTCTGGCGCTTCCGGACGCCGCCAATCTGGCCAATCTGGGTGCGGGCGTGGTGGTTGGGAAGCTGGGTACAGCCACCGTCAGCCGGGCCGAGTTGCGCCGGGCCGCGCGCACCCGTCACGCAGACGAGGACACCGGCGTGCTCGATGCTGTGCAGCTACAGCAGCGGGTGGAGGAAGCCCGCGCCCACGGCGAACGGGTGGTGATGACCAATGGCTGTTTCGACCTGCTGCATCCCGGACACGTTCGCTATCTGGAGGCTGCCCGTGAACTGGGCGACTGGCTGGTGGTGGCAGTCAATGACGACGCCTCGGTACAGCGCCTCAAGGGCGATGGCCGACCGATCAACACCCTGGCCGATCGCATGGAAGTGCTGCGTGGTCTGGGGGCGGTGGACTGGGTGACCTCGTTCGGCGAGGACACCCCTGCCGCGCTGATCGAGCGTGTACTCCCGGATGTGCTGGTAAAGGGCGGGGATTACCGCCCCGAGGACATCGCCGGGGCTGATGCCGTGCTAGCCGCCGGCGGGGAAGTGCGGGTGCTGGACTTCGTCGAGGGGCATTCCACCTCCGGCATCGTCGAGCGCGTGGCCCGGGGCGGATGATCGCGGGCGCCCGGGCATGATCTGGCGCCACGTCTACAGTCTGCTGCTGATCCTGCTGCTGCCGCTGGTGCTGGCCGGCTTTGTCTGGCGCGGTCTGCGCGAACCCGGTTATCGGCGCGGCTGGGGCCAGCGATTGGCTTTCGGCCGCCCGGCTGCCACCGGCGCCATCTGGGTGCATGCCGCATCGGTCGGGGAGGTCCAGGTGGCCGCCGGCCTGGTGCGGGGGCTGGCCGAGCGGCATCCCGAACTGCCGCGTCTGGTCACCACCTTTACCCCCTCCGGCTGCGCCCGGGCCCGGCAGACGCTGGGCGATGTCGCCGAGGTGCGATTCCTGCCCTTTGATCTGCCCGGCGCCATGCGGCGATTCGTGGCTCGCCACCGGCCGCGGTTGGCGATCGTGGTGGAAACCGAACTCTGGCCCAACATGCTGGCCGCCTGCCGCGCGAGCCGGGTACCAGTGATGCTGGCCAACGCGCGGCTGAGCGAGCGTTCCGTCCGCCATTATCGCCGGTGGCCGCTGCGCGGATTGATGGCGGAAGCCGTCACCGCCATCGACCGCGTCGCGGCGGCCAGCGAGACCGACGCCGAGCGGTTTGCCGAGCTGGGCGTGCCGGCAAGCCGGATCCGCACGATCGGCAACCTGAAATTCGATCTGCCGCTGCCGGACGACGTCCTCGCCCGGGGACAGGCTCTGCGCGAGCGCTGGCAGGCCGGGAACCGGCCGGTCTGGGTAGCAGCGAGCACCCATGCCGGCGAGGAAGCCATCGTGTTGGAAGCGCACGCAATCCTGCGGCAGTCTCTACCGGAGGCGTTGCTGATTCTGGTGCCGCGGCATGCGCCGCGCTTCGAAGCCGTGGCAGAGTTGGTGCAGGAGCAGGGCCTGGCTTACGCCCGCCACAGTCGCGGCGAGGCGGTGCACGCGGATACCGCGTTGGTGCTGGGCGACACGCTGGGCGAGCTACCGCATTTCTACGCGGCGGCTGACCTGGCATTCGTCGGCGGCAGTCTGGTACCGGGCGTCGGCGGGCATAATCTGCTGGAGCCGGCGGCGTTGCGCCTGCCGATGATGACCGGGCCGCATCTGGGCGGCTGGCAGACGGTGGCCGACTGGCTGATCGAGGCAGACGCGCTTTGTTCGGTTGCCGATGCGGCTTCCCTCGCCTCGGCGGCGGCCGAGGCACTGGCGGACCCGGCCGGCCGCCGGCAGGCGGGTCTGGCCGCCGAGCGGGTGGTCGAGGATCATCGCGGCGCCCTCGCGCGAACGCTGCGCGAGCTGCCCGACTTGCTGACTGGCAACAGGGCAAACCCGCCCTAACGGGTGGCAGGCAGGCGCCTTCCGCCGCCTATGCTGGCGAACGGTGCCACGAGCTGTTTCATGGAACTGGAGAGTTGTTGATGTCGGATTACCACGCACCCGTGCGGGACATGCTGTTCGTGATGACCCATCTGGCCGATGCGGCCTCGCTGGCTGAACTGCCCGGCTACGAGGAGGCCACGCCGGACCTGCTGAGTTCGGTATTGGATGAGGCCGGCCGCTTCGGCAGCGAGTGCCTGGCGCCGCTCAACCAGGCCGGTGACCGCGACGGCGCCCGCTGGACGCCCGAGGGCGTGCTGTCGTCGCCCGGCTTTGCCGATGCCTACGCCGATTTCGTGGCCGGCGGCTGGAACGGGCTGACCGCCACCCCGGATTCCGGTGGCATGGGCCTGCCCACGCTCATGGGCAGCGCCACGCACGAAATCTGGAATGCCGCCAACATGGCCTTCGCCCTGTGCCCGCTGCTCAGCGCCAGTGCGATCAAGCTGCTGGAGAACCACGGTGACGAGGCGCTGACCGCCGCCTACCTGGAAAAGATGGTCAGCGGCGAATGGACCGGCACCATGGACCTGACCGAGCCGCAATCCGGCTCAGACCTGGCCACCATCCGCACCCGCGCCGAACCGGCCGGCGACGGCAGCTACCGGCTGTTCGGCCAGAAGATCTACATCACCTGGGGCGAGCACGACATGGCCGCCAACACCATTCATCTGGTGCTGGCACGGCTGCCGGACGCGCCGGCCGGGGTTAAGGGCATTTCCCTGTTCCTGGTGCCGCGCTATCTGCTTGACGACAACGGCGAACCGGGTGCGGCCAACGACATGCGCGCGGCCTCCATCGAGCACAAGTTGGGCATTCACGGCAGCCCTACCTGCACCATGGTCTATGGCGAGGCCGATGGCGCCGTGGGCTATCTGGTCGGTCCGGAAAACCAGGGTCTGCGCTGCATGTTCACGATGATGAACGCGGCCCGCCACAAGATGGGAGTGCAGGCTTTGGGCCTGTCCGACCGCGCCTATCAGCGGGCCCGGGCCTACGCGTTCGACCGCGTGCAGGGTCGGCCGGCCGACCCCGAGGCTCCGGCCAGCGCGCCGATCGCCCATCACGCCGACGTCCGCCGCATGCTGTTGTTGATGAAAAGCCAGATCGACGCCATGCGGGCGCTGTGTTACGTGACAGCCGCGGACATGGACCGGGCCGGCCGCGCGCCGGAGGCCGAGGATCGCCGCCGCCATCAAGCGCGGGTGGATCTGCTGATCCCCGTGGTCAAGGCCTGGTGCACGGAAGTGGCGATCGAGATCACGTCGCTGGGCGTGCAGGTACACGGCGGCATGGGTTACGTCGAGGAAACCGGCGCTGCCCAGTACTATCGCGACGCCCGCATCATTCCGATCTACGAAGGCACCAACGGCATCCAGGCGATCGACCTGGTCGGCCGAAAGCTGTTGCGGGATCAGGGCGAGGCGATGCAGGCGCTGATTGCCGACATGAGCGCCACCCGCGACGAGCTGGCGGCGCATGCTGAACTGGGCACGATTCGCACGGCGCTGTCGGAAGGTATCGAGGCACTCGGCGCCGCCACCGAGTCATTGCTGGAAGCCGGAAAGGTGTCCGGTGAACAGGCCACCGCCAATGCCTTCGATTATCTGATGCTGGTCGGCACCGTTACCGGTGGCTGGCTGCTGGCCCGGCAGGCAATGGTGGCCAGCGATGCCCTTGATAAGGCCGGCGACGATCGGCCGTTCTACGAACAGAAGGTGGCAACCGCCACGTTCTATGCCGCCCAGGTCATGCCGCGGCTGCACGCCCATGCCCGGGTCGTGGCCAACGGCTTCGAACCGGTACTGTCGGTATCACCGGCGATGCTGGCGGCCGGCTGATTGAAGGGCTGCGGCACAATAATCAACGGAGGAGAGATCGCGATGAGACAGGACATCGAATTCAACACGGAAGACGGCGTCACCCTGCGGGGCTGGTGGTATCCGGGTAACGGCGACGGCGCCACGGTGGTGATGGCCCACGGCTTTTCCGCCACCAAGGAAATGTATCTCGACGGCTTCGCCGAAGTATTCGCCGAGGCCGGCCTCAACGTGCTGGTGTACGACAACCGTTGCCTGGGTGAATCCGGCGGCGAACCGCGCGGCGAGATCGACCCCTGGATGCAGGTCCGGGACTATCGCGACGCCATCACCTGGGCCAGCCAGCGCGACGACGTCAACGCCGAACGCATCGGCATCTGGGGCTCCAGCTACAGCGGCGGCCACGTGCTGATGGTGGCGGCCATGGACCGGCGGGTGAAGTGCGTGGTTTCACAGGTACCGCTGGTGCACGGCGGCATCAACGCCTCGCGCCTGGTGCGCGCGGACTTGTTGCGCGAACTGCGCCGCAACTGCGACGCCGACCGCGTGGCCCGCTACAACGGCGAGGCGCCGGCGATGGTGCCGGTGGTGGCCGAGAAGGAAGGCGACCCCTGCGTGCTGCCGACCGCCGATTCCACCGAGTTCTTCCTGCAGATTCCGCCGGAACGCACCAAGCACTGGCGCAACGAATGCACTCTGCGGTCGGTGGACCTGTTCGCGTCGTACGAGCCGGGCTTCTACGCCCCGCTGATCACCCCGACGCCAGTGATGGTCGCCGCGGCGGTTGGCGACGTGCTCACCCCGTTCGACGTGACCGCGTCCGTGTTCGAAAAGATGCTGCAGCCCAAGAAATTCGTGACGCTGCCGGGCGGTCATTTCGACGCCTACGTCGACGAAGCCTTCGCCATCTCCGCGCCGCAGCAACGCGACTGGTTCCGGGCGCATCTGGCGGCCTGATCGGCCAATCGGGAGAGTGAGATGGTGGGCGGTGCTGGGTTCGAACCAGCGACCCCTGCCGTGTGAAAGCGTCTAGGGCCTTCTGTGAATCAATGAGTTAGCGGGAAAAAGACAGCGGGAACAGTGTTTTACTGTTTCCGCTTGTTCCCGCGTGTTTCGGCGAGTAGTCTGTAAGTGCACTTACATTGCACTTAAGCCGGACATGAAGGCGAAGATAACGCACCAGTCGGTGCAGGCGGCGAAGGCCAAGGACAAGGCGTACGAACTCCGCGACACGACCCTATCCGGGTTCATCTGCCGCGTACAGCCGACCGGCCGCAAGAGCTATCTGGTCGAGTACGCCCGCGGCAAGCGGCTGACCATCGGCAATGCCGCGGTGCTGACGCCAGCGCAGGCCCGTGAAAAGGCCAAGGCCATTCTCGGGCAGGCTGCGGAAGGCGGAGACCCGGCGGCCGAGAAACGGAAGGCGAAGGCGGACACCCTGCGGAACTTCATCGAGCGGGAGTACCGCCCCTGGGCTCGAGCGAATCGAAAGCGGGGCGATGAAATCTGCGACCGCGTGCTGCGCGTCTTTTCCACCCTGGCAGATCGGTCCCTGTCCGCGATCACTGACAACGCGGTCGAGCGCATCCGCACCAGTCGCCTGAATAGCGGCACGTCGCCTGCGACGGTCAACCGGGATGTCACCTGTCTGCGCGGGGCGCTGAGCTTCGCGGTCCGGGCGAAGTACCTGGACGCGCACCCGCTGGCCGACTTCAAGCTGTCTGACACGGATTCATCCGGCAAGGTGCGCTACCTGTCGGACGATGAAGCCAAGCGGCTGAGAGCGGCGCTGCGGGCGCGTGACGACGAAATACGGGAGGGTCGCAACCGCGGCAACCAGTGGCGGCAAGATCGCGGCTATGAGCCCATGCCGGATATCCCGTTGGATGGGTACGGCGATCACCTGACCCCGCTGGTGCTGCTGTCGCTGAATACCGGCGCCCGCCGTGGCGAACTGTTCGGCCTGCAGTGGGATGACGTGGACTTCCGCCTCGAGCAAATCACCATCCGGGGCGCCACCAGCAAGAAGAACCGGACCCGGCATGTTCCCCTGAACGCCGAAGCCCTGGACGCGCTCACGCGCTGGCGACGGCAGACCAGCGGGCAGGGCTTGGTATTCACTGGCCGCGATGGTGCACGCCTGGATAATGTCCGCAAGGCGTGGGCCGGCGTGCTGCAGGATGCGGAAATAACCGCCTTCCGGTGGCATGACATGCGGCACACGTTTGCGAGCTGGCTGGTCATGCGCGGCGTGGACCTGAACACGGTCCGCGAGCTGCTCGGGCATGGCGATATCAAGATGACGTTGCGATACGCGCACCTTGCTCCACAGCACAAGGCCGACGCGGTGGCGAGGCTGGTATGAGCGTCGAGATTCGGTACTGGGAGTTTCAAGTCGCGATGCTGGCGAGCTTCCCGGATCGTGCGAGGGAGACCGTACAGAATTGGTTGACCGCGGCGCGCGACGACCCGCGCTCCAATGGTCACCCCAACATCGAGTTGATTGAATCCGAGTTGCAGCGATTCGGGCTGCTGAACGACTGGCGATCCCGCCACCGATCGCTAAGCCGGATCGTGTCGCTGCAGCTTGAGGTTAAGCAGGTATACCGGGCGAACAGGATCAGGCACCAGAACCGGGCCAACGCGAGACAGCCGCGGGAGCGCGAGGATATCCGCAAGGAGACCATCCAGAGCCACGGCCGGCGTCTGGCACAACGACACCCGCCCCACGAGATAACCGGCATCATCACGAGCAGCGTATCCGACTCGCCGACGGCTCCGACCGTCCGCAAATGGCTGCGAGAGGCCGGGATAATTCCCGCCCTGAAGAAAAAGGAAAGCGAGCGCCGCTAGCTTTCGTGCTGCTCCCTATCGTTCGAACTGCAATGCACAGCAACGGTTCGAGCGATGACGAAACAATACGATCCGGGTAGAAGCTATGGGTTCGCCAAATGGTGCGAGTTGCGTGGTTTCTCCCGTACCACCGGCTGGCGTCTTCTGCGTGACGGCGAGATCAAGACCTACAAGGTCCGCGGCAATCGGTATGTGACGGAGGCCGCAGACAGGGAATTCGTCGAGCGTAAGGAGCGGGAGGCTGCAGCATGAGCTACCCCGCTGTCTCCCCCTTCGACTTCCACAAGAACGGCGATGCCAACCGCCGGGAAGATGATGCCGAGCCCCGGGTAAAGCTGATGGGCTTCGACCTGGGTACGTTCGAGGCTCACGTCCACGTCGCGGGCGACACCCACGTCCGCGCCGTCCCCCTGACCACCCTGCGGCTGGATGACCCGATCATCCTGGGCATGGCGCCGGCCGACGCTTTCCTGGCTGGTGGCTGGACGGAGCAGGCGTTGCAAGGTCCGCTGTCCGACCGTCAAACCGGTGAGTCCACCTGATGGGAGCGGCCGTCAGTCTGGATGCGCAGCGGAACTCATTCGAGGTTGAGGGCTGGCCGCTGATACCGCCGGGCGAGTACCTGCTGACTTACCACCGCTACGAACTCGCCTTCATGTTTAACACCGCCAAGCTGTTCGCACACTTCCAGATAGCGGATGGAGAGCACAAGGGCGCCCGGCTGTACGCGGCCTACCGGGTGAAGGCGATAAAGCGCAAGACCAAGCGCGGCGGGCAATTCACCCTGAGCAAGACCCACAAGCTATTCATCCAGCTGGCCACCCTGGTGAATAGCCCGGTGAGGCCAGACCGCCCAAGCCTGGATTGTCTGCGCGGCTGCCTGATCCGTGGCCGGGTGGTGACGGTGAAAGGGCCGAACCCCCACAAGCCACGGCCCGAGGCCGCCCACTACTCAAGGGTAGATGAGCTGCTCTCCATTGAAGCGGGCAGCACATGAGCAACAGCAATAGTGACAGTGATAGCCACAGTGACAGTAGTAGCTGCTGGCCATCCATAGAAAAGCCCGCCAGCAAAAGGATTGCGGCGGGCCTGATGGCAAAGTTACCAGCGAGCACGGGCCTTGATGAGAAGCAGTTGCCCGGCATTTGAACCATCCGAAAGACTGCGCCGGCGGCTGGCTCCAGCTGGCCGCCGGTTCAAGCCATATTTTACCGCAACCCGGAGCAGACGACATGGATTACCACACCCGACTGCAGAACATGATCGAGCGCATCGAGCGGGACAACCCCGACCCCGCGCTGGTGGCGAGCGAGCTGGCGACCGTGTGCGGGCTGATCGTGCGCGACCAGACCCAGCCGCCGCGGGATGACAGAGAGCACGCCATCGAGGCGATGACAACCCGGCTGACGGAAGCGGCCGAAGATGGCATCGACGTGTTTGGTCCCAATGGCCGATAGCGCGTGCGCCCGAGGGACCGCCGTCCCCCTTTTTCTCGCTCACTCACGGGCCTGACATGACCGACGCGAGCAAGGCCATCGACTTTATCCAGTCGCTGACGGTGCCGGAAGGGCCGAAAGCCGGGAAGCCGATCAAGCTGGCGAAGTTTCAGCGGGACTTCATCCGGGGCTCGCTCAAGCGTAGCACCGCCGTTGCGGTTCTGTCGGTAGGGCGGGGCAACGGCAAGAGCGCTTTGTCCGCCGGCCTGGCGCTGGGGGCCTTGCTCGGCATCTGGGACCGGCAGCCGCGCCGCGAGGTACTGATCGCGGCCCGGACCCGGGATCAGGCCCGGGTCGCGTTCGACTTCGCCGCCGGCTTCGCACAGTCCCTGCCGGACGAGCTGCAGGCGGAACTCACGCTGCGGCGAAACCCCCGGCTCGAGATCGAGTACAGCGGCGACGGTGGCGAACACCTGCTGCGGGTGATCGCGTCGGACAGCAAGAACGCCCTGGGCAGCGCGCCCACCTTCGTGCTGATGGACGAGCGCGGGCACTGGCCGCCGGACAAGGGCGAGGATCTGGAAGCGACACTGCTGTCGGGCCTCGGCAAGCGCAACGGCCGGGCCCTGATTATCTCGACCAGCGCGTCCGACGATCAGCATTCGTTTTCGCAATGGATAGACGAACCCCCGCCCGGCACCTTCGTGCAGGAGCACCGACCACCCCCGGGCTTGCCGGCCGATGACCTGGATTCGCTGCTGATCGCCAACCCGGGCGCCAAGGCCGGCATCGGCAGTTCCGTGTCGTGGCTCCAGGCACAGGCCAACCGGGCCATCGCCCGGGGCGGCTCCGCGTTGTCGAGCTTCCGCCTGTACAACCGAAACGAGCGCGTCAGCGGCGAGCGCCGCGACATGCTTCTGAGTGTGGACGACTGGCTTTCGGCGGAGGTCACCGACCTGCCGCCGCGGGAAGGTGGCGCCGTGGTCGGCGTGGACCTGGGCGGGTCGGCATCGATGTCGGCCGTCGCGATCTACTGGCCGAATACCGGCCGCCTGGAAGCATTCGGCGCATTCCCCAGCACCCCCAGCCTGGCCGATCGCGGCGCCCGCGATGGCGTGCGGGATCGATACGTCGAGATGCAGGACCGGGGCGAGCTGGTGACCCTGGGCGAACGAGTGGTGCCGGCGGCCCCTTTCCTGACGAAGATTATGGACACGCTCGACGGGTCGCCGGTGACCTGCTTCACGGCGGACCGCTATCGGCAGGCCGAATTCGCCGAAGCCATGACCGCTGCCAACCTGCGGGAGCCGATGGTGTGGCGGGGGCAGGGCTTCCGAGATGGCGCGGAGGATGTCGAGCGCTTCCGCCGGGCCGTGTTCGACGGCGAGGTCAGCGCGTCACCATCGCTGCTACTGCGTTCCGCCTTCGCCGACGCGGTTACGGTGTCCGACGTTGCCGGCAATCGGAAGCTGGCCAAGGCGAGGGCAACGGGCCGGATCGATGCCGCGGCCGCTGCCATCTTGGCCGTGGCGGAGGGCGCAAGGCGCAAGGCCCGGCCGGTGGCGCCGGCACGCGCACCGGTGTGGACATGAAACGCGACCGCCGCCCAAGCCGTGCCGTGCTGAAGTCCCGACGCTGGCCGGCGCTGCGAATCCAGGCGCTACGCCGGGACGGCTGGCGCTGCGTGCAATGCGGCCGGCGAGGGCGCCTCGAGGTCGATCACATCCAGGCGGTCCGCCATGCGCCCGCCCTGGCATTCGACCTGGCAAACCTGCAGACGCTGTGCCCGAGCTGCCACAGCCGCAAGACCCGCCGGGACATCGGGCTGCCCGAACCCGACCCCGAGCGCGATCGCTGGCGTGAACTGCTACGCGATAGCCGCTGTACATGAGTGCAATAGTCTTAGACAATCGAGTGCGTGTACACGATATGAGGTAGCTATCATGCTGCAGTCCGCGCAAATCGCTCGCCGGCAGTCGGAAATCCGGCAGCAACTGGCCGAGCTGGCCGCCAAAGATTCCCCGGGTGACGACGAAACCCGCCAGATGGACGAACTCGACCGCGAGTATCGGTCGAACGAATCCCGATACCGGGCCGCCCTGGTGGCCGAGGATGACGAACGCCGGGAGGCCGGCGCCGAGCTGGAGACCCGCACCGGCAGCGAATGGTCCACCTTGGTGGGGCAGTTCGAGGTCCGGCAGGCCGCGCTCCACCTGGACGAAGGCCGCGCCCTGGATGGCGCCACCGCCGAGGTGGTGCAGGAACTCCGCAGCGCCGGCGGCTACCGGGGCATCCCGATCCCCTACGAGGCCCTGGAGCTTCGCGCCGGTGAAACCGTGGCATCCGGCACGCCGGACCCGGTGACGACTCGCCCGATCATCGACCGGCTTTTCCCCGAATCGGTGGCCGGTGCGATGGGCGCCCGCATGGTGAACGTGCCGAGCGGCCAGCAAGAGTATCCGGTGACGACTTCCAACGTCTCTGCCGGCTGGGCCTCGAGCGAGACCGGCGACGTGGCAGGCCCGACCGCCTACGCCACCACCGACCGCAGCCTGAAGCCGAATCAGACGCTCGGCATCCAGATGCAGCTGACCCGCCGCACCATGAAGCAGGCCGCCGGCATCGAGGAAGCCGTCCGGCGCGACATGCGCGGGGCGATCATGCAGGAAATGGACAAGGCGGTTTTCCAGGGCAGTGGCGGCAGCGGCGAGCCCCTGGGCGTGGTTGCCGGGGCTTCGACCTACGGCATCACCGAAACCGCGATCGACGCGACCGCGAGCTGGTCGGCCTTCCGGGCCGCGG
This sequence comes from Spectribacter hydrogenoxidans, assembly GCF_031846275.1. Lineage (NCBI taxonomy): Bacteria > Pseudomonadati > Pseudomonadota > Gammaproteobacteria > Salinisphaerales > Salinisphaeraceae > Spectribacter > Spectribacter hydrogenoxidans. The sequence goes on from NZ_JAVRIB010000008.1 coordinate 22,045, forward strand.
TGACCCGGTTCCTGACCGCCAACGCGGCCGGTTCCCCCGGCGGCGTCCGCGTGCTGATCCGTCCCGAGGTATGGGACACGATGGACGCGGTGATCTTCGATGACGGTTCGGGCATCACCGAATACGACCGCCTGGTCGGCACGGTTGGCAGCGTCAATCTCACCAGCAACGGCCTCGCCGCCCCGGTCGGTTCGCCGGTCGAGAGCAACGCGCTGCTGACCACGACCGCCGGCGGGCAATCCCCGATCTTCGTGGCCACCTGGGGCGCCGTGGACATGATCCGCGACCCCTACAGCGATGCGGCATCCGGGGGCCTGCGCCTGACCGGCCTGGTGACGATGGATGTCAGCGTGAGCCGGACCGCGCAGCTGGAAGTCCTGACCGGGCTGCAGTAATGCTGACCGGCGCCGCGCATGGCGCGCTTGAAGTCCGCGCCGAAACCGATGGGGGCGCCCGGCTGTCCGGGCGCTTCCCCTACGGTGCGGTGGCGGAACTGGCCAAGGGGCGGTCGGAGGTATTCGCCCCCGGCAGCCTCGAGCCTCGCGGCAACGTCTACCTGCTGGCGCAGCATCGATTCGAGACCCCGCTAGCGTCCACGGACTCGGGCGGCCTGGAACTGCACGCCGACGACGACGCCCTGCGCTTCGAGGCACGGCTGTCCCCGGAGGTGGTCAACACCAGCCACGGCCGCGATGCCCTGGCGCTGATCCGGTCCGGCCTGGCCGTAGGCATCTCCCCCGGCTTTCGCGTGCCGACTGGCGGCGAGCGCGTTGAGCGCCACGATGGGGGCCTGATGCGGACCGTGACCCGTGCCGAGCTGCACGAACTGTCGATCGTCACCCGTCCGGCCTTCGAGGCCGCGCAAGTCGAGGCCCGCTGCTGGCAGGCCCCACAGGAAGCCGGCCGGGCCATCCCGGCGGCCTGGCGGTGGCGGTAATGGTCGAGCTGCTATCGGTCACCGAAGGCCAGCCGTCGAGCTATCCGTCCCTGCCGGCGGACGTGTCCAGCGAGGCGAGTACCGCCATCGAGGCGGCGACCGTCTGGCAGCGCATCGAGGCGTGGATCGCCTACCGCTGGAACGAGCGCAGCGTGACCTGGGTAGTGCAGGGGCCGGGCGTCTGGCTGCCACCCCTGCGGCCTTACACGGTGGACAGCGCCGAAGCCTGGAACGGGCAAGCCTACGAATCCGTGACCCTGACCGATGCCCCGGTCGGCTTCGAGCTGGACGGCAAGGCGTACAAGGTGCAGGCCACGGTCGGCGACACCGACGACCCGCCCGACATCGTGGACGAAGCGGTGCGACGGCTGACCGAGTACCTGTATCAAGTCACGCAAGACCCGGTGCCGGGCCACACCACGGCCACGGACGGTGATTACAGCTTCACCCGGTCGGCTGGCTGGGCAGCGCGTGCGATCCAGCACAGCGGCGCAGGCGACCTGCTGAGGGCCTACCGATGACCCTGGGGCTGTTCAAGGATGGGTACGAACTCTGGCGCAGTACCGAAACCCGCAACGAGTACGGCGGCGTCGAGTACACCTGGAACAAGCAGGCCGACATCCGGGGCCGGGCAACGCCGGTCACCGCCGAATTCAAGCGCACCCCGCGGTATTCGTACAGCGTGATTCAGTGGCGCTTCTCCACGACGCCGGACATGGACATGCAACCCGGTGACGAGATCCGATTTAACGGCCGGCGCCTGTCCGTGGACGTGGTGCCGGAGACCAGTACCGGGCGCCGCCTCGAGGCCGAATGCCGGGAGCTTCGATAATGCTTGAACGGCTGATGCGGATGATTAAGCGCACCCCCGAGACCCGCGCCAGCGGGGCGGGCTACACCGCGCAAGTCATGGATGCCCGGGATTCATTCATCACGGGCCGGCGGGGCCTGGCGGAACTCACCGCCACCGCGCAGGGCTGCGTGAGCCTATGGGAAGGCGGACTCGCCCAAGCCGAGGTGATCGGCGCCGACCTGCTGACCCCGGAGACCCTGGGCATCACTGCCCGGTCCCTGGGGCTGCGAGGCGAGGCCGTGTACCTGATCCGAGACCGGCTGATCCCCGCGTCGGATTGGGAGGTCACCACCAGCAACGGCAAGCCCACCGCGTACCAGTTGACGATCAGCGAGGCGGGAGGCGGGCGCCACGTTACCGCCCTGGCCGGCGAGGTATTCCACGTCAAGGTAGGCGCCGACGCGATCACCCCCTGGGCTGGCGTGTCGCCCCTTCGCCGGGCGCAACTGACGGCGGAGCTGCTGCACGCGGTCGAGGAAGCGCTAACGGAGACCTTCCAGTGCGCGCCCCTGGGCAGTCAGATCACCCCCATGCCGGAAAACCCCGAGGTCGATAACGACCGGCTCGCCCGGAGCTTCCGGGGCCAGCGCGGCCGGGTACTGCTGCGGGAGTCCGTGAACGTCACCGCGGCCGGCGGCCCGACACCGGTAACCGACTGGAAGCCGTCCGACCTGTCCCCGGACCTGTCGCGCTCGATGACTGCAGAAACGCTCGAGGCGGCCCGGAGCGCCATCTGTCATGCGTTCGGCGTGCTGCCCGCCCTGATGGACCCCAAGACCACCGGCCCGCTGGTGCGGGAAGCACAGCGGCATCTCGCGCAATGGCAGCTGCAGCCAGTCGCCCGGCTGATCGCGGACGAAGCCACCGCCAAGCTGGGGGCGACGGTCGCTATCGACACGCTGCGGCCCCTGCAGGCGTATGACGCCGGCGGCCGCGCCCGCGCCCTGACCGGCGTACTCGAGGGCCTGGCAGCGGCCCGCGAATCCGGATTGCCCGAGGATCAGATCGCGGCGGCGCTGAAATTCGCCGGCGTGCTGGCGGAACCCGAATAGCTTTTGTCAGTGGCCGTTGTTGAGCATGGCGGCTTTGACTGTTCGCGGCAGCCTTTCTCCCCGGCTGCACGGCGAGTGTCGGCGGCGGCCTAGACAACCGCGCGGCTGACAGCGGCCCGCCCCGGTAACGCAATGTGCCGGCGGCGGGCCTTCTATTGGGCGGCCGTGAACTTGACGGGGCCGGCTCCAGCGGGCAACGTCAAGGCTCGGGGCTGGTAACCCCAAAGACGTGAGCGGATAGCCGCGGCCGACATCGCGGCGTTCTTGTGTCCGGTTCAATGGCCGGGTGGGCGTGAATACAAGACCGCATAGCGGGAATAAGCGCGCCGTTCTCACGTTCGGTTACCACCACCCGGCCGCCCCCTGGGGCGATCTTTTGGTATTAACAACGTGAGGTAATGACCATGCCAGCCAAAGCCATAAGCCCGGATGACTTCATCGACAAGGCCCCCGCCTGGATGACCAGCGACCGGGGGGTCGGCGACACCCTGAGCAATGCCCGTGCCCTGCTGACGGTGCTGCAAGCATCGCAGGAGTGCGAGCAGGGCGCCCGCCTGGACGATTACGAATGGGGTCAGTTTCTGATTATTGAGACGGTTCGAGGTCTGGTCAGTCACGCCGAAGTGCTGGCCGAAAAGCAGCAACATCCCGACCGCCCGCAAATCGTGAAGGGGGCCAACCATGTCTGAGCAGGAACTGAGCGACACGAATCTGGCAGGGTCCGACGATAAGTACGATGTCCTGCATCTTCGCTATGAACGCATCGGCGTTCTGGTGGACCACCTTGTGCATCTGGTGATCACGCGGGGCGGCCCCGATGCTGAGATCGAGAAAACCGTCCTGTTTCTGAATCAGGAGGTGCACGACACTGACGGTGAGCTTGAGCGGCTGCGGTATAGGGCGCTCCAGACTCCCGTTTCCTGCCGACCTGAGCCCCGCCCTGTGCGGGGCTTTTTTGCGCCCACCGGAAGCGCGGCCGGCCTGGCTGCAGGGATGGCGGCATGGTCCCGTCTGCCGACTTTATATTGCACTTACGCTGCATTTCGGAAAGAAAAAAGGGGCTAGGCGAATCGCCTAACCCCTTGTTTTTAATGGTGGGCGGTGCAAGGTTCGAACTTGCGACCCCTGCCGTGTGAAGGCAGTGCTCTACCGCTGAGCTAACCGCCCGATCGGGCGCGCAATATACGATGCGCTCGGATGAGCGTCAACGCGCGGGCGCATACCTGCGGCCGCGGTTGGCGTATTGCGTGCAAACCTGACGGGACACTGCCCATGCTCTTGCAAGAACGCGTGACCGTACCGAGGTCGGTCGCCGACTGCTTTCGGTACCTGGTGGATTTTTCCACCTGCGAGCAGTGGGATCCTGGGGTCGAGCGTGCACGCAAGGTGACACCCGGGGCGCCCGGGGTGGGCACGCGCTTCAATCTGACGCTGGCGTGTGCCGGGCGGTCGGTGCCGATGACATATGAATTGTCCGAGATCGTGACCGACTGCCGGCTGGTGTTGAGCGGACGGGGCGAGGGTTTTTGCGTCACCGACACGATCGAATTGGCGGCTCATGGCGGCGAGACCGTTATCGATTACCGCTCGGCGATTCGCTTTCTCGGCCCCGGTCGCCACATCGCGCGCTGGTTGCGTCCCTGGTTCAATCGCATGGGCCGCCGGGCTGTGGCGGGCCTCGGAACTGCCCTGTCGCCGGGGCCCGAACCGTCCGATCATCCGGTGGGCGCGCTCGCGCACCGGACGCTGCTTCCCGCCATGGTGCAGTTCACGCGGCGCGGCTATCGGGCGATGCCGGACAAGGGGTTGAGCGATTTCATGGACGGGCGGATGGTGGTTGTGACGGGTGCGACCGGCGGTCTCGGGCTGGCGGCGGCGCAGGCGCTGGCCCGGCTGGGTGCCAGCGTGACCATCACCGGCCGGGATGCCGAACGGCTGGCGGCGGCCCGCCGGGCGATTGCGGACTTTGCCGGCATCGAGCCGGAAACGATCCGGACGTATCAGGCGGACATGCTGTCGCTGACCCAGGTGCGCGACCTGGCCGGGCGCCTGCGGCGCGATCTGCCGTCAATCGATGTGCTGGTCAACAACGCCGGGGCGCTGTTCGCCGAGCGGGTGCTCACCGAGGACGATATCGAGCGCAGCATGGCGATCAATCTGGTGTCACCTTTCGTGCTGACCGAAGCGCTGGCGCCGGTGCTCGGGCAGGCGGGGGCACGGGTAGTGAATGTGGCCAGCGGCGGGATGTACACCCAGGCGCTGGCGCTGGAGGACATGAATTTCGAGCAGGGCGAATTCGACGGGGCGAAGGCGTATGCCCGCGCCAAACGGGGCCTGGTGGCGCTGACCGAGCACTGGGCGCAGTCCGCTGAGTTTGCCGGGGTGGATGTCCACGTCATGCATCCCGGCTGGGCGGCAACACCGGGGGTGGCGAAATCGCTGCCTGCCTTCAACCGTCGGCTACAGGGGCGTCTGCGGGATGCTCGAATGGGGGCGGACACCATGGTCTGGCTTGCCAGCAGTCCGCTGGTGGCAGGGCGCTCCGGCGAGTTCTGGTTCGACCGTCAGCCTCGCCCCAGGACAATTCTGCCCGGTACCGCCGTGACGCAGCCACAACGCGATCAACTGCTGGCCTGGCTACAGCGAGCGGCAGCATGAGCGATGACAAGCGCGATCAGCGCAGCCGCCGGCGCAAGCTGTTCGGCGCCGGCCTGCGCACGTTGGGGCGGGGCGCCCGGCGGGTGCTGCCGGGCTACGATCGAGCGCAGTACTGGACCCAGAGCGGCCTCGACTGGTTCGACACCCTGGGCAATCTCAAGGGCGCGGCCATGAAATTGGGGCAGGTAGCCGCCCAGTATCAGGATCTGCTGCCGCCGGAGCTGACCGAGCAACTGGCCCGCCTGCAGCGTGATGCGCAGCCGCGCCCGTTCGCGCAGATGCGCACGGTGCTAGAGATGGCCTGGGGGCCGGAGGCATGGGCACAGGTGGCCTCGATCGAACAGACCGCAATGGCGGCGGCTTCCATCGGACAGGTGCATCGCGCCCGGCTGGTGGGCGGCCGCGCGGTGGTCATCAAGATCCGTTATCCGGAAGTGGCCGGGTCGGTGGATGCGGACGTCGCCAATCTGGGTCGTCTGCTGCGCTGGTCGCGGCTGCTGCCGATCGACGCCTCGCGTCTGGACGAAGTGCTGGCCGAGGTTCGCGACCGGTTGGCGGAGGAAACCGACTACCGCGTTGAACGCGCCAACCTGATGGCGATGCGGGCTCTCGATCTGCCGGGCTTCCTGCTGCCCACGCCGGTGGATACGCTCAGCGGCGAGTCGGTACTGGTCATGGAGGAGATCGTGGCGGAGCGGCTGGACGGTCTGCGCGACGCCGATCAGGCCGCGCGGGATCGGGTGGGCGAGGCGCTGGTGGCCAATCTGGCGCGGCAGGTCTTTACCCACGGGCTGTTGCATGCCGATCCGCATCCCGGCAACTACGGGCTGACGGCGGATGGCCGGGTGGCGGTGTACGACTTCGGCTGCATCAAACGGGTGGCGCAGGTGGAGGCGGACGGCATGCGGCGGGTGCTGGCGGCGAGCCTGGCGTACGACTGGGCCGGCGTGCATGCCGGGCTGGCGGATCTGGGTATCGTCAATCCCGCGGCGTTTGCCGATGAGCCCGATGTGTTCACCGACATCTACCGCCGGCACCATCATGCGGCAATCGACGCGGTGAAAGCCGGGCCACTCTACGACTTTACCGAAGGTAGCGTGATCACGCGGCTGCGCACGGAGGTCCGCGCCGACCTGCGCCACTGGCGGCGGTTCCGGCCGGCGCCGGAGCTGGTGTTCGTGATGCGCACGCTCAGCGGCATGTACTGGCTGCTGCGCGGCATCGAGGCTCGGGTGCCGCTATACGACATGCTGGAGGCGGTGGCCGACGGGCGCGAGGACAACCTCTAACGGGCGAACGCCCGCCGCCAGAGCCCGTCGCCCCATTGATACAGGGCCAGGGCGGTCACGATCAGCGCTGCCCCGAGCAGGGCGTGCCGGGTGAGCGGTTCGTCGGCTATCAGCCAGCCGATAGTCAGCGCGGTGGGCGGGGTCATCAGCGGGATCAGCGCCACGGTTGCAACCGGCAGCCGTGCCAGCAGGTGGAAATACAGCATGAAGCCCAGCACCGAGCCGAACACGCTCAGATAGGCGATGGCGCCCAGCGTGCGCGGGGCCGCCTCGCTTGGCAGCCGGCCATCGGTAATTCCCCAGGCCAGGGTAAAGCCGATGGCGGTCAGCCAGAGCGCGCCGCCCACCTGGGAAAGCGGATGCATCACCACGCTGTGGCGTTTCACCAGCACGCTGCTCAGCGCGTAGAACGTGGTGGCGACCACGAGCGCCGCAATGGCCGGTGCAGCGTCAGCGTTGATCGCCATCTCACCGCGGTAGAGGATAGCGAGGCCGGCCATCGCGGCAAGCAGCGCGCCGACCCGCAACGGGGTCAGCGTGCGCTCACCCAGCATCAGGGCACCGAACAGACCCGCAAACAGTGGCGCCACGCCGAAGACCACCGCGATCAGCCCCGAGGGCAGGAACTGCGCCGCCCAGTAGAGCAGCCCCATGGCGCCGAAAAAGCCTAGCGCGCCCGAGGCATACATGCGGCAGGCGGCGGCGGAGTAGTCGCGGGTCAGGCCAAAGGCACGGATCAGGAGCGAGGCCAGCAGGGCGCCGGCCACCATGCGCAGCGCCACGCCCTCGAGAAAGGTCACGCCGCCGCCACTGCTCCATTTCACCGCCAGCGGCGTGGTGGACCACACCAGCACGACGATGGCAAAGGCGGCAGGCACGGGCATGGCAACTCGCTGGTCGGCGCGGACTGAACGGCTCGGCGCAAGGCCGATCCGCGGGTGCGCGATGATAGACTACGCGCCGGCCGGCCACCCGCCGGCATGACTGGTTCAAGCGAGCGATTTCATGCAATTCATTGATCTCCAGGCCCAGTACCGCCGGATTCAGGCGGACGTGGATGCGCGCATGCGCGCCGTGCTCGAGCACGGTCAGTACGTGATGGGGCCGGAGATCGAGGCCCTGGAACAACGCCTGGCCGACTACGTCGGCGTGCCGCACTGCGTGGCGATGTCCAGCGGCACTGACGCGCTGCTGGTAGCCATGATGGCGCTGGATATCGGGCCGGGCGATGAAGTGATCACCACGCCGTTCACGTTCATTGCCACTGGGGAGATGATTGCGCTGCTCGGTGCAAAGCCGGTATTCGTGGATATCGACCCGCTTACCTACAATCTCGATCCCGCGCTGGTTGAAGCCGCGATCACGCCGCGAACCCGGGCGGTCGTGCCGGTGAGTCTCTACGGCCAGTGCGCCGACATGGAGGCTTTCACCCGCATTGGCGAGAAACACGGGCTGCCGGTAATCGAGGACGGCGCCCAGAGTTTCGGCGCCACCCGCCACGGCCGGCGTTCCTGCGGCTTGTCCAGCCTGTCGGCCACGTCGTTCTTCCCGGCCAAGCCCCTGGGCTGCTATGGCGACGGCGGGGCGGCATTCACCACCGATCCCGACCTCGACCGGCGCATGCGGGAGTTGCGCAATCACGGGCAGGACCGCCGCTATCACCACCCGCGTCTGGGCATCAACGGCCGGCTGGACACGCTGCAGGCGGCGGTGCTGCTGGCGAAGATGGAAATCTTCGAGGATGAAGTGCAGGTTCGGGGGCAGCTCGGGGCCCGCTATTCGGCGGCACTGGCCGATCTGGTGCAGACGCCGCATCTTGCCGCGGGCAACACCAGCGTCTACGCCCAGTACACGGTCCAGGTCGATCAGCGTGACGCGGTGCAGGCGCGCTTGAAGGACGCAGGTGTGCCCACTGCCGTGCATTATCCGGTCCCCCTCAACCAGCAGCCGGCGCTGTACACGGATGATCCCGTGCCGGTGGCCGATGCCGCGGCCGAGCGGGTGATGAGCCTGCCCATGCATCCCTATCTGACCGAAGCGGAGCAGGATGAAGTCGTGGCGGCCCTGAAAGCCGCGCTGACCTAGGGATTCGTCAATTAGTGGTTGTGGCCGAGCGCCATGCCCCCTATAATTCGCGGCCGCTGACGAGACCCGGGGCCATAGCTCAGTTGGGAGAGCGCAACACTGGCAGTGTTGAGGTCGGGGGTTCGAATCCCCCTGGCTCCACCAGTCTCCGGCAGCGATAACGACTCGATACGTCCCCATCGTCTAGAGGCCTAGGACACCGCCCTTTCACGGCGGTAACAGGGGTTCGAATCCCCTTGGGGACGCCAAAGATGCCTTGGAGTCGCCGGCCCCAGCCTCGGGGTCGGCGGCGTCCACCGCGATGCGGTATTGCATGCGCGCGTTGAGGGTTTCCGGGTCCAGTTCCACTGATTCCACGAATGCGCGCAGCATCTCCTTGAGCGCGTGTGTGGGCTTTTCCTCTGCGCCTTGCCATAGGCCGTCCAGGGTGGCGCGCATGGATTCTTCCGTGACGCTGCGCAGGGCCATGCGGGCGCTGTGTTCGCGCTCTATGCGGTCGATCTGTGTAGCGGCGTCGCGCCGGCGGACTTCGAGTTCGTCCACCTTGCGCAGCGCTGGGCCGGGGTCGCTGAGGCTGGCGGCCAGATCCATGGTGCGGCTGATCTGGTCGTTGATGCGGACGACTTCCTGGCGGAGATCGCTGGCGGGGTCGTCGGTGCCGGCCTGTGCCTGGGCTTCGCGGGTGAGGGCGCGCACGAAGTCGGGGCTGCTCATGTCGTGGGCGGCGCGCTGTAGGACGGCGCTGTCGACGTGTTCGCGTTTGACGTAGCGACCGCGGCGCTGGCGGGTAGGCTTGAGATTGTAATAAGTGGCGTTGACCTGCCAGTGCGCGCCGTCCGGGGCGACCAGCAGGCCGCTGAGCAGGTATTTGCTGCCGCCGGTTTTGCCGGCGGAGACGGCTTTGCCGATGTCGCTGTTTTCCAGGGATGACACCAGGGCTTCGGCTTCGTCCCGTTCGATGATGGCGGGGTGGGTGTTGTGCTGGATGCGCCACTGGTCGCGGGGCTTGCGGCGGTGGCCGCCTTCGTAGCCGCCATCCGCGAGGCGTTCGCTCATGACGTTCCAGGTGGTGGCGCCGGCGTAGGTAAGGGCGTTCCATTCGATGCCGACCAGGGTGCTGGTGGCGCGCTTGAAGCCGGAGGCGTCGATGGCTTCGCGCCGGCTGGCACCCTGGGCGCGTTTGCGCAGGTAGAGGCCGACGCTTTCCAGGTCGGCGGTGGGGCGCAGGCGGGTCTTGGTGACTTCGCGGCCTTCGCGCATGGTGCCGGTGCCGACGTGTTCGAGCTGGTAGCCCACGGGGGCGCGGCCGCCGGCGCGCCAGCCGGCGCTGACGTTTTCGGCCATGCCGGCCAGGCCCTTCATCTTGCTCATGAGGCTGTGGACTTCGTCCATGGCCGTCAGCGTGCTGTAGACGATGATCTGGGTGATGCGGTCGGTGTCGGGCAGCGTGAGATAGCGCATGTCGACGCCGCGGCGCTTCACTTCATGGCGAAAGGCGTGGGCGAATTCGGTGCGGCGGCTGATGCGGGCGGTGTCGGTGGCCAGCAGGACGGACCAGCCGCGATCCTTGTCGCGGATGCGCTGCAGCAGGCGCTGGAAGGCGGGGCGGTTTTCGTCCTTGGCCGATTCGACGGCGTCGGCGAATTCTTCAACGACCTCCAGATTCTCGCGCCGGGCGTACTCGTTGAGTTCGCGCCTCTGTGATGCGATGGACGCGTCGCTGCGGTCTTTGGTGCTCCGCAGGTACAGCGCCGCCCGTTTGGTTGTCGCCATCCGATTCTCCGGGCTGGTGGTTGCTGAGCACGTGTAACACAACGCGCGCGAGCCTGGGGTCGGGTGCGCCCCGGCTGGGCAGCATGGTGACGGGGTTGTCGTCCCGGCGGGGCATGGTCAGATCCACGCCCGCGCGTGATGGTACTGTATGCCCGAACAGTTCCCGAGGGTGTGACGACGATGGGCGATGACGCCAGCAACTGGCTGCGGGATTTCACGGCGGTGCAGCTGATCGAGGGCGGTCAGCGCGAGCGCATGACGTGGGTGAACACGCGCCGGCGTAACCTGGAGCGCATGGTGCAGGCGTTCGGCATGGAGGCCGATCGGTTGCTGAACCACGGGGATGATCTGGCCACGCTGGACCGGATGCAGGATTCGCTGGTGAGCGAGATGGGCTACATCCGGCGGCAGTTGGCGGCGGTGGTTTCGGCGCGGGGGCGGCGTTAGGGTCACCATGGCTACAGCGTCACGCCGACGGGTGTATCGAGGATCCAGAGGTGCCGCATGTTCGCGTCGTGCACCACCGCGGAGTCGGGCGGGTAGATTTCCACGGCCTGCGCCTCCGCGTACCCGCACTGGCGCTTGATGTCCTGCAGCTGCTCCCAGGTGATGCCGTCGGCCCAGCCGCCGCGCCGGTCTATCTCGGTGCGGTTGACGGTGATCCGGGTGGCGCCCGGTTCCGCGGGGAATATCTGGACCAGGAAGTGACGGCTGCGCAGGGTGCGTTGCGGCTGGATGCGGACGGCGCTGGCGGACGGTGGCCACTGGTCCTGTGGGACTTCCACCAGGTCATGCGGCCAGCGTTTGTTCTCGCGGCTGAGTTCGGCGGACCATTGGCGGCGGGCTTGGCGGTTCATGCCGCCGCCTCCAGTTCATGCACGAAGTTGGCCTGCGCCAGCGCCGCCGCCACCGGCGGGCAGACGCTGTTGCCGCACATGCGCACCTGGGCGTGCTTGGGCAGAGCCTCGCCGTCGGCGCCGCGGTCGATGATGTAGCTCTCGGGGAAGCCCTGGGCGCGGTACAGCTCGCGGGGCTGGAGCATACGCATGCCGATGTCGGTCAGCACCCAGGTTTCGCCGTCGATGTCGACGGTCACCAGCTGGAGTCGGTCTTTCGTGGTGGCCGTGGGCGCGGGCTGGCGCAGGTCCCGGCCGGTTTCGCCGCTGCCGCTGCCGTAGTACGGGGCCATCAGGGCGGCGACCAGTGCCGATTTGCCGCCGCCCCCAGCCGTCACCGTTCCGACAGGGGTCTGCGCATCGCTCCCGATGCTGGCGCCGAACTGCCGGCTGATATGCGCCGCCACCAGCCGCTGGGTGCTGCCTTTGCCGACGATCGTGCTGACCGGCTTCGTGGCCGCGTGGCCGACGACGCCGGTGTTGGCCTGTTCCATGAACGCCGCGACCAGTGATGCGCCGTTGGCCGTGGCCGTGACGGTGGGCATCGGCTGGTTCACGTCGCGGGTTCGCGGCGCCTGGCCTTCGGCCTCGCCGTGGCGGGGGATGAAATACGGCACCGCCAGGCTCATGGCATTGCCGGTGCCCGGCCGCTTGGCCTGGTGCCCGCCGGCGGTGATCGTGTGCAGTGGCGCGTCCGCGGCGCTTCCGGTGCTGTGCTCCCGGTGCTTGGCAATGAACGGCGTGCAGATCAGGTGTTCGGCTTTCGTCGTGATCGTGGTCAGCGGATCGTCGATCGGGTATTGCTGGCCATCGCCTCGCCAGCCGGTCTGGCCGATCCGCACGATGTAGGGCGCCGCCGCATCGAGCACGAACCGCTGCACGCCCTTGGCGATCCGCCGCAGGGTGTTGTCGGCCAGCGGCCGCTTGCGGGTGAATATCGATGGCGCGGGGATGCTCCAGTCGATGCACTCGGCGGCCGTGCGGTAGGGCTGCAGCCGGTTGCGCTTTACTCGGGCGTCGTCGGCCGGGGCATGCGTCGGCTGCGGCCAGGCGATGGGCCGGCCGTCGCGGCGGGCCACGACGAACAGGCGGCGCCGGATGGTGGGCGCGCCGTAGTCGCAGGCGCGTAGCAGCTTGTACTCGACGCGGTAGCCCAGGCGTTCGAGCTGGTGCACCCATTCATCGAACTGCTGGCCCTTGCGGCGCTTGCAGGGCCGGCCATCCTCGCCGAGCGGGCCCCAGTCCTGAAATTCCTCGACGTTCTCCAGCATGATCACGCGCGGCCGGCAGCGGCGGGCCCACTTAACCACCACCCAGGCGAGGCCGCGGATTTTCTTGCTGGCGGGTTTGCCGCCCTTGGCCTTGCTGTGGTGCGTGCAGTCCGGGCTCGCCCACAGCAGGCCGACCGGCAGGCCGCGGGTCACGCGGACCGGGTTCACCTTGAACACGGACTCGCAGAAATGCTCGGTGTCCGGGTGGTTGGCCCGGTGCATGGATACCGCCTGGGGGTCATGATTGACGGCGATGTCGACCGGGCGGCCCAGGGCCTGCTCGAGGCCGATGCTTGTGCCACCGCCGCCGGCGAACAGGTCGATGACCAGTTCGTGGCCGAGGTTTAGCGGGAGTTGGGGGCGGTTGCCGGTCATGACTGCGGCCTTGGCGTCCAGTTCCACAGCCCCAGCGATCCACCACACGGATCGGGCTCGGCCAACGGCTGGGTATCCGACAGCACCCAACACCACGGGCCGCCGATATGTTGCGCCTGCCATTTGAGGAACGGGTAACGCTGATCGTGTAGCCGGTCTTCGATCTCATCGGCTGGCAGGCAGTCGATTAGTTCAGCAATCGCGACTACCGCGCCGAACACCATATCCGGATACCGAGCGTGGATATCCGGCGCCAGCATCTTCCGGCTTTTCCCGGCGTGGATCGCCAGCGGGCCGCGGTAGCGCGTGGGCCAGCTTCTGTTCTCAACGCGCTTTTCGTCTATAGCGATCAGGTGCGCATATGGCTGACAGATCGTTAGGGCTTTCATGCCTTGCCCTCCAGCCGATCCAGATACCGGCAAAGCGTGCGGGTGATGTCCGGGGCCAGGGTGAGTTCCACGCCGGCGTCGGGGGCGCGGATGGTGAGGTGGCCGTCGGACCAGAGGGCGGCGGTGGCGTCGGCGCTGGTCAGGCGCAGCGGGGCGTCGAGCGCTTCGCCGGGCAGGCTGGCGATGAGGCGGCGGATGCCGTCTGGCAGGCCGTCATCGGTGGGTTCGGGTGCCCCGGTGCCGGCGTCACCCGCCGGGGCGTCGGGCGTTGGGGGTTCGGCAGCGCTGGGGGTGGTGCTGCCGTCGTCGCCGGCTGACGTGGGGGATTCTGCCGCTGTGCTGGCACCCGCCGCGGCCGCGGGAGGTCTACGCTCGGCAGGGGAGACCGGGGGTACAGTTCCCGCCGATTTGTCGCCAGCTGACAAGGTCTGGTCGGCCGGTGGGCGCTTGCGTTCGGGCAGGTGCCAGCGGCCAGTGTCGTCGCGGTCTAGTTTGCCAGTCTGGCGGGCCCTGTAAAGGGCGTTACTCACCTGCTTTTCGTCGGCCCAGCCGTCGTCGGCCTGGTAGATTTCGGTGCGCGTCATGGCGCGGCGTCGGCGCGTGAGGATGGCGACGGCGAGGTTGATGGGGCTGGTGTGGGCGTCAGGCATGGCCTCGCTCCGGTCAGAAAGGGCAGCGCGCGCCGGGATCGGCGGCGATGGGCATGGCGCCCAGTTGGGCGTTGAGGTGTTCCCAGTCGGCGTCGCGGCGGCAGGTGTATTGGTGGCAGCCGTGCGAGCCGCGACGGTGGGGGAACCACCAGCCGGGGCAGTGGCAGCGGCTGGCGCGGTGGTCGCGTTGTTTCCAGCGGCCCAGGTGCAGGGTGGCGTGGCCACAGGCAGGGCAGGGTTTGTCCCGCAGGTAGTGTTCGATGCGCCGCGCGAGCGTGGTGCGTTGGCGGCAGGTGTCGCGGCTGCAGCGGTAGGGGTAGGTCATCCTGCGGCCCCCGCAGGCTTCATGAACACCAGCCAGTGAGTTCCGTTGCGTTTACCGGCTGTGTTGCCGAATAACGGTTGGTAGGGGGATAGCTCTAGAACCTCCCGCACCTTGATCTGTGTTTCATTCCACTTGAAAACGAGAGTCCCGTTAGGACGGAGAACCCGGAAGCACTCGGCAAACCCGGCGCGTATGTCAGCGCGCCAATCCCGGCTGAGCGTTCCATATTTCGCTGCGAGCCATGATCTTCGGCCTGCGCGAACCAGGTGAGGCGGATCGAATGCCACCAGATAAAACCAATCGTCCACATAGGGCAGCGCGCGGAAATCCAGGCGAACATCCGGGGTAATAAAAAGCGTGCGCTTGCCGTTCGGCTTTCCATGACTGCGATCGGTCACAGTCAGAGTCTCGCTGCGCAAATCTCCGAACACGGCGGCCGGGTGCTTTTTGTCGAACCACATCATTCGGCTGCCGCAGCAGGGGTCGAGGATGACGGGGGCGCTCATTTGCGGGTCGTTCCATACCGCGGTACCCACTCATGCGTGAGCAAGTTGCAGAGGTTGTCGAGTTCGATTTGATTGCGTAAGCGGACGGTGACGGCGTAGCCGTCGGGGTCGTCGGCGTCGGGGTTGATGTCCAGATCGGGGGTGACTTCGATGTGGTCATCCCAGCCGGGCAGGGCGCGCATGTCGCGCTGTTTCTGGTTGGCGAGGGTGTGCAGCTGGTCGATGGCCTGCTGGCGGGCTTGGGCTTTGTCGGCCGCGGGCGTTTCCGGGCGCTGGTGGCCGGTGGTGCCTTCGTTGCCGGTGACGGCGGGGGGTAGGCCGTCGCCGCCGCTGGTGTCGCCCTGGTGGGCGGCGTCGTCGGATTCGTGCTGGTTGCGGCCGGTGTCCGGGCCGGGGCTGCGGTCTTTGCCGGCCTGGTTGCGCCAGCCCTTGACGGTGTCGACGGCTTCCTGGATTTCGGCGCGCGTTGGCTTGCCGTCGAGGGTTTCAACGCTGGCATCAAAGCGGTTCAGCAGCTTGATGGCCCAGCCGAAGTCCAGCGTTAGCAGCTGGTCCAGCAGGTGGGCGGCGTCCACGTCGCTGATGTCACCGTCGCGCACGGCCTTGCGGACCTTGTCATTCAGGTTGCCGATGCCGTGGCGGCGGCTGACCCATGAACGGCTGCGGCCGAGCATGCGGGCGACGTCGTCGTGGCTGTGGTCGCGGCAGAGGGCGTCCACGCCGGCCACGATTTCGCCCAGGCTGAGGTTGACGCGCTGCAGGTTTTCGACGATCTGCAGGGCGTGATGCTGCTCGGGGCCGATGTCGTCGCGCACGATGGCGGGGATTTCGTCCAGGCCGGCCATGCGGGCGGCGCGCAGGCGGCGTTCGCCGCAGATGACGACGTAGTTGGGGCCGCTGGTGGCGACGGTGATGGGTTGCAGGATGCCGTGCTCGCGGATGCTGTCGGCCAGCTGCGCGAGCTGGTCGTCGTCAAAGTGTTTGCGGGGGTTGCGCAGGTGGCCGCTGATGCTGATGACGGGGAGTTGTTCCACGCGGGTGGTTTCTTCCTCGCCGTACATCAGGTGGCCGACGGTGGTGCCCAGGGCGTCGGCCAGGGCGCGGGCGTCCTGCCAGTCGGGCGTGCGTTCGCCGGTTTCGTAGCGGCGGACGCGGCGGCCGCCCTGGTCGTGCCATTGGCAGTGCTCGCCGAGTTGGGCGCGGGTGAGGCCGGCGGCTTCGCGTTTGGCCTGGATTCGGGTGCCAGGGGTTTCAGTTGTCATCGCTTCTTTCTCCCGATTCAGACGCCGTGCCCATGCGCTCGAAGACCTCCGCAAGCGAAACCCTCGTTTCGAGGGCGCATGCCTGGCAGATCAGGGCTGTGGATGAGCTGACTTCCTGCGCCAGTGCTTCATCCGGGCCTAGCGCCGTGGCCAGCGCGACGTGGCCGCCCATCATCATTTCCAGCCCGTGGGCGCGTTGAATGGCGCCGGGGTCGAAAAGCATGTGGTCGATCTTCACGCGGTAGCCCGCGATCTGGTTGCCGGCCATCAGGCCCTTGTGGCAGAGGGCGCATGGCTGGATGTCGTTTCGCTTGAGGCCGCTCATGACATCACCGTTCGCATGCGAACAGCGGCGCGGCGCTTGGCGACGAAGCGTTTGCGCATGCGCTGGAGGCGGGCACGCCGCTGGCGTTCGTTTTCGCGGGCCTGTTCGGCCAGGCGTTCGCGCCAGCGGCGCAAGTTGTGGCCGTTGCGCAGGTGCTGTTCCAGGCGGCGCTGGGCCTCGGTGTCGGGCAGGTAGTCGGACGCGATGTCCGGGGTGCGGGATACCAGTGTCATGGCGATTCTCCCTGTCAGCGGGTGGTGGTGGGCGCTGGCTGGGCATCGCGGAGATGGCCCTTGCGCAGCGCGGTGTAAAGGTGGGTGCGGCACCGGGGGCAGCGGGCGATTTCCGCGCCGGTTTCGGGGTGCCACCAGTGGATGCTGTAGCTCTGGCCCTGCCAGCTGGTGCTGGCGTCGATGGCCTGGCCGCATTGGCAGTGGTAGGGGGCGCTCATGCGGACGCCTTTTCGTCGGCCAGCACGCGCTCGAGCCAGCGCAGGCCGCGCGGGGTGATGAGCGGGCGCGAGTAGAAGCGGGTGCCGACGGTGGGGTGGCGGAAGGTGCCGCGGTGTTCGAGGAACAGGCCGGCATCCTTGTAGCGCCACGTGGGGACGTTGCGCTGGTCCAGGATGCGGCGGCGGCGCAGTTCGCGGAACAGGTCGCGCTCGCCCCAGCCGAGGGCGTCGGCGGCTTCCTGGAGGGTGTAGCGGGGTTCCGGATTGTCGGCTGCTGTAACCATGCTGTTCTCCGACCGTTTGGCCCGAGAATAGCTTAGGTATTCAGAATGTCAATAGCTTGACTATTATTTATCGGCGGCCATATGCACGCCGGCAACCTGGTGCGCTGCTAGCTGGTTACCAGTGGCAGGCGTTTCGGAGGGGTTCGATCTTGTCGCGCAGGGCGGTCAGGTCAAAGTCGGCCATGATCTCGTTCTCGCCATGAGGCGTGACCCAGGCGCGCAGTCTGTCGGCGGTAAAAAGGGTTTTCACGAATGGGATGGAAGCCCCGCCTGACCAGAGCCCCGTGGCCTCGTTGCTAGTGGACATGTTCCAGCGGGCGCGCTGCAGCGGTTTGTCATCGAGGCGCCAGCTCACCCTGGTGTCGCGTGTGGTGATGAAACGATCCCAGTCGATGTAGGCGTTGGTGGTGTTCTCCCGGCAGACGATGTAGAGCATCGGATATTTCGGGCTGCCGAGAACGCCTTTGATGGGCTTGCCTGACACGGTGCGAACGAAGACGTTAGTGCTGCCATCCTTGGGCGATTGCTTGCTGTTGACGACCCATTGGTCGCCAGGCTTGCTCGGTGGCGGCTTGTTATCGGGTGCTGGTTCGCTGGATGCCGTGCTAGTGCTGGTGCGAGCTGGCGTCGGGCGCTCTGTGGCTGCCTGAAACATCCAGGCGAAAACGCCGATGCCAATGAGTGCGGTCCAGAAAAGCGTGCGGTCTGTCGTGCGGCGAGCGCCGCATTGTGGGCACTTGGACGTGCTGCGGGATATCTGCGCGCTGCATTCGCGGCATTTGGTCAGAGCCATAAGGGTCCCCCTGTCTTATGGCGGCTGGGTCAGCCGGTGTCTTTACTGATGCTCAATAGCTGCTTCAACAACGATTCGTTGCGTTGTTTCGTTTCTTGAATATCACGGATGACTTCGTCCTGCTGTTCCGTGGTGAGGCCCTTGAAGTACTGGATCAGGGCTTTAATGCGCGGGTCATCAATGTCGGCAGCGTAGCTCGCGGATTCTTCGCGGATCTCGGGATAGGGTAGGTCGGGCCGGATTTCTCCCGGGTGAACCTGGAACAGCCTGGCGAATTCTAGGGTGATTTCCGCGCCAATGGGCGCCGGGTTGGACGGCCTGAGGTAGTGGCTGATTGCCCCCTGTGTTCTCCCCATCAGTTCCGCCGCGATTTCCTGCGATGCCGGCATGCCGGCCTGCTCGCGGCGGTGCTTCCACTGCTGAAAGTGGGCGCGCAGGCGTTTGTGGGCTTCCCGGTCTGCCTCGCTGAGTTCGTATTTGCGCGCCATGCCGCGAAGGTTAATAGGCTGTCTATTGGCAACCAAACAGCTCATCTATTGCAACTTACTAGCAGAGCTATTATTGTCGGGCCATGGAAGCGCCCGACCCGATTTCCGCCCTGAAGCAGGCGATTGATGTGCTTGAGGGCCAGACGGCCACTGGCCGGGCCCTGGCCGATGTGCCGCTTGGCAAGAGGCTGGGCGGCGTAACGCAGGGCGCGGTGCATCAATGGACGCTGCGCGGATTGCCGCCCATACGGGCCATTCAGCTTGAGCAGGCCGTGGTGGCGCGCATTGGCCTTGAAGCCGCCCGGCGGCGTGGCCTGACGCGCCATGAGTTTTGCCCGGAGTTCTACCCGCGAGAGCCATGGGGGATGTCCGCTTGATCCGCCGCATTCGCCATCCGCTGCAAGAGCAGGGCGGCGTAGGGGTGGTCGCGGCTGAGGTCGCTGGCGCTGGCGTTCAGCTGGCGGGCGAGTTCCGCGCCGTCCAGTTGCGCGGCGGTGGCCGCGGCGAAGGCGCAAAGCGCGTGGCTGGTGGCGGTGAAGGTGGCCGGGTTTTCCGGCCGGCCGTTGGTGTTGGCCATGGTCATTCCCCGTTTGTTGTTGGCCCCACGTTGGAGATTGCCTAATGGCTATGGACTACGAAAGGTCCGGTTTCGGACTGACTCACCCGAGCCGGCCGGATGTGCTGGTGTTCTTTCTGCAGCGGGCGCAGGCGGAGTCGGGGCTTTCCCTGGACGATTTCGCGGTGTCGTTGGCGTTTGAGTATCACCAGCGGGTGCCGGCGCATGCACAGGCGATCGACCTGGAGCTGCCGGATACGACGGAGACGTACCAGGATTACGCGAAGGCGGTGGGCCGGTTGCGCAAGCGGGTGCAACGCTATGTGAGCGGGGAGCGGTATTTCCCGGCCTGCCTGGAAGAAGCGTGGGCGGCGGCGCTGCCGCCGGCCTTTGCGGAGGAATGCCGGCGGGTGCTGGTGCGCCGCTACGGGTTCATGGCGGCGAGGGCGCCGGAGGCCGAGGCGTGCGCGGATGGCGAGGCGGTGGGGCGGATCCTGCAGGAAGTGGGGGAGCTGACCGAGGGGCTATCCCGGGCGCTGGCGGATGGGCACATCGGCCCGGAGGATTTCGGGCCGGATAGTGACCTGATGACGCGCATTGATGATGCGGCGGCGGCGATTGCCAGCGTGAGGGCGCGGGCAGTGGCGGCGGCTGCCGAGCGCGAGGCGCGGCCGGCGGTAAAGGTGGCCCGCTGATGCAGGACAAGGTGCTGGATCAGCTGCGGGCGATTGGCCTGCAGGTGGAGGCGCTGGAGATTGGGCCGGCGCCTGGCGGGCCGTTCCACCGGGTGCCGGTGGTGGACCCGAAGCCTGACAAGGGGCGCAAGCGCAGCGGCTGGTATCTGGTGCAGGAGTACCGCACGCGGGATGGCCGCACGCTGCTGTATGGCGCGGCGGGCAACTGGAAGAGCGGGGCGCAGATCAAGATCGAGCCCGATGGCAAGGGGCTGGATGACGACGAACGCAAGGCCCTGGCGGCGAAGCGCCGGGAGGCGGAGAAAGCGGCAGAGGCGGAACGGCGGGAGAAAGCCGAATCCGCGGCGCAGCGGGCAACCAGGGTATGGGCGGGGCTGCCGATGCAGGGCGCCAGCCAGTATCTGGACGCGAAGGGCGTGGCGGGCCACGGCGTGCGTTATGCCCGCGGCTGCATTGTGGTGCCGGTGCGCCGGGCCAGCGATGACGCGCTGGTGGGGTTGCAGTGGATTGATCCGGATGGCGCGAAGCGCTTTCTGACGGGCACGCCGAAACAGGGCGCCTGCCATTTCATCGGCCGGGCGGACAAGAACGGCGCGATGCTGGTGTGCGAGGGCTACGCCACGGGCGCCAGCCTTCATCAGGCGACGGGGCTGCCGGTGGCGGTGGCCTTTGATGCGGGCAACCTGCTGCCGGTGGCCGAGGCGCTGCGCAAGCGGCCGGATGTTCGCATGCGAACGCTGGTGATCGCCGGTGACGATGACCACGAAACGGCCGGAAACCCGGGCGCGACGAAGGCTCGCGCCGCGGCCGAGGCAGTGAGTGGGGCGGCGATTGCGCCGGCGTTCGAAAATCCGGCGGGCCGTAGCGACTTCAACGACATGCAGGCGGAACGCGGGCTGAAGGCGCTGCGGGCGTATCTGCAGCGGGCGATCCGCCAGGCGGTGGATCACGTGGGCTGGCGGCGGCGGTTGAATACGAACCGCGACGGCAAGCCGACGGCAACGCTGCACAACCTGCAGTTGATCCTGGAACACGACGACCGCATGGCGGGGCTGCTGCGGCTGGATGAGTTCGCCAACAAGGCGGAGCTGACGCGGGAGCCGCCCTTCGGTGGCAACCCGCGCGAGGTGAGCGATGCCGAGGTGGTGGAGCTGGCGGCCTGGTTCGGCGCGCCGGAGACCTACGCGATGAACGTGGGCGTTAACCAGATGCACGAGACGGTGAGCATGGTGGCGGCCCGGAATAAGGTGCACCCGGTTCGATCGTGGCTGCAGGCGATGGCGTGGGACGGGGAGCCGCGCATCGATGCGATGTTCCCGGACATCTTCAACGCGAAGGATAACGAGTACACGCGGAAGGTGGCGCGCAACTTCTTTATCTCGGCCGTGGCGCGGGTGATGCGGCCGGGCTGCAAGGCCGATCTGATGCTGATCCTGGAGGGCGCGCAGGGGGCGGGGAAGTCCACGGCGATCGAGCTGCTGGCCGGGCCGGAGTGGTTCGTGGTGCAGAGCGAGCCGCCGGAGGCGAAAGACTTTTACCAGATCCTGCAGGGGCGCTGGATCGTGGAGATTGCGGAGCTGCAGTCGTTCTCCAAGGCGCAGGTCAGCCGGGTGAAGCAGGCGATTTCAACGCCAGTCGACGTCTACCGCGCGAGCTATGGGCGGTTGCCTCGGGAGTATCCGCGGCAGTGCGTGTTCGTCGGGTCGACCAATGAGGATGAATACCTGCGCGATCCGACCGGCGCCCGGCGGTTCATGCCGGTGCGCGTGCATTCGGTGGACCTGGAAGCGCTCAGGCTGCAGCGGGAACAGTTGTGGGCGGAAGCCGTGCATCGGTTCGATCAGGGCGAGACCTGGTGGGATTTGCCGGCGTCAGCCGAGGAAGAGCGCGAGGATCGTTACCGGCACGATTCGTGGGCCGAGCCGCTGTTGGCGTGGCTGGATGGCGAGGCGGATTACGAGCGCTATCCCGATACCAGGCCGGCGGACGGGGTGCAGCAGGCGACCATGGACGACCTGCTGACCTGGGGGCTGGGCCTCGATCGCGCCCGGCATGGGCCGCAGGAACAGCAGCGGGTCGGGGCGATCCTCAAGCGTGCTGGCTGGGAGCGGGTGCAGCGGCGTCGGGATGGGCGACGGCAGTACGTCTACCAGCGGCCGGAGGGCGATTATGCGCGCGGCTAGATGTCACCCCCGTCACCCCCTGTCACCCCCTGCTGTCACCGGGTGCAATCCATTGCGTGGCGGGCGTGTCACCGGCGTCACCCCCTGCCTCGCGCGCAGGGGCGCGCGCACGCGTGTGAGGGCAGACCGATTCCACTATCGCCCTTTCTCTGTTTTCCCCTCATGCGCGAGAAAAAAGGGGGGGACAGGGGTGACAGTTCCGCAATCGCCCGCGCCCCAATGGATTCGCCGTCACCCCCTGCTGTCACCCCCGTCACCCCCAGGGGTGACACCAGATAACCGCCGGCAGATGCCGCGGGTCCTCCCTGGCACCTCCCACGCGGGTGCGCAGAGGCGCAGTTTTTTTGCAGATATGCGGGGGCTGGGATGGGTTCACAGGTTAAGGGCGCCGGGTGCTGTTTCGGCATTAAAGGCGGGAGGTGGTTGCCGTGGCTGATGGTTTGGTAACGGCGCGGAAGCTGGTCGAGGCGTTGGCCTCCCGGGGCCTCGGGGAATGGTCGGCGGACGCAGTGCGGCAATGGGTTCGGGAAGAGCCTCCGTGCCCCATTGCTAAAGCTGGGGGGCGCGGCCAGGCCCACCGCTATGACGTCGAGCAGGTTGCCTCCTGGCTACGGGCTCGCGACGGCAAGGAAAAGGTGAAGGGTTACACCCCGCCGCCGGATTCCAGCGCACCTGCGCAGCGGCAACAGCCGGCAGGGCAGGGCCAGCAGGGGGGCGGCATCAACCCGGCGCTCATGCGTGATCCGCGGAACCACAAAGCCTTCCACGAGGCGCGGCTGGCGAAGCTGCGAGCGGACGAAATGGAACAGCGGCTGATTCCGGCGGAAGAGCTGGAGTCGGCGATGCGGCAGCTGGTTTTGTCGGTACGCAGCAGCTTGCTTGCCCTGCCGTCGAAAACAGCCCGGGTGCTGGATGACTGCGAGACTTTCGAGGAAAGGCGCGCGGTCATTGAGCGAGAGGTTTACCAGGTACTGACGACCCTGGCCGAAGCTGGCGCTATGGAGAAAAACAATGAAGCAGCCTGAGCAACTTGAGCACATCCCGATCGACGCGCTGGTGCCATACGCCCGTAACGCGCGCACACATTCCGCCGACCAGGTGTCGCAGATTGCCGCCAGCATGCGGGAGTACGGGTTCACGAACCCGGTTCTTATCGACGCTGAGGACGGGATCATCGCGGGGCATGGCCGTGTTTTGGCGGCGCAGAAGCTCGGGGTCAAGCAAGTGCCGTGCATTCGCCTCGGCCACTTGTCCGAGACCCAGAAGCGCGCATACGTGCTGGCCGACAACCAGCTGGCCCTCAACGCAGGGTGGGACGAGGATTTGCTGAAGCTGGAGGTTGGCGATCTGGCGGATATGGAATATGACCTAAGCCTGCTCGGGTTTGAGGAAGACCGGCTGGAGGAGCTGTTGGCGCCAGAGCCAACCGGCGGTGAAGACGACGAAGCCGCAGACCAGGTTCCCGAGCGTCCGGTGGACCCAGTAACGGTTAGCGGAGATCTTTGGCGCCTCGGGCGGCATCGAATCATCTGTGGTGACAGCACCAGCGCGGAGGTTGTCACCCGTCTACTCGGCGAAGTGTGCCCGCATTTGATGGTTACAGACCCACCGTATGGGGTCTCGTACGACGCTGATTGGCGCAATCAGGCCGCCCGAAAATCGGACGGCATGGGTAACAGAGCCCTCGGGGCTGGCGCTGTTGGCAAAGTCGAGAATGATGACCGATGCGACTGGCGAGAGGCCTGGGCGCTATTCCCCGGGGATGTTGCCTACGTCTGGCATGCCGGACGCTATGCGGGAGAGGTTCAGGACAGCCTTAACGCTTGCGATTTTGAAATCCGATGCCAGGTGATTTGGGCTAAGTCTCGCTTTGCGATCTCCCGCGGCCACTACCATTGGCAGCATGAGCCCTGCTGGTACGCCGTGCGTAAGGGGCGTACCGGGCACTGGGGGGGGGGCACGCGACCAGTCAACATTGTGGCAGATCGGCCACAACAAATCGGAGACGGGCCACAGCACACAAAAGCCGGTGGAATGTATGCGCCGGCCTGTTGAAAACAACAGCAGCCCGGGTCAGGCGGTTTATGAGCCGTTCAGCGGATCTGGCACCACCATTATCGCGTGCGAACAGACCGCCCGCATTTGCTATGCGGTGGAGCTTTCGCCGGAATACGTCGACATGGCGATTACGCGGTGGCAAGAGTTCACCGGCGAAACGGCAAAGCTGGAAGGTGACGGGAGGACGTTTTCCGAGGTAGCCGCCGAGCGCCTGGGGGCGGAGGCATAGCGGTGCCGCAGGCCCTGCCACTCTCGGCGCGGACTCAGGCAGTTTACCGCCAGGCCATGTCGGCGTTCCTGCCGCCGGTAAAGCTGGGCGTGGGCGACTGGGCGGAACGCTATCGCATGATGGCAACTAGCGGCGGGGATTTGTCGGGTCGTTTCCGGCTATCGGTGACGCCATACATGCGCGGCATTCTGGCCGCCTACCGCGACCCGGGCGTGCAAGAGATCGTGTGCCAAAAGTCGGCCCAGGTCGGCTGGACTGATGGCTTTCTGATAAATCTTCTGGGTTATCACATCGACCAAGACCCGTGCCCGATCATGGTCCTGTTCGCCAAGGATGGCGACGGCAAGAAGTTCATGCGCACGAAGCTGGAACCGGCCATCAAGGCCACGCCGGCGCTGTCCGACAAGATCAACCTCAAGGCGAAGAACCACGACAACACGCTGGACTACAAGGGCTTCGACGGCGGCTTCATCCAGCTGGCCGGGTCGAACAGCCCGGGCAACGTGAAGTCCACGCCGGCGCGGGTGGTGGCGGTGGAGGAACCGGACGACGCCAGCCGCGACGTGCGCGGGCAGGGCGAGGCGATCGCCCTGGCGAAAGAGCGCAGCAAGTCGTTCCACGGGCGCAAGGTCATCATCGGCGGCACGCCCACGGTCGAGGGGCTGTCGCACGTTGCTGCCGAGATGGGCAAGTCGGATGGCCGGCGGTTCTACGTGCCGTGCCCGCACTGCGATCACCTGCAGTACCTGCGATGGGAGCAGGTGCAATGGCTGGATGACGCGCTCGAGTCGCACCCGGTTTACGGCACCTACCGGCCGGAAACTGCCTGCTATGTGTGCGAGGAATGCGGCGCCACCTGGTCGGATGCCGAAAAGAACCGCGCGGTGGCCGAGGCCGAATCCAAGGGCGGCGGCTGGTCCGCCACGCGGCCCTTCAACGGCATCGCCGGTTTCTACCTGAACGAGCTTTACAGCCCGTTCCCCGGCTCCACGCTCGAGCTGCTGGCCCGCAAGTGGCTGGAAGCCAACGCCGCCGCCAAGCGCGGCGAGTTCGGCCTGCTGACCGCGTTCACGAATAACACCCTCGGCGAGCCCTGGGCCATGGGCTCCGAGCAGCCGGAGCTGGAAGAACTGGCCGAGCGCGCCCACGACTACGCGGAGCTGACCGTGCCCGCCGGCGGCCTGGTCGCCACCGCCGGCGTGGACGTGCAGCACAACCGTCTGGCCGTGGTGATCCGCGTTTGGGGGCGGGGCGAGGAATCCTGGCTGGCCTACTGGGACGAAATCGAGGGCAACCCGCTGGAGTTTTCGCAGACCGACGACGGCCGGCGCTCGCCCGTGTGGGACAAGCTGGACGACCTGCTGGCCCGGCCGATTCGCAACGCCGGCGGCGGCAGCCTCAACGTCAGCGCCGTGTCTATCGATAGCGGCGACGGCATCACCGCCGAGGCCGTGTACCGCTACGTGCGCGAGCGCCGCCTGAGCGCCTGCAAGTTCATGGCCATCAAGGGCAGCAGCCAGCGCGGTAAGGAGATATTCAGCCAGCCCAGCCGCAGCATCGACACCACCGCCGCCGGCAAGGCCGCGCGCTGGGGCGTCAAGCCCTACATCGTCGGCGTCGAGCGCGCCAAGGATACGCTGGCCGCCCGTCTGCGCCTGGAAGGCAACGGCCCCGGCCGGCTGCATTGGTACGCCTCCGTGCGGGGTGACTACCTCGAGCAGATCACCAGCGAGGTCAAGCACCCGCAGCGCGGCCGCGAGCAGTGGACGCTGATGCCCGGCCGCCGCAACGAGGCGCTGGACTGTGAGGTTTACGCCCTGCACGCCGCCCGGCGGCTGCGCGTGCACACCTACACCGACCAGCAATGGGCCCGGCTGGAATCGGTCGTGCGGCAAGGCGACCTGCTGGACCAGCCGGTTAGACCCGCCGCCAGCCGTGCGCCCAGCGCGCCAGCCCGCCGGCAACCACCGGCCGCCCGCAAGCCCCAGGCCCCCACCGGATTCGGATCAGAGGAATGGCAGCTATGAGCGTCAGTGCCGACAACGCCGCCCGCATCAAGCGCGACATGGCCCGAACCATTCGCGATCGCACGGCCTTCGATGAAATGCTGGCCATCGCCATCGCGGACCAGGTCTATACGCACCTGCTGGAAGACATGCAGGGCCAGCGCCTGTATTTCACCCGATCCATTGAAGAACGCGACGCCGCCGTCCGGCGGGACTTCGACGGCACCAACCACCAGGCCGTCATCGAGAAGCACGACATCAGCCGGGCCACCCTGTATCGCATCCTGAACAGGCGCAACGGCCCCGCCCACAACCGGGGAGACCAATCATGATCAACCGCCTTCTATTCTGGCTGACCGGCTTCCTGCCTTGCCGGCTGATCAAGCCCGGCGGCAAGCCCTACCTGGAGCGCTACCACGTGCTGGCCCTCGGCCAGTGGCGCGTCTACCTGCACCGCTTCCACGCGCCGGACGGGCAGGGCCACCACGATCACCCCTTCGGCTGGTCGCTGGCGATTCCGCTGTGCGGCGGCTACATGGAAGAGCGCGTGGCGTATCTGGACCCGTACCTGGGGCCCTGTATTCGCAAGCGCCGCATGTTCCCCGGGCGGCCGAACGTCATCCGCGCTGGCGACTTCCACCGCATCTCGATGGTGAAGCCGGGCACCTGGACGCTGTTCATTCACGGGCCGCGGGCGAAGGATTGGGGCCATCTGTGTCCGGTGGATGAGGGTAGCGGGCAGATTCTATATGTCGCCGCGGCCGGGACCGGGACGGATCCGGTCTGGCATCGGTCGGCGGCTATCGGAAGGGACGCCGGCCGTGAGCCATTTTCAGTGGGGGTGTGGCATGAAAGCGTATGATCGAGATGACAGGCCATGGCGGAAAATGCTTATAGCAGGATCCATAATCCTCGAGCGGGAGGGCCTTGATCCGATTGCGGCGACAATGGCTGCGGAGCGGGTTTTTATCGCGATGTCGCAAGAGCAGAAACAGGCCCTGGCGATGAAAGAAACAGGAATCAGAGACCGGGAAGGCGTCGAGGTTCAGGTCGGCGACAAGGTCTCGCTGGCGGGCAACATCACCACCGATGACAGCATGGGTACGCTGCCGAACGGCTGGACGTTCGGCGAGGATGACGTCTACGAAGTTTACTTCGATGACCGCATCGGCACCTGGTCTCTGCGGCTGGGCGTGGAGCCCGATACGCCCGAAAACCGCAAGTACATGAGCCACGCCGTGAGCCTGCTGCATGACGGCGCGGTGACCGTCATCCCTTAGCCGCTGCGGAAAGTCTCACTTTCGCCTGTCCCTGAGACAACCGCCGCGGCCATCCTCCAGGCCATGGCGAATGTGGCACTGGACTGGCCGGCGATGCAGGGCGTGGACATGACGCCGCCGGATTACGTGGAGAACCTGGCGGGGCTCATTGTGCGGATGCGTTCTCGGCGGGATCGCAACGAGTGCCTGCACCGCATCCGCGGGCATCACGGGCAGGCGGTGGCGGACAAGGTGGAGGCCCGGGCGCGGGCGCTGTTCGAGGCGCGGCAGCGTGACACCTCGCCGGCCTAGCGGGCGAAGCACTCGGCGTCGGTCATGGCGGACAGGGTGCCGCAGCTTCCGATGTAGCTGACCTGGTTGTCATTGGCGATGCGCACCACGTGGCTATCACCGTTGGAGCAGGCCACGGCCACCATGGCATCGCCGCCTTCGATTGTGCCGATGGCCTGCATCCGCGTGACGGACGGGCAGGCGTTGCCCTCGCTGGTAATCACCCCCTGGAAGATGCGCTCGGCGGACTGCGCCGCGGCGGCGCCGGCCATCAGGGTGAGGGCAGCGGCCAGGGCCGCGGTGGTGCGTCGGGTCATGGTCTGCCTCCGGTCACGGGTGCGGCCCAAGCGTACGCGGAAAGTCTCACTTTTGCCTGTAAGTGAGACAGCGCCCCCGGCAGGCTGAGTCCGTACGAGGGCACCGCCCGTGGACGCAGAGGTTTTTTGGGATGGGCTATGACGGCGACGGATCCTGACGTGGACCAGCGTGAATACGGAATGCTGATTGCCAAGGTGGAGCACCTGGTGGGAGAGGTCGGGCAGCTCCGCGAAAGTTTCTCGGCCGAGACGGCCAAGCTGCACGGCCGCATCGACCAGTTCATGCAGAACACCGCGAGCAAGGCCGAGCACCAGCGCCTGGAGAAAGACGTGGGCGACCTGTGGACCCAGCACCGCCAGATGCGGGAGCGGGTGGAAATCATCGGCAGCGAGCTGCAGGGCGCGACCGTCGACCGCGGCTGGATGCGCGACCTGATCTGGCTGGCCCTGATTCTGGCGGCGGGCGTCAGCGGTTACGGCGTGGGGGCATTCTGATGAACCCAGGCATCAACGCGGACCAGCTGCGCGAGTACGTTATCGAGCCGGTGTTGTCCTACCTCCATCTGTACAGCCCCGAAGCGGTGGAGCTTTTGATTCTGACCGCCGCCCACGAAAGCGCCGGCGGTCATTACCTGCATCAGGTCGGCGGCGGCCCGGCGCTGGGCATCTACCAGATGGAGCCCGCGACGCACGACGACATCTGGCGCAACTACCTGGAATATCGGCACGACCTGGATGACGCGGTGAACACGTGGCGGCTGGTCGGCGCGCCCTGGAATGACGGGGATCCACGCCCCACGGAGATGACCGGCAATCTGTACTACGCGACGGCCATGGCGCGCATCCACTACCTGCGCGTGCCGAAGCCGCTGCCGGCCGCGGATGACTTGGACGGCCTGGCCGGCTACTGGAAAGCCCACTACAACACCTTTGCAGGCGCGGGCACCGTGGCGCAGGCCCGCGAGCATTATCGGGCCTATGTCGGGCTGGCATGAGCGCCGCGCCGCAGCCGCCGGACCCCGAGCGCTGGTGGCGCTGGCGTCGGCGATTGGCGCTGTATTCCTTTGCCGCGGCGTTGGTGGAAACGGCCGCACTGCTGTGGCTGGCGCAACGCGCGCCGGCAGCCCTGGCGCCGCTGGGCGCGACCGTCGCCTGGACCTACGGCCTGTGGGGCGCAGTGATCTGCGCCTACGTGGGGGCCGCGACGTGGTCGGACGTGGCGGCCAAGCGGTAGCGCCATGATCGCCTGGCTGGCCAGCAAGATCAGCAGCGCCGCCGGCCCCTACCTGCTGGGCGGCGCCGGCGCGCTGGTGCTGGGGCTGCTGGCCACCATCGGCTGGCAGGCATGGCAGCTACAGCAGAGCAAGGCCGACCTCGCTGCCGCCCAGGCGCAATACGCCGATGCCCGCGCCGCCATCGCCGCCTGCGAGCAGGGCGCCGCCGAGCTGCAGCACCGCATCGGCGAACAGAATCAGCGCATCGAATCCATCAAGCGCGAACGCGACCGGGCCAGCGCGTTGGCCGCGGTGGAGTCTGTTCGCATGCTAACGGCCACCCGCGAGCGCGACCTGCCCGAGGGCCACGGCCCCCGGGTGATGAACCGCTGGCTGCGGGACGCGGTGGCCCCGTGACAACCCGAACGACATGCCTGCCGTTTCCTGATTCGCGGCAGGGGTACCAGCCGGCGGTGTACCTGGTAACACCGGCAGCCGGCGTGCGTGGTCCTAACGATTCTCCCGCGCATGAGTCGACCGGCTCGCCCACGATACGGGCGCTCGCATTCCTGGGCGCGGTCGCACTGGCCGGCTGCTGCGGCACGCCGGACGTTCGCACTGTGACCCGCACGGTCACCGTGGACGTGCCGGTGCCCGTGAAGGCCGACGCGCCGCCGGAGCTGACCGCGCCGCCGGACCTGCCGCTGCCCGCGTTCATCGTCCCCGGCGACCCGGATGCCAGCAGCGCGCTGGATCCCGATGGCGAAACCGCGCTGCGGCGCATGATTCTGGAACTGCTGGCCCGGGAACGCGCCTGGCGGGCCTGGGCGGCCAATGCCGAGGTCGGCGAAACCCGATGATTTTCCGCTACTGGAGCGGGTCATTCTGGGTGCTGACCACCTATGACATGCGCTTGCGCGCTACACGCAGGCGTCGACTAAACCCACGAAGGAGAAAGTGAAATGAGTGAAATAGAAGACGCTATCAAGAACAAGGGCCTCAACGCGCCGCGGGTGACGCCGGAGCAGGTCGAGGATGTGATCACAGGCGAGGCCTATCACGTATTCCCTGGCACGACATTGACGGTCTGCTGCCTAACGCTGGTGAATGGATTCACTGTGCTTGGCGAATCCGCGTGTGCAAGTCCGCAAAATTTCGACGAAGAGATTGGTCAGAAGATCGCCCGCGAAGACGCCAAGCGGAAAATATGGGCGCTAGAGGGTTATCTGCTGCGGCAGAAACTTTTCTGCGACTGACTCCGACTCCTCCGAGTGGCCGTTGGCTACTCGCGCACCCTGGCCCGCTTCGGCGGGCCTTTTCTGTTTTGGTCGGCCGGATGAATCCGGCCCTACAGGGGCAGGGGGTAGGGCGGCATTCATGCCGCCGGCTAGAAAGTCTCACTTTTGCCTGTAAATGAGACAGGGCGGCGGGGGAACCTCGCCGCATGAGTCAGACCACGCAGCAGCGGCTGGATGCCTACATCGACGCCGAGGCCCGCATCCTCAAGGGCCAGTCGGTGCAGTTCGATGGCGACCAGCTGACCCTGGCGGACCTGGATACGGTGCGCAAGGCGATCACGCGCCTGCAGAGTCAGGTGTCGGCGGAAAAGCGCAAGGCCGCCGGCGGCAGCCGTCTGAACGTCACCCTGGCGGATTTCAGCGGGTGCTGACTTGAACTGGCTGGATCGCGCCATCGCCAGCGTTGCCCCGGTGTACGGCAAGCGCCGCATGGAAGCGCGGGCGGCGCTGGGGCGCTATGAGGCCGCCCGGCCCAGCCGCAACCGCAAGCTGATCCGCGACCACGCCAGCGGCGACGTGCACGTGCAGCGCGACGCCGCGCAGTTGCGATCGTCCGCGCGGGATCTGGAACGGAATCACGATCTGGCGCGCGGTGTACTCAGCGTGATGACCCGCAACATCGTGGGCGCGCAGGGCATCGGTATCGAGCCCGCGCCCCGCATGCGTGACGGCAGCATCAACACCGACCTGGCCCGCGACCTGCGCGGCCTGCATCACGAATGGTGCAAGCGCCCCGAGGTGACCTGGTGCCACGGCTTCGCCTCCATGCAGCGGCTGGCCTGCCGCGCCTGGCTGCGCGATGGCGAGATGTTCGGGCAGTTGCTGTCCGGCGGGGTGCCGGGGCTGGATCACGGCACGGCGGTGCCGTTTTCGGTGGAAATGCTCGAGGCCGATCTGGTGCCGCTGGATTACGAATACCCGTCCGAGCGAATCCGGCAGGGCGTGGAGCTGAACGCCTGGGGCCGGAAGGTCGCGTACCACGTGTACAAGGGCCACCCGGGCGACGGTGGGCTGGTGTTCGGCAGCCTGTTCCCGGCGCTGAAACGCGTGGGGGCCGATCGCATCGTGCACCCCTACATGGCCGACCGCATCAGCCAGGTGCGGGGCGTGAGCATCTTCGCCTCGATCATCACCCGGCTGATGGACGTGAAGGATTACGAAGAATCCGAGCGGGTCGCCGCGAAGGTGGCCGCCAGCATGGCGGGCTATATCTGCAAGGGCACGCCGGACTTGTACGAAGGCCCGGCCACGGATGCCGAAAAGAACCGCCCCCAGATGAAGTTCTCGCCCGGCATGATCTTCGACGACCTGCTGCCGGGCGAGGAAATCGGGACGATCGATACCAAGCGCCCCAGCGACCAGGTGAGCGACTTCCGCAACGCCATGCTGCGCGCCGCTGCCTCGGGCGCGGACGTGGGCTATTCCAGCGTGTCCCGCAATTACGACGGCACCTATTCGGCCCAGCGGCAGGAACTGGTGGAGCAGTGGGCCGCCTACGCGGTGCTGGCCGACCAGTTCGTGGCGCAGTTCGTGCGGCCGATCTGGGAGCGGTTCGTGTTCGCCGCCGCCGCGGCCGGCCAGATCCGCGTGACGCGCGACATCGACGTGCAGCACCTGGCCGATGCCGACTTCCGGGTGCCGCCCATGCCCTGGATTGATCCGGTCAAGGAAGCCAAGGCGCTGAAGATTCTGGTGGATAACAAGTTCAAGAGCCGGCAGCAGGTTATCCGCGAGCGCGGCGGCAGCTGGGATGACGTGATCAGCCAGTGGGGCGAGGAAAACCGGGACGCCGGAAGCGAGGGCCTGAGCCTCGAACCGGACGCTGCGGCCGACGACCCAACCACGGAGCAGGACGATGACGAAGAAAGCAACAACCGACGCCAGCGCGCCTAACCCGTTCGAGGTTCGCGCCGCGCTGGAAGACGGCACGGCCGAGATCCTGATCTACGGCGATATCGGCGAGTCGATCTTCGGCAAGACGGTGGCCGCCCGCGAGCTGGTGCAGCAGCTGCAGGACATCGAGGCGGACGAAATCCTGGTCCGCATCAACAGCTACGGCGGCAGCGTGGCGGATGGCACGGCCATCTATAACGCGCTGCGGCGGCACCCGGCGGACATCACCGTGTCGATCGACGGCGTGGCGGTGTCCATCGCCAGCCTGATCGCCATGGCCGGCGACACCATCGACATGGCGGAAAACGCGCTGTTCATGATGCACGCCCCCTGGGGCCTGAGCGTCGGCAACGCCAAGAAGATGCGCAAGACCGCCGACCTGCTGGACAAGTTCGCGGACGCCATGGTCAGCGCTTACACCCGCGTGGTGGGCAATGACCGCGAAGACGAAATCCGCGATCTGCTCTATGACGGCGAAGACCACTGGTACACCGCCGAGGAAGCCGAGGAAATGAGCTTCGTCACCCGCGTGACCGACGCGCTGCCGCTGGCGGCGCATGCCGGCCTGGACCTCCAGGCCCTTTACGACCGATTCCAAGTACCGGCGGCAGCGGCCGCCCTCACGCCCAAGGAGGCACCCATGACGACCAGCACCAAGGGCCGCACTGCCAACCGGCCCAACAAGACCGACCCGAACGCCGCCGGCAACACGCCGCCGGCTGACCAGCCCAAGGCCACCGGCACCGACCCGGCGCCGACCCCGGCCCAGCCCAGCGCCGGCGGCCAGCCGAGCGACCCCGACGCCATCCGCGCCGAGGCCCGCCAGCAGGCCCTGGCCGACGAGCGGGAGCGGCGCGAGGAAATCAGCGCCATCTTCCAGCCGTTTGCCCACGTCGAAGGCGTGGCCGAGCTGGAGCGCACCTGCATGGCCGACACTGAACTGCCCGTGTCCGAGGCGCAGAACAAGCTGCTGCGCAAGATCGGCGAGGGCAGCGAGCCGCTGGGCGGTGCGCAGCACGGCAACGCCGGCAGCCTGCTGATGGGCGAAAGCTCGGAGGCCAAGCAGATCCGCGGCATGTCCGAAGCGCTGCTCGCCCGCACCGGCGCGAAGAACGACGACGGCACGCCCTTCGCCCATGACGGCAGCAACCCGTGGCGCGGCCTGCGTCTGCACGAAGTGGCCCGGGCCTGCCTGGAGCGTGCCGGCGTGAACGTGCGCGGGCAGAACCCGGAAGAGTTCGTGGGCAAGGCGCTGTCCACCCGCCCGCTGGGCGCCGGGCAGACCCGTAGCGACTTCCCGATCATCCTCGAGAACACCATGCACAAGCTGGTGTTGCTGGGGTTCCAGTCCATCACCCCGAGCTACCCGGCGTTCACGAAGATCGGCGACGTATCCGACTTCCGCGAATGGCGGCGGCTGGTGCCTGGCCTGATGGGTAACCTCGGCACGGTGAACGAGGCCGGCGAGTACCAGAACAAGAACCTGCCCGACGCCGATCGCGAGTCCATCGCCGTTGAGCGCCGCGGCAACATCATCAACATCAGCATCGAAACCATCGTCAACGACGACCTGGGTTACATCCAGGACATGGCGATGGGCATGGGGATGACCGGGCAGCGCACCATCGATCGCACGGTGTATGCGCTCCTGGCGATGAATGGTGGTGACGGCCCCAAGCTGGCCGACGGCAACAACCTGTTCACCACTGGCCGGGGCAACAAGGCCAGCAGCGGCGGGGCGCCCAGCGTCGAAACCCTGGTGGCCGGCGCCGACGCCATGGCCGCGCAGACCGCCCCGGGCGAGGATGCCGAGCCGCTGGACATCCAGCCCCGGGTGTCCGTGGCCGGCACCGGCGTGGCCCGGGACATCGGCGTGGTGGTCAACTCCAACTTCGACCCGGACGCCAGCAACAAGCTGCAGCGCGCCAACAAGGCCCGCAACCTGGTCGAAGACGTGGTCGGCAGCCCGCGCATCACCGGCACCCGCTGGTACATGTTCGCGGACCCGCTGATCGCCCCGGTGATCGAAGTGGTGTTCCTCAACGGCCAGCGCGAACCGCGCATCACCGAAGAGGAAAACTTCCGCACCAGCGGCATGGCGTGGAAAGTGGAGCTGCCCCACCAGGCCGGCGCCATCGACTACCGCGGCGGGTACACCAACGCCGGCGGCTGACCGCCCGGCGCCGTTACGCGGCAATCAGGGGCCCGCTTCGGCGGGCCCTTTTTTGTGGGCGGCACCCGGCCGGCCGGATGAATCCGGCCCTACACCGGGCGGGCAGTAGGGCGGCATTCATGCCGCCGGTAGAAAGTCTCACTTTTGCCTGTAAGTGAGACAGCCCCCGGCCGCAATCTGCCCCTATCGCAACGGTGAGCGATGCAGATAGGAGCAAGCCATGACGACGAAGTTCAAGCGGTACGGGGAAACCATTACCTGGACCAACGGCACCGGCAGTGACGTGGCGGTGAATGATCTGGTGGCCGTCGGCGGTGTGCTGGCGGTGGCGCTGGTAGACATTCCCGACGGCGAGACCGGCGAGCTGGGCACGGAAGGCGTGTTCGAGGTGGCCAAGGTCACGGGCACAGCCATCAACCAGGGCGACCCGATCGACTACGACGCCTCGGAAGGCGCCGTGTCGACCGGCATCACGGAAGCCACGGGCGACCTGAGCGACTGCGCGGTCTGCTGGGCAGACGCGGCCTCGGGCGATACCACGGCCAGCATCAAGCTGGGCCGGGTGGCGGCGGTCGTCAACTAAAGCGCCTGACCCGTGAGCTGGAACGAAGCCCGCGCCGACATGGTGGACCAGGCCGTCGAACTGATGGGCGTGGCCATGACGGTGACGCCGCCCGGTGGCGCTGCGGTTACGACCCGCGGCTACTACCGGGCGGAAGGCGAGATCCAGCGCGAGGGCGCGTACACGGCGGACATCGCCCCGGTGGTGTCGCTGCCGGTGGCGGATGTGGGCCTGCCGACGCGGGATACGGAAATCACGGACGGCACCAGCACCTGGCTGGTGGACGGCCCGGCGATCCGCAACGGCTACAAGGTGACGGTGGTGGTGCGTGATGCAGGTTGAAGTGATCAATACCCGCAAGGTCACGCGAAAGCTGGAGCAAATGGAGCGGCAGCTTTATCCGGCTGTCCTTCGTGTCCTTAACCGAACTCTCAAGCGAGCCCGGACCGTCGCCGCCAAAGACCTTCGGACGCAGCTAGGGTTGCCTTCCGCGATTATCAAGAAAGACTTGGTGGCCGACAGGGCGAGCAAGCAGCGCCTAGAAGCGAAGCTCGTAGCCAAAAAACCAAGTCCGAAAGGCAATGGGTTGCCGCTGCACCGCTTCAACGCGCGACCGCTACGTGGCGGCAAAGGCGGAGTGTCGTTCGCAACTGGGACCCCGGCGGGCCGAAAGAAGTTGGAAGGGGCTTTTTTCATGAGCCCCAAGGGTGGCGGTCAAATCATTGCGATTCGGAAATTCAAATCAACCGCCGGCGTAGCGCGCGTATCGAATGCCCCGGCCTCCAAGCGTGGATCGGGCCGAAAGGGGGGCAAAAAAGGATTGCAGTTCCCGGTTGGCCCGTCTATCGATCAAGCCTATCCAGTGGTGCGCCGGAAGGCGAGACGGGAGGCGCGGAAATTCATGTCGCGTGATCTCCAGCGTGAGATCAAGTATCGGACAGAAAAGATATGGACCCGGTAGCCCTCCAGGTGCTGGAAGCCATCCGCGATCGGCTCAAGGCGATCGACGGCAGCGGCGACTTCACGTTCAACGTGGGCGAGCGCGTGTACCTGGGGCGCCTGTTCCTGAACCCGAACGACATCCCCGGCATCAGCGTGCTCGAGGACGACGACCCGTTCGAGGTGGAAGACAACGGCACGCGCTACAAGGAGACCGGCACGTATCGCGTGCAGGGCGTCGTGGCGGCGGACGATGACAACCCGCTGAAAGCCGGCCACCAGCTGCTGGCGGATATGAAGCGCGCGTTGTTCCTGGCGCCCAACGGCCCCGAGTTCGAGAAGTTGGGCGACGTGCCCACCTCCATGACCTACACCGGCCGCCAGGTGTTCCAGCGCGAAGACGGCCAGCGACATTGCGAGGCGCATCTATTCCTGACGGTTGCCCATTTCGAGACCTGGGGCGACCCGACAGCCACGTGAGGCAGCAGCGATGAAACCGACGACACCCGAACGCCCCCGGCGCGGCCCGCGCGAAACCGTAACGCTGATCGCACCGCACCGGCACGGCGGCGTGGATCACCCCGAGGGCGCCAGCATCAAGGTATTCCCGCACCAGCGCGAGACGCTGGAAGCGGAAGGGAAGATCAAGCCGCGCAGCGGCGCCAGCAGCCGCCGTAGCCCCAGCGCCGGCGACACCGAACAGCAGGACAGCAGCGGAGGTAACGACGAATGAAACCGGCCAGCAATAACATCGTGCTCGGCGCGGGCTATCTGTATCTCGACAAGTTCGATTCGGATGGCAACCGCACGGGCGAGCGCTACCTGGGCGATACGCCCGGCTTCGAGATCGACGTGCAGTCCACGCAGGTGGAGGTGTTCGGAAGTGACGCGCCGATTGCGGAGAAAATCCGCGACATCGCCACCCAGGTGAACCGCACGGCCAACATCACCTGCCGCAACATCAGCAGCGACAACCTGGCGCTGTTCCTGATCGGCGAAGCCACCAGCATTGACCAGGGCAATACGGCCGTCACCGATGAGCGCATCACGGCGAAGACCGGCCAGTGGTATCAGCTGGGCCAGACGGATACCGACCCGGTGGGTGTGCGCGATGTGTCGTCGGTGTCGGTGACCATCGACCCGGACGGCGCTGCCACCTCGGCCACGGTGGATGACGACTACACCGTGGAGGCGGAAACCGGCCGGCTGTACATCGTGCCCGGCGGGGCCATCAGCGACGACGACGAAATCGGCGTCGATTACACCCCGGGCGACGTGGAGTTCAGCCAGGTGGCCACGGACAACCTGGGCGCGAAAGAGGGCGCCATCCGGTTTGTGGCTGCGAACACAGAAGGCGACAACCGCGACGCTTACCTGCCCAGCGTGACGGTGCGCCCGAACGGAGCCATGGCCTGGAAGAGCCGCGACACCATCGCCTCGATGAGCCTGGCCTGCGGCATCAATACCAAGGGCAATCTGTCGCAGGTGTACATCAACGGGCGGCCCGCCTGATTCAACTGACGCCCGCGCGCCGGGTGCCATCGCCCGGCGCGCGGTTGGCCCGACAACCCGGAGGCCGCGCCCATGGCCGAAGAGAATCCGCGTGATACGGATGGCGACGCCGCCATCCTGCAGCCCGACACCGACATCACCCTGGCCGGCGAGACGGTTACCGTCCGCCGGTTCCGTTATGGGGAAAGCCTGAAAGCGCAGAAAGAGGCAGAAGGCCTGCTGACCGCCCTGGCGGAGATGCCGGCGGATGCCACGCTGCAGTCCATCCTGGACCTCATTGCCAGCCACCCGGATGACTGGCTGCGGCTGATGGCGCGCAGCACCGGGCGGGATGTGGACTGGCTGGCCGATCTGCATGATGCCGACGGCCACAACCTGGCGTTGACAGTCTGGCAGGTGAACCAGAGTTTTTTCCGGTTGCGGCTGATGACGCGGGGCCTCAGCCGGACACTGCGGCAAGCCCCGTCGACATCCTCTGCGAGCTTGTCGAAGCCGGATACGGACCGTTCCACGACCTCGCCGAGCGATACACCCTCCCCCAGCTCCGGCGGTTCGCCGAGTGCCACCGCCGGCGCCGCCGGCACGCACGCGCCGAGCTGATGCACGCCATCAACCTGGGCATGGCCGGCGGGGAACAGGCGCAGCGCGCGATGCGCGAGCTGCTGGACGACTGACCCATGCCTGGCCGCGCGGACAACCTGGACCTGGCGCTGCGGATCCGTGCGGACCTGCAGCGGGCTCGGGAGGAATTGCGTTCCGCCGAGCGGGATCTGATCGAATTCGGCACCGCCGGCGACAAGGCCGAGACGGGCCTGCGCGGCATGAACCAGCAGGTGGACCGCAGCGAGCGCGGGCTGAAACGATTCAGCGACAGCGGCGATCGCGTGCGCCGAGTGCTGGGCGCGCTGGCCGGGGCGGCGGCATTCGGGGCGCTGGCCCGGGGCGCCGGGCAGGTGGTGCAGAACCTGGAGGAAGTGCAGCGCACGGCTTTGTCGCTTGGCGAGAGCGTCGAGGAAGTTCAAGAGCTTAACTTCGTGTTCCGGCAATTCGGCCTGGATACGAATGACGTATCGGACGCGCTGAACACACTGGCTGATCGAGCGCTGGATGCGCAGGGTGGCATGGCCTCGTTCATCGATGACTTCGCTCTGATCGGCATCACGGTGGATGACCTGCGCGGCAAGGATCCGGTGCAGCTGTTCGAGCTGTTCGTGGACCGCATCAGCCAGATCGAGGATGTCACCCGGCGCAATGCCGCGGCCGTGCGCATCTTCGGCGATGACCTGGGCCGCCGGCTGCTGCCGTTCCTGGTGGATGGCGCAGACGGGTTCGACAAGCTGCGGCAGGAAGCCCGAGACGCTAATGCCGTGCTTAGCGAGGCAGCGGTGGATGGCGCCGCCGCCGCGAGCCGCGAATTCCGCAAGCTGCGGGAGATATTCAGTGCGCAGTTCACCCAGGCGGTGGCAGGCAACGCGGACGAATTCCAGGACCTGGCCGAAATCCTGAGCAGCGATGACGTGATCCAGGGGCTGGAGGTGATCATCGGCGGGCTGGCACGGATGTCCGGCTGGTTGCTCCAGGTGACGTCGCTGCTGTCGGAAGCGGGGCAGGGCATCGGCGAGGCATTTGCCCGCGCTGACGTGGGCGCGGATAACGCGGCCGACCGGGTGGATGACCGCATCGCCGAAGTGCAACGGCGGCTTGAGGGCGACTTCAGTGGTTCCGGCCTGGCCGCCGGCCGCTTCGGCCCGGGCGCGGTCCGGCAGGGCGACGCCGCCGGCGCCGAGCGCGAGGCGCTGGAGGATGAACTGCGGCGCCTGCTGGAGCTGCGCCAGCGGCTGGCCAGTGAAGCGTCCGCCGCCGCCCAGGCGCGCATCGATGCGGAGGGCGACGCGCCGGAGGAACCGGAGAGCCCGAGAACGCCGAGCATCCCGAGCCTGCCGCCCGTCGGCGGCGGTGATGATGGTGACGACGCCGCCGCCGAGGCGGCCGAAGAAGCCGCCGAGGCCCGGCGCGAATCCGAGGAAGCGCTGCGCGATCGCATCCAGGCGATGGAGAAATCCCGGCGCAGCAATCAGGGCATGGTGGAATCGCTCGAGGAAGAGATCGAGCTGAGCCAGCTGGGCAATCGGGAGCGCGCGCAGGAAATCGCGGTGCGCCGGCTGAACCGCGACGCCACGGACGAACAGCGCGAGGCGGTGCGCGAACTGGCCGGGCGGCTGTTCGACCTGAAGGAGCAGAGCGAGGACACCGCCGAGGGCATGAGCGAGTTCTTTGCCGAGGCCGCGCGCGAGATCCAGAGCAGCCTGGCGGACTTCCTGATCCGCCCCTTCGAGGAAGGGCTGGACGGGCTGCTGGCCAGCTTTGCCGACACCCTGCAGCGCATGGCGGCGGAGGCCGCCGCGGCGCAGATCACGGACGCGGTGTTCGGTAGCGAGTTCGGCCAGACGGGCGACATCGGCGGGCTGCTGTCGCAGGGCGCCGGCTTCCTGGGCGGCCTGTTCGGCGGCGGTGGTGGCGGCTTCAACTTCAGCGGCGTCGGGGCGCAGGCGTCGGGCGTATCCAGCCTGCTGCCGACGTCGACAGCGTTCGCCGGGATTCCCGGCCTGGCCAATGGC
Organism: Spectribacter hydrogenoxidans; assembly: GCF_031846275.1. Classification (NCBI taxonomy): domain Bacteria; kingdom Pseudomonadati; phylum Pseudomonadota; class Gammaproteobacteria; order Salinisphaerales; family Salinisphaeraceae; genus Spectribacter; species Spectribacter hydrogenoxidans. The sequence goes on from NZ_JAVRIB010000008.1 coordinate 62,510, forward strand.
GGCACGGCCCGCGCCGGCCTGCCGCACATCGTGGGCGAGCGGGGGCCCGAGCTGTTCATCCCGCAGATGACCGGGCAGGTGGTGCCCAATGGTCAGTTCAGCGCCGGTGAGCCGATCACGGTGGAAAACATCATCCGCACGCGCGACCCGGACACCACCGTGGAATCCCGGGCCGTGCGCGGCCGGCGGGCGCATCAGAGCCTGCAGCGCGGGCGGCGCAGCTTGTGAGCGTTCGCATGCGAACGGGTAAGGCATGAGCGCGGAGGATTACCCCGACTTCCACGACGTGCGCCTGGAGCGGGGCTACGACTACGGCGCGCGCGGCGGGCATGCGTTTTCCACCGACATCACCACGGTCAAGAGCGGCAAGGAATACCGGAACATCGCCTGGGCGCAGGAAAAGGGCAGCTGGCAGACCGGCGAGCGGGAGGTGACGCAGGCGGTGCTGGATTACCTGATCGCCTTCCACAAGGCGCGCCGTGGCCGGGCTTACTCGTTCCGCCTGAAAGAGTGGGGCGACTACCGCGCCAGCGACGAAGCGTTCGCCACGGGTGACGGCAGCAAGCGGACCTTCCAGCTGACGAAGACCTACAGCGACGACGGCGGCAGTTACACGCGCGACATCTTCCTGCCGATTGCGTCCGAGTTCAGCATGACGCGCACGCTGCCCGGCGGCAGTGCGGTGGCGTTCAACGGCTACACGCTGGACCCGATCGGCGGCACCGTGTCGCTGGACGTGGGCACGTCCTACGCCGAGATCACGGATCTGTCCGCCGTCGCGTCCGACAGCAGCTTCAACAGCATCGGCTCGGATCTGTCCGCCTTCGAGGTAGGCGACTTCGTGCAGGTGTCCGGCTTCTACAACGACGCCAATAACGGCGCGTTCAAGGTGGCCACGACCAGCGCGAACAAGATCACGGTGACGGACGAAGACGACAACGCCGTCACCCTGGTGGACGAAGGGGCCACCAGCACCCGCACCATCACGCGCGCCGAGTTCGACGACACCGGCAGCGACTTCGCTTTCACCGCCAGCACGAAAACCATCACCCGCAGCAGCGGCAACTTCGGCGACCTGGTGGCGGGCGAGACGTTCACCATCAGCGGCAGCACGGATAACGACGGCACCTTCACCGTGGCCACGGTGGTGAGCGCGCAGGAAATCACCGTCGATGAAGCGCTGACGGACGAATCCGCGGGCGCCAGCGTCACGATCAACCGCGCCCAGGTGCAGGTTAGCAACACCGACATCGAGGTCAGCAGCGCCGGGGCGTTCACATCCAGCGGCGAGGATCTGTCGGTGTTCCAGCCCGGGGCCGAGGTGACCACCGCCGGGTTCTTCCAGGGGGAGAACAACGACACCTTCACCGTCGATAGCGCCGCGGCCAACACGCTGACGGTGGACGAAACCACCACCCTGGAAGAGGTGGCGAACCCGGAGCGCACGATCGAGGATGAGCCCAGCGTGCCGGGGGCGGTGTTCGCCTGGTCCGGCGAGTTCGATCAGGTGGTGCGCTTCGCGCAGGACGAATTCGAGTACCGCTTCGACGCCTACCGCAGCACGCCGCGCGAGGCGATCTTCTACTTGTTCAGCCTGGAATGCGTGGTGGACCGGCTATGAAGGGCTGGACCCCGGCACTGGCTGACCACTACGCCCAGCGGGTGACCACCCTGGCCGACTGCTGGAAGGTCACCCGGCAGGACGGCACGGTGCTGGCCTTCACGTCGCATGAGCGTGACCTGACCGTGGACGGCGTCACCTACCAGGCCAGCACCTCGTTCACGCCCAGCGAAGCGAACAGCAGCGCAGAGCTGGCGGTGGACACCATGGAGCTGAAGTCGTGGCTGGAAGGGGCGGGCATCACCGCGCCGGACATCGAGGCCGGGCTGTATGACGGGGCGATGGTCGAGAACTTCGAGGTGGATTACACCGCCGTCGAGATCGATGGCGTGGCAACCGGCGGCGGCGACAGCAGCTTTACCACCGATGCCGATATCGACGGCGTGACCGGCTGGCAGGTGCGGTGGCTGACCGGCGCCAATGCCGGGGCCACGTCGGAGGTGTCGTCGGCCGGTAGCGGGACCGTGACGCTGGCCGGCGCGTTGGCCGAGTCGGTGCAGGCGGGCGACACGTTCCGCATCCTCAAGGGCCGCAACATCAAGCTGACCGGCTTCCTCGGCAACCCCCGCTGGACCAGCGAGGGCGAGGTGATCTACGAAGTGCGATCGCTGGCGCAGAAGCTCCAGCAGGTGATCGGCAACAAGACGCAGCCGACCTGCGTGAACCGCCTGGGCGATGAGTGGTGCGGCGTGGATCTGGACGGCCTGCAGGAAGCCGGCGCGGTGGAGACGGTGCACGGCCGCACCGCGTTCAGCGACACCACGCAGACGCAATCGGCCGGCTACTTCGCCGGCGGGCTGGTGGAGTTCACCACGGGCAACAACGCCGGCTATCAGCGCCAGGTGCGCACGTTCGACGGCGAGCGGTTCGAGCTGCTGGCCCCGTTCCCGTTCCCCTTCGCCGCGGGCGACCAGTACCAGGCCCGGCCGGACTGTTTCAAGCGTCTGATCGAGGATTGCCGCGACACCTTCGACAACGTCATCAATTTCCGCGGGGCGCCCTACCTGCCCGGTACGGATACGCTTTATGACTACCCCGACCCGCCCATCAGCTGACGCCATCGTGACCGCGGCACTGGCGTGGGAGGGCACCCCGTACCGCCACCTCGGCCGCACGCGCCGCGCCATCGACTGCGCGGGCCTGATCATCCTGGTGGGCCGCGAGGTGGGCGCGTTCGCGCCGGACTTCGATGTGCGCAACTACCCCCGCGACCCATCCGGCCGGCTGCGCATGGTGATGCTCAGCAGCGGCATGTTGCCCGTGCGCACGCTGGGCCACAGCGAGGACTGCCGGCGCGATGAACTGCTGCCCGGCGAAGTGCTGGTGATGCGCGGCAACGGCTCCGCCATTCTGGATTCGCATCTGGCGATATGGACCGGGCGGCATGTGGTGCATGCCTCGGCGCCGTTCAAGCGCTGCGTGCGGCACGGCCTGCTCAAGCCCTGGAGCACCTACGTCAGCGCCGTGTACCGCTACCCGGGGGTGACCTATGGCTGAGGTCGCACGGATCGGGCTTAGCCTGGGCGGGGCGGCGCTGTTCGGGCCCATCGGCGGCGTGGCCGGCGGGGTGCTGGGCAACCTGCTGTTCCCGCCCGAATCGCAGTCCATCGAGGGCCCCCGCGCCGAAACCACCGTCACCAGCTCCGCCCACGGCCAACCGATGGCGATGGTGCTGGGCACCAAACGCGTGGCCGGCCAGCTGTGGGACGCCGACGACATCCGCGAGGTCAAAAAGGAGGAAGGCGGCGGCAAGGGTGGCGGCGGCCCGAGTGTCACGACGTACGAGTATTTCGGCACCTTCATGATGTTCATCGCCGAGGTGCCGGAAAAGGGGCTTGCGTACAAGGTCCGGAGGGTCTGGCGCAACAAGAAGCTGGTGTATGACCGCAGCGTCGAGCCCGGCGAGGAAGAAACGCCGGAAGATCAGGTCGACGGATTCGCGGACATCGGCAGCGCCGTGGACTATGTGTCGCAGGCGAAGTCCGACGTGTTCGAGAACTACGTGACGTTCTATGACGGCGCCACGGACCAGGAACCCGACCCCACCCTGGAAGCCCTGCACGGCGCGGGCAACGTCCCGGCCTACCGGGGCATGGCGTACATGGTAGCCAAGGACATGCCGCTGGCCGACACCGGCAACCAGATCGGCAGCTATGAGTTCGAGGTGGTGCTGGAGGGTGGAGATGATTTGCTCTGGAACGAGCAAGTCCGGGGTCGCCAGCTATTTCCTTGGGGGGTCGGTCCGGACCCGCGTAATGGACGAAATTTGCATGAGTATTTACTGTCTCAGCCATACGATGCCGGAAGCGAATCAAATTCGCTTTCGGACACTGTGGGGAATGAGGCCTCGCTGAAGCCTGATGTCATCGGCTGGTCAAGTGACCCGCCGCCGAATGGGGCGATGCAAACCGGCCACCCCGGAGAGCTCTATCGCCTCTGGCTGCATATGAATGTGCCGGTATCGGCTGCTGATGTAGATCTAGGTGATGGTTATGCTCGAGATGCCTTGTACGGCATCGCTCTTGGCACGATCGCGTTCTCGAACTACACCACATCGTCCACCTCACCACGGCCAGGCTTCATGGTAATGGTGTCCTACCCGGCAGGCAGCTCGGGCGACGTCGCCAGGGAGGCGCTCCCCGGGGGTCTTGATTGGGAGTTATTCAGCGTGGAGCCCGGTCACCCGGAATTTACGGATAGCACATATGTGGCAAGTTTTGTCTGTTTAAACAATTACGTACGGTGCAATCGCGTTCCTCAATATCCCGCCAGCAACTGCGACGGACCGAACACGAAACCATTACCTGAGGCCCCAGAATGGTGCATTGACGTAATAACGGGGAAAGTGTTTCCTAATGTAGCGTATGTAGTCGAGAATGGGCCAACTCAAGCGACGTTTTATACGCTGCAAAATTACCAGTTTGAGAGCTCGAGTGGTGGCGCGGTAACAAAATATCCCTTAGATCCGACCATTCGAGCGGACGACCCAAGGAACAATGAGGCCTTTTGGCGTACTGCGGCGACTAATGCTTCTGCCAGGTTTGTGTCGGCTGTCGACGATTATGGGTCGAGTTACCCGGTCGGCGTCCAATCCGCTGCGGTAGGCTCGTTCGACCTCGAGGCCGTCATCGCCAACCCGATCACCCTGGCCGAGGCCCTGCGGCTGATTCACAAGCGGGCGGGGATCACCAGCAGCCAGATCGACACCACGGCGTTCGGCGACAAGGCGCTGTGGGGCATCACCATCCAGGGTGGCACTGCCCGGTCATACATCGAGGCCCTACGCACCTGGGGTTGGTTCGACTGGATCGAAAGCGACGGCAAGCTGAAAGGCGTGCCCCGTGGCAGTGACCCGGTGATGACCGTGGACGCCGATGACCTGGGCGCGTCGACCAGCGAGCCGGTGCCCCGGCTGCAGCAGGAACGCACGGAAGACCTGGAGCTGCCGGAGCGGGTGCGCATCCGTTACCCCTCGCTCAATGCCGCGTACCAGCCGGGACAGCAGACCAGCGAGCGGCTCGTGACGGAATCCCGCCAGGTCGTCGACGTGGACATGAGCGTGGCGGACACCGACGCCCATGCCGCGCAGGCGGCGAACATCGTCGCCAACGAGCAGTGGCGCGCCCGCATGGGCCGCGAGCTGAGTCTGCCGCGCCAGTACGATCGCCTGGAGCCGGCGGACGTGTTCACCCTGACGCTGGATGGCGTCATCTACCGCCTGCGGGTGGAGGAAAAGACCTATCAGGGCGCGGTGCAGCTGCGCGTGGTGGACGACGAAGCGGCCGAGTACACCAGCGAGGCGCTGGCCGGCACGGTGCTGGGCGGCGGCACGCTCGGCCCGCTTGCCGGCCCCACTGAAATCCAGGTGCTGGACCTGCCGGCGCTGGATGACGCCCACGACAGCGCCGGGTACTACATCGCCGCCTGGGGCTATACCGACGGCTGGGGCGGGTGTGTCGTGCAGCGGTCCAGCGATGGCGGCGAGACGTTTGCCAACCTGGTGACGATTACGGACCGCGCCACGGTCGGCGAGATCGTGGCGCCTCCGGCGGCCGCGCTATCCACGATCATCGATGAGGGCGGTTTCATCGACGTGGAGATGATTGCCGGGGACCTGGCGGACACGAACGAGCTGGCGTTTCTCAACGGCACGGCCAACGTGGCCGCGATCGGCGCGCCCGGCCGGTGGAATATCGTGAGCTTCCGCGACGTGGAAGACCTGGACGTGGGCGGCGAGCGCACCCGCTACCGGCTGACCTATCTGCTGCAGGGGCGTCTGGGCACGGAACACGCCATCGGCGACACGCAACTGGGCGATCGCTTCGTGCTGCTCAATACGGCGCTTTCCCGCGTGTCCGGTGTGACCAATGCCGTGGGCGTGTCGCAGCTGCTGCGCGGGGTGACGTTCGGCACCGACGCCGCCAATGCCGACAACGAGCCGAACACGCCGCAGGGCGTAGCACTCAAGCCCTGGGCACCGGCGCATCTGGTCGGGCAGCGGGACGACGGTGGCAACCTGCTGATCACCTGGACCCGGCGCACCCGCCTGGGCGGTGGCTGGCAGACCACGCCGCTGTACGAGCAGTTCGTGAGGTTTGAGATCGATGTGCTGGACAGCGCGACGAAAGCGGTGGTGAACACCTACACCGTGCCGTTCCTCACCGATTTCGAGTCCACCGAGTACCTGTACACCGATAGCCAGCAGACCACCGACTTCGGCAGCGCGCAGTCGTCGGTGCTGGTTCGCCTGTATCAGATTTCCGCAACCGTGGGCCGCGGGTACGTGGCCGAGGCAACGCTATGAGCACTGATCTACTGGACCTGAAAGAGCTGGTCGACGGCCAGGTTGACCCCTACGCGACCGTCAACGAGGCGCTGCGCCAGATCGAGGGCCGCACCATCCGCGTGCTGTCGCGCACCACGGACGCCCAGCCCGGCAGCCCGTCGGCCGGTGATACCTACATCATCACCGGCAGCGCCACCGGCGCGGACTGGGACGGTTTCAGCGAGCACGACATCGCCCACTACTACGGCGGCAGCTGGAAGGCGTACACACCCATCGAGGGTCTGCGGCTGTGGGTGAATGATGAGGATACGACCATCGCCTTCAATGGCTCTGCCTACGTTGATGCCGTGCCGTTCTCGCGACGGCGCGTACCGCATTTGGCGAAATCATCGTCGTGGACCGTGACCGGCGGTGACGCCGGAGTCCTGAACGTCGTCGACGCTAGTGGGGGTGATGTATCAGCAACGCTGCCATCTGCAGCCAGCGCGAAACATCTCGAGTTCGGGTTTTACCTGGGTAACGCGGAGGGTAACAGTCTGATCCTGAAGAATGCCGGCGGCACGACACTGTTCACGCTGGGCACGGCGGATCAATTCATGTGGCTGGCATCCGATGGCACCAGTTGGCGCGTGATCAGCAAGGGGGTGGGGGCAGAGAGTGGGGCCTCCGGAAATGTCACGGGTCCGGAATCGTCGACCGATAATTCGGTGCCTCGTTTCGACGGAACAGGTGGCGCCACGATTCAGGCATCGCCGGTCATCATCGATGATGCGGGCTTGATGAGCGGCGCTGGGCGCAGTCGCGCGATGAAGAGCGGGGACTTCACCTTAGGTATAAGTGACATGGGGCGACGCCTGGAGTGCGGTAGCGGCGGTGTGATGGCCTGTACGGTCCCGGATAATGCATCGGTCGCCCTGCCGGTCGGATACGAGGTGATCTTGGTCCAGACCGACGTGGCGCTGGTGGAGGTAGCCGCTGCCGCCGGCGTCACGGTGCGGGCACCCGATGGTTCCAAGATCGATGGCCAATGGACCAGCGCGTGTCTATATAAGCGATCGACTAATGAGTGGGTGCTCGACGGCAGAAGTTTATCAGGCGGCGTTGATGGTGCGGTTATCTGGAGTGCCACCGATAAGACGAGTAACGGCGAACTGACCAATGGCGGTTTCCGCATTGTCGCGCAGAACACGCCGGCGGCGGCACGCTCGGAAGCGGCAAAATCGGCGGGTAAATGGTATGCGGAGATTCATGCAGAATCCAATGCGGCAGGTTCTGTTTATCTGGCCGGGCTGGCTAGCAGCAATCTGGATATCACGGGCGCTCCGAGGCTGGGCGACCCGACTACCGGCGGCGATGCCGAGTCGATAGGCGTCTACTACAATGGCGTAGTTAAGACTTTAGATGTCCAGGTCGCCGATATCGGTAGTTTGGGTCAAGGCGACACACTCCGGATTGCTGTCGACATGGATTCAGGGCGTGCCTATGTGGGCGGGAACGGGGGTTGGGACGGAGATCCGGCGGCGGGGACTGGCGGTATAGATATTTCGGCATGGCCCGATGCAATGCTGGCCTGTCGGCTGGATAACGATACCGCTTGGGTGATCCGCGAGAAGCCGGGGTACGATATCCCGAGCGGGTTCCAGCAGTGGGTCGTCTAGGTTAATCGAGATACACCCGCACCCCCAGCGTCACGTCATCCCGGTCCACGTCCGTGGCGCCCTGAAAGTCCAGTTCGTAGGTGCCGGTGCGGTACTCGGCATGCAGCGCCACCGCCGGCGTGATGTTGACGACGATGCCGCCGGTCAGGAACTGGCCCTGCACATCCACCTCGGCACCGCCGCCCACGTCGGCATCGCCGTAGTCGCTGTACTGGCCCTCGCCGAATAGCTCCACCCGATCATCCGCGAGGAACGCGCGCAGGCCGGCCCGGGCGCCGAAGCCGTTGGCGTCGAAGTCCTGGCTGCCGAGGTCCAGCTCGAGGCGGTCATAGTTGATGGTGCCGTACAGATCGAGCGCCGGCGTCAGCGCGCCATGCAGGCCGATGCCGAACGCCAGTTCGTCCAGATCGCCCTGGTCGTTGTCCACCGTGCGGTAGTCCACCGTCACGAACGACATCTGGCTGGTCGGCACCCACAGGCTGCCCCCGAAGCCGTCCCCGTCGGTCGACCCGACATTCCCCTCCAGCTCGGCATCCTCGACGTAATCGCCCTGCAGGTAGAAGTACCGCGGCACCTCCGGCATCAGGAACGTGGACTGCGCGACGGCAGGCGAGGCGATGGCCGCGAGTAGCAGCCCGGTGATGGCGTGACGCATGGGTTCCCCTGATTGGCGTTGTTGTTCGCGGCGTAGGGGTAGCATATTCGGGGGTGGTGGGGCGAGTGCCTGCACTATCCCGCCTTGAGCGTCACGGGCTGGCTGTAGCGCAGCAGCGCAAGGCAACCTGCGCGTACCCTTGGGGACGCCATCGGCAAGCACCGGGTTTCTGCCCCGCCACATTCCTCGGTGAGCGGCTTGCCCCTGTTTGCGTCGGCACCAGCTGTAATGCTGGCGCAATAAACCCTCTGCTAGTCTTTCATGCTGATGACACCGGCGGTTAGGTCTGTAATCGTCACGCCAGCCTGAAGGACACTACCCTTGCGTATTACGATCTTCGGAACCGGATATGTCGGTCTGGTGACCGGCGCCTGTTTGGCGGAAACCGGTAACCATGTCGTCTGTGTGGACGTCGACGCCGATCGGGTCGCGCGTCTGTCGCATGGCGAAGTTCCCATCTATGAACCCGGTCTGGACGCGCTGGTAGCAGGCAACGTGAACGCTGGCCGTCTGTCCTTTACCACCGATGCGGCAGCGGGCGTGGCACACGGCAAGCTCCAGTTCATCGCGGTGGGCACGCCCTCGGATGAGAGCGGCGCCGCCGACCTGCAGTACGTGCGCCAGGTGGCGGACACGATCGGGCGCCACATGACCGAATACCGGCTGGTCATCACCAAATCCACCGTCCCGGTAGGCACGGCCGACGAGGTACGTGCAACGATCCGCGCCGCACTCGAGGCGCGAGCGGTGTCACCGGAGTTCGATGTGGCCTCGAACCCCGAGTTCCTGAAGGAGGGGGCCGCGATCGAGGACTTCATGAAGCCTGATCGGGTGGTGATCGGGGTGGACAACGAGCGCGCGGCGGACCACTTACGGGCGCTGTACGCACCGTACAATCGCAGCCGCGACCGCTGCATGGTCATGGACATCCGCTCGGCGGAACTGACCAAGTACGCCGCCAATATCATGCTGGCGGCCAAGGTCAGCATGATGAACGAACTGGCCCAGATATCCGACCGACTGGGCGCGGATATCGAACGGGTGCGGACCGCCATCGGCGCCGATCACCGGATTGGGTATCACTTCATCTACCCGGGCTGCGGCTTCGGCGGTTCCTGCTTTCCCAAGGATGTGCGGGCACTGGGCAGCACGTCCAGACAACATGGCTACCAGCCGGCGCTGCTGGACGCCATCGAGGGTGTCAATACGCGTCAGAAACGGGTGCTGTTCGAACGGTTGCAGGCGCATTTCGGTGATCTCGCCGGGCGGACCATCGGTATCTGGGGCCTGGCATTCAAGCCCAATACCGATGACATGCGGGAGGCCCCCAGCCGGACGTTGATGGAAGCGCTGTGGGCGGCCGGTGCCTCGGTGCGGGCGTTCGACCCGGAAGCCATGGGTGAAGCGCGCCGGCTCTACGGGGATCGCACGGATCTGGTCCTGTGCGACAACGCCCTGGCCGCCGCCGAGGGCGTGGACGCCCTGGTGGTGGTGACCGAATGGCATATCTTCCGTAGTCCGGATTTCGACGAGCTCAAGACCCTGATGGCCCGGCCGGTAATCGTCGACGGGCGCAATATCTACGAGCCCGAGTACCTGCGGCGCGAGGGCTTTACCTACTACGGCATCGGCCGCGCAGCGGGAAATCCGTCACCAGTCTGATTCGAGGGCTTGCTTTTCCCGTCACTGGCCTTAGTTTGAGCGGGTGATGCGGGAATCCCCGCCCCTGGGTGAAAGCAACATGCCGATTTACGAATACGTGTGTGAGTCCTGCGGCGCCGAGATCGAGCGTCTGCAGCGGATGGCGGAAGATGCGCTGAAGGATTGTCCGGACTGCGAGAAGCCGTCGCTCAAGCGCAAGATCTCGGCCGCCGGTTTCCGGCTTGCGGGCAGCGGCTGGTACGAGACCGACTTCAAGAAGGACGGCAAGCGCAATCTCGCCGGCGCCGAGAACAAGGCTGATTCCGGCAAGTCCGACAGCAGCAAGGCCGACGGCGGGGGCGATAGCAAATCCTCGTCAACCAGCAAGTCCGAGTCTTCCGGCAAGAGCGACAAGAAAGACAAGACCAGCGCGTCCACCGGCACGGGTTGATGCTGCGCCGGTGGCTGATCGCCGGCTTGCTGGTCTGGCTGCCGCTGGTTGCCACTCTCCTGGTTCTGCAGCTGCTGGTCGGATTTCTCGACCGGTCGCTCCTGCTGGTGCCACCCACCTGGCGGCCCGAGGCGCTGCTCGGCTTCGCGATACCGGGGCTGGGCATTCTGCTCAGCCTGTTACTGGTACTGGGTACCGGGGCGCTGGCGGCCAACCTCTTCGGCCGTCGCCTGGTGGCCTGGGCGGAATCGCTGCTGGGCCGGGTGCCGTTCGTGCGCACGGTTTATTCCGGAGTCAAGCGGCTGGCGGAAACGGTACTGGGCGATCAGGGGTCGTCGTTCCGGCAGGTGCTGATGGTGGAGTATCCGCGGCGCGGCATGTGGACGCTGGCGTTCCAGACCGGCAGCCCCATCGGCGAAGTGCAGGCGAAAACCTCGCAGGAAGTGCTGACTGTCTTCATTCCCACCGCGCCCAATCCCACCTCGGGCTATGTGGTGCTGGTGCCTCGGGAGGACATCATCGAGCTGGAGATGTCGGTGGAGGACGGCCTGAGGATGGTGATTTCGCTGGGTGTGGTGACGCCGGAATCCGCTCCGGACCTCCGGACATCCGACGACCGGGCGCCCGGGTAGCCACGGGCCCGGCGGTGGGCATCCACGCCCGCTTCATTTAGTATTGCGCGCCTTTGATACTGGCGCGGAGCCCGAAACCCCATGCGTTCCCATTACTGCGGCGAAGTCGACGAAAACCTGATCGACAGCGAGGTCACCGTGTGCGGCTGGGTGCATCGCCGGCGGGACCATGGCGGCGTGATCTTCATCGATCTGCGCGATCGTGAAGGCCTGCTGCAGCTGGTGTTCGATCCGGACCGGGCCGACCTGTTCGCCGAGGCCGAGCGCCTGCGCCCGGAATACTGCATTCGCGCCACCGGCCGGGTGCGCCGTCGTCCGGAGGGCACGCTCAACGCCAAGCTGGCCACCGGTCAGATCGAGGTGCTGGGCACCGACCTGACCGTGCTCAACGCGTCGGAAACGCCGCCGATCCAGCTGGATGATGCCGACGGCGTCGGCGACGAGGCGCGCCTGCGCTATCGCTACATCGAGTTGCGCAAGCCCCGCATGCAGCGGCACATGCAGATGCGGGCGCAGACCACGCGGGTGCTGCGCCGCTACCTGGACGAGCGGGGCTTCCTGGATATGGAGACGCCGATCCTGACCAAGGCCACCCCGGAGGGGGCGCGTGACTATCTTGTTCCCAGCCGTACGCATCCGGGGCAGTTCTTCGCCCTGCCGCAGTCGCCGCAGCTGTTCAAGCAGCTGCTGATGATGGGCGGCATGGACCGCTACTACCAGATCGCCCGCTGCTTCCGCGATGAGGACCTGCGCGCCGACCGCCAGCCGGAATTCACCCAGGTAGATATCGAGATGTCCTTCGTGGACGAGGCCGACATCATCGAGCTCAATGAGGGCATGATCCGCGAGCTTTTCAGGGCGGTGCTGGACGAGGAACTGCCCGAGCCGTTCCCGCGCATGGCCTACGCCGAGGCCATCCGCCGTTTCGGGTCCGACAAGCCGGATCTTCGCATCGACCTGGAACTGGTGGATATCGCCGATCTGGTGGCCGATGCCGAATTCAAGGTGTTCTCCGGCCCGGCAAACGACGCCGGCGGCCGCGTGGCAGTGCTGCGGGTACCGGGCGGGGGTGCGCTGACCCGCAAGCAGATCGACGATTACACCGATTTCGTCGGCCGCTACGGCGCCAGGGGCCTGGCCTACGTCAAGGTCAACGACGCGGCCGGCGGCCGTGACGGCCTGGCCTCCCCGATTCTGAAATTCCTGTCCGACGAGGCCGTGGCTGGCATCATGAGCCGCACTGGCGCCGCCGACGGGGACCTGCTGTTCTTCGGGGCCGACAAGGCCGGCGTGGTCAACGACGCGCTGGGGGCGCTGCGGGTGCGCCTGGGGCATGACCTGGATCGTGTGGCGGCCGGCTGGAAGCCGCTGTGGGTGGTCGACTGGCCGATGTTCGAGTGGGACGACCGCGAAAAGCGCTGGGCGGCGTTGCATCACCCCTTCACCGCGCCGGTTGGTGACGATGCCGCCACCATGGCCGAGGCGCCCGGCGAGGCGATGTCGCGGGCCTATGATCTGGTGCTCAACGGCACCGAGATCGGCGGCGGCTCCATCCGTATCCACAACCCCCAGGTGCAGAGCCGGGTGTTCGAGGTGCTGGGCATCGGTGCCGAGGAGGCCGAGGAGAAGTTCGGCTTCCTGCTCGAAGCGCTGAAGTATGGCGCGCCCCCGCACGGCGGCATTGCCTTCGGCCTGGACCGTCTTGTCATGCTCATGGTCGGCGCGGACTCCATCCGCGAAGTGATCGCCTTCCCCAAGACCCAGACCGCCACCGACCTGCTCACCGGCGCGCCCGGGGATGCCGACAGCCGGCAGCTGCGGGAACTCGGGATTCGGTTGCGCCAGACGTCGCAAGACAGCTGACGCAGCACGCGAATCGTCGCGCGTATCGGAGCGCCGTTCCCCGGAACGGCGCTTTTTTTTAGCCACCGCCCGGATCAGAGTTGACTTTGCCTCCAAACATTGGGACAACGAGCCCTAATCATTGGGATGAAAGTCCCAGTAGGCGGGGCGGCGCGCCCAACGCGTCATCGAACAAGGAGTGTCGGGAAATGCGTGATCTGAGAAGATATCAATGGCTCAGAAAGGGGTGGGCGCGCGGCGCTGCGGCTGGCGGACTGCTTCTGTTTACCACCTCGGGACTGGCCGCGGAAATCGTGGTCGATAGTCTCGATGACACCGTGCAGGACGACTCCTCTTGCACCTTGCGCGAGGCGATCATCAGCGCCAATACCAACGTGCTTGATCCGACCAGCGGTTGCGCCGCCGGGGAGACTCTCAATGGCGACAACATCGTGTTCACCGAGGGCATCGCCGGCGGTACGATCACCCTCAACGGCACGCAGCTGCCCAATCTTGGCGACGTGGCGACCAGCCCGCTGACTATTACCGGGCCGATCACCATCGACGCTGTTAACCAGAGCCGCATTTTTACCAACGCCGGTATGACGACGCTCGACAGCCTCACGCTTGTCAATGGCATGACTGCTACTGGTAATGCGCCGGCCAGCGACCGTTCCGGCGGGGCGATTCTCAACGTCGCGGGTGGTGTGCTGACCGTGAATAACGGTGCGATGAACAACAACACCGCGGACCGGGCTGGTGGTGCGATCGAGGATGAGTCCGGCGCTACCACTGCCGTCACGCTCAACGACGTCGACTTCAGCGGCAACGATGCCGGCAGCAATCCGGGCAATGGCGGTGTGCTGCATGTCACCGGCGTCGGGGGTGTTGTGGTCAACGGAGGCGCATTCGACGGCAATATGGCTGTTGAGGGTGGTGCCCTCTGGAACAACCAGGGCTCGATGACGGTTGATGGCGCCACTTTTACCGGCAATACCGCGTCCGGCGGTACCGCTGATGCGGGAGATGCGACCGGCCAGGGTGGCGGTGCGATCTTCGCCGAAAATGGCGCCGGGTCGCTGACCGTCATGAACAGTAGCTTCGCCGACAACATGGCCATGGGCGACGTAAGCTCCGGTGGCGCGATCTTCGCCAACGAAGGCACGACGCTGTCGGTTTCAATGTCCTCGTTCATCGGCAACATGGCCAATCGTGCCGGCGGGGCGATCGAGACGCGTGCCAATACCTCCACCACGCTCGACCAAGTATCGCTGGACGGCAATACCGCCAATACCACCGCCGGCGGCGGTGGCGGCAACGGCGGCGGCCTGCATGTGACCGGCAATGGCAATGTCGAGATCATTATGTCCGAAATCGTCAACAACACCGCGGCAACGGAAGGCGGCGGCCTCTGGAACAACACCGGCACGATGACCGTCGATGGGTCCACCGTGAGCAACAACACGGCCAACGGTACTGGTGCCCAGGATGGCGGTGGCGGCATCTTCAACAATGCCGGCGGCGATGATGCCGGTAGCGGGTCGGTTGTCGTGACCAGCTCCGTGATCACCGGCAATAGGGTTCCCGAAGGCTCCGGTTCCGGTGGCGGCATCCTCAATAACTTCGGCGGCACGTTGACCGTCGAGAATAGCCGCATCAGCGGTAATAGCGCCCAGCGCGCCGGTGGCGGGATCGAAACCGTGGGCAGCACGCAGGTGACGCTGACCGTGGTGGACCTGTCCGGCAATACTACTGGCCCGATGCCCGGAAACGGCGGCGGTCTGCACGTCTCCGGCGACGGCAACGTGGACGTGGTCAATTCCTTTGTCGGTGGCAACCAGGCCGCATCGGAGGGCGGCGGCCTTTGGAACAACACCGGCGTGATGAACATCAGCGGCTCGTCGCTGGTGGGCAATTCCGCCCTGGGTAATGAAGCCACCAACGGCGGCGGTGCGGTGTTCAACAATAATGGCGACGGCTCGGGCAACGGCACCGTCAACATCCGCCTGTCCCGTATTGCCGATAATGTAGCCAGCGGCGACGCCGGCTCCGGCGGCGGCATCTTCGCCAATACCGGCGGTACGGTGAACGTTTTCGACACCCGTATCGAGTCCAACATCGCCAACCGCGCCGGCGGCGGTATCGAGAGCAAGGATGCCATCGTGAACCTGAGCCGTGTGGTTCTTGGTGGACTGAGTGCGGCCCAGGGCAACGATGCCGGCGCCAACCCCGGCAATGGCGGCGGTCTGCACGTCACCGGCGCGGGCACCACGACGGTGGCCGATTCTTCGGTGGGCTACAACGTGGCCAGCGAGGGCGGCGGCCTGTGGAATTTCAACACCGGCGCCATGACCGTGACCAACACTACGGTGTCTAACAATCAGGCCCTGAACCCGGAAGCGGGCGGCGGTGGTGGCGTGTTCCAGCAGCCCGGCGAGGGCAGCGGAATGACTTCGCTGCAATTCACTACCGTGTCGCGCAACATGACCGCCGGCAATGGCGGTGGCGTGTCGGCTCCGGGTGAAGGTCAGATGATCGACGCTGACGACGGCACCCTGATTGCCGAGAACAGCGCCGAGGGCATGGGCGCCAACGTCGATGGCCCCGGTGCCGTGACCGAGAATGCGCTGGTTGCCGACATGGCAGGTATCGATGACCTGCAGTTGTTCGGCGGGCGTTTCGACGGGCCGCTGGACGGCATTGGTGACAGTGGCCCGACGATCACGGCCACCGGTGTTCATCCCCTGCAGATGGACAGTGCCGCCATTGATGGCGGGCCGGCCACCTGCGCGCCGTTGACCGGTGACCAGCGCGGGGCAGCCCGCCCGAGCGGGGACAACTGCGATGTGGGCGCGTTCGAGGCGGCTGGCAATCCGGTACTGAGCTTGTCCAACAACAACACTGGCCCGATCATCGTGAATTCCGGTGATCAGGTGGTGTTCTCGGTGCTGGCCTTCGGCGTCACCAACAACGGCGACGAGTCGATTACCGCGGGCAGCCTGTCCGGCATTCTGGAAGTCGACCGGATTCCGGCCCAGCCGCTGGACTTTGCCAATGTCGATGCCGAGCTGTATGTCGATGACAACGGCAACGGGCTGGCCGACGACGGTAACGAGCCGGTCGGTAGCGTGGACGTGAATGCCAACGGCACCTTCCGGGTCAGCTTCGGCACCGGGGGGCAGGCGTTCGCGGCCGGCGAGGGCACCAACTACGTGGTGACGGTCGCGCTGCCCGGTAGTGGGTCCGGCATGGCGGACGCCGGCTGGCAGATGCCGGTGTTCGCCGGCGGCACGTTGCTGGCGCTGCTCGGCCTGTTCAGCGTGGGTGGCCTCAGCCGCCGTCTGCGCTGGGTGCTGGCCATCGGTGTTGCAACGGTGGGCCTGGCGGCCTGCGGTGGCGGCAATGGCGGCGGTTTATTCAATCCGCCGAGTGACGATGAAGAGCCTGCGGATCTGCGCTTTGTTGCGGTGACCCTTGATGCACCGGCTTCGGTCTCAACCGATGATTTCCTCATCGGAGACGGCCTGCCGGTGCGTGGTCCGGGGATTAACTTCGACGACAACTGATGCCGTGGTAGAGCGTTTATCGACGGCCGGGGGCCGGATCGGGTACTGCCCGATCCGGCCCTTTTCTACTGCGGCCTGACGTCTTCACCCTGAGCTGGCTGCAGTTGCACCGAGGAGGCGTTATTGATGCCGCCCGCATTGTCCGGCCCGGAGGCGGTCACCGTTACGCCGGGTCGGGCCTGTTCGAAGAACGAATCCCGAGAGATTCCGCGACCCGAACCATCGAGGAACTCGGTGCCCGTGTCGGTAGCAACGCGGATGCCGCCTACCCTCAACTCGCCGCTGCTGCTGTCTCGGCTTTCCACCGGCCCGCGGATGCTGGCGGACGTCGGATCGCTGATCCGGCTCAGGCGCGTGACCACAAAATCGTCGTCACGGTCCGCATAGCCGGCCAGACGCACGCTGTCGCCGGAAGCGAGGTTGTCGACGCGAAGCGCCCGATCAGCGCCCGTGCGCTCGTCGACATACAGTGTATCCGGCAGCACAGCGGCCTCGATGCCCAGCAGTGCCAGCCGGTTCGATTCGCGGTTGATGCTGGCAACGCGGGCGGTGACGCGGCGGTCGGGCACCGGCTCCACCTGCACCGAATCGGCTACCAGGCGCCCGTCCACGAACTCGCCCCGCAGTGATACCCGCAGGCCCGCCTCGAGACTGGCGCTTGCATTATCCCGCCGCGAGGCGGATCCGGCGGCGGCCGGGATGTTGTCGACCCGGAAATCATCCGCGCTGTTGAACGCCGTGATGACGCCCTCGACGAAGACCGATCCGCTGCGATCCGCGGTGGATTCGCTGCGCACTTCCACGCGGGTAGCCATCAGAGGGCCGTCGTCGGTGGTGCCGCGGGTGCCGGTGACTTCCACCAGCGCGCCGTTTTCCAGTGGGGCTTCGGCTTCCAGAGTAGTGGCCCCATCCTGCATGACTGTCAGGTCACCGAGCTGGAAGCTCGAACCGGTCAGGTTGCTGACGCGGCCTTCCACATCGACCACGGTGGTGTCCGGCACGAAGCTGCGAGGAATGCCGTTGTCGGCGAGTTGCTCGACCGAGGTTGCCCGCAGGGTCGTGTCGCCCAGTCGCAGGCCGCTTACGGCCACCAGATTGCCAGGCGCCAGGGCGTCGGCATCGGTGCCGATGAAGCGGGTGTTCGCGTCCACCAGCACGGTCTGTTCCAGAATCCGGATAGCCCCGTTGTCGTTGGCGATCGCGGCCGCTTCCACCGGCCCGCTGATGGCCCGATCAAACACGATGCGGTCGGCGATGGCGGTGCCATCGGCCGGGCGGCGGCCGACAACCGTCACCACATCGCCCACCCGCAGGCCCTTCTCACTGCCGGGCTCGCCATTGATCTCGACGCTGACGTCATCGGTGGTGAATTCGACCCCGTCCACGAACACGCTGCCGAAGCCGGTGACGACGCCGGTGCCCTCGATCCCCGCCAGCAGCACATCACCCGCGCCCCCGCAGGCCGTGATCAGCAGCGCCAGGAGTAATCCGCTCGCGCGCCGTGCTGTTGTTCGCCCATGCCCAGTCATGTGTCACCTTCGGAGTCGTCGGGGTCCTGGAAGTAGTAGATGCCCACACCTACGCGGGTGGCCGGCCGGTGGTCGTCCGGCATTTCGTGGCGGTCCAGCCAGTCGTCTAGGATTTCCAGCAGTTGCTGACCATGCTCGCTGACCAGGCGATGGAAAACGGGCAGGGCGCGTATGTCGACCCGGGGGTTGAACACGCTGCGCTGGAAACGGGGCCGCTGGCTGCCGTCCGGGTCGAGGTTGTGTTCGATGGTGCTCAGCAGATCGTGCACGGCTGTGCCCAGCATGCGCGTACTTTCCGGGTCTCCGGCTTCCGGCACGAAGGCGCGGCGCCGGGCGATCAGATTGCCGTTTCGATGGGCAACCGCGCCTACCCGTTCGAGCTCGGCAAGAATCGCGCTGACCGGGATGTCGCCGCTGTATTGCCGCACCAGGGCCGGAAAACCGGTTTCGGTATCCGACAGGGGCAGTGGCCGCGGCTCGCCGGCGGCGTCGGTGAACGCCGGGTCGCGATGCCAGCCGGACAGCACCCGCGTCGCCCGGTTGGCGCCCCCCCAGTCGCGGGCCGCGTATACGGGGTCTGTCTGCTCGCGCAGGCGCTTGACCTCCTTGCGCGTCAGCCCAGTGACGATCGCCGTGCGGGCGTCGGTCGGCCGCTTGCCGGGCGGGGTGAAACTCTCCCGTGCCACCTCGACGTAGACGCTCTTGGTGACTTCGGCGAAATCGTCATAGGCGACCCCGTGGCGCAGCAGTACCCTCACCAGTGGGCGCAGCAGCCGGTGGCAGGCGTGGGCAATCCAGGTTCGGGGTGACTCGCTCACACTGGGAATGGTATCCCATTTGCTCCTGGTGTCGCCGCATCCGGACCGGATGGGGCAGCGACTGTGATATTTTCGGTGGTTGACCGCATGAAGGAACGACCACGATGACCGCTAACGCTCTGGCCCTGCAGGATTTCGCCCAGCTGGACGATCAGGCCTGTGATGCGCGCATCCGGACGGCCAAATCCGCGCTGGGCTCGCGCTGCGTGGTGCTGGGCCATCATTATCAGCGCGACGAGGTGTTTGCGCACGCGGATATCGCCGGCGATTCGCTCAAGTTGTCCAAGCAGGCGGCCGAGTGTGATGCCGAGTACATCGTGTTCTGCGGCGTCCACTTCATGGCCGAGGTTGCTGACATCCTCTCGCGCCCCGAACAGCAGGTGATCCTGCCGGACATGGCGGCCGGCTGCTCGATGGCCGACATGGCCAACCTGCGCAACGTCGAACGGGCCTGGCGCGAACTGGGCGAAGTGCTGGACCCGGACGAGCAGGTCACGCCGGTCACCTACATCAATTCTGCGGCCGACCTCAAGGCGTTCTGCGGTCGCCACGGCGGCATCGTGTGCACCTCCAGCAACGCCCGCGGAGTGCTGGACTGGTCCTGGTCGCGGCGCGAGAAGGTGTTGTTCTTCCCCGATCAGCATCTGGGCCGCAACACCGCTCATGCCATGGGCGTGAGCCTGGACGACATGGTGACCTGGGATTTTGACAAGCCCATGGGCGGCCTCACGGAAGCCGAAATCCGTGCGGCAAAGATCATTCTGTGGAAGGGCTTTTGTTCGGTTCACCAGATGTTCCATCCCAATCATGTCGCCAAGTTCCGCGAGCAGCACCCCGAGGGCCGGGTCATCTCGCATCCGGAAAACGCCTTCGAGGTGTGTCAGGCCTCCGACGTGGTCGGCTCCACCGAAACCATCCTGAAGACCGTGCGGGCCAGTGAACCCGGCACCCACTGGCTGGTGGGCACCGAACTGAATCTGGTCAATCGCCTGCACAACGAGATGGCCCCGAGAGGGGTGAAGGTGCAGTTCATGTCGCCGGTGGTCTGCATGTGTTCCACCATGTTCCGTACCGACCCCCAGCATCTGGCCTGGGTGATGGAGAACCTGGTGGACGACAACGTGGTCAACCGCATTCGGGTACCCGCCGACGAGGCCCGCGAGGCCAAGGCGGCGTTGGATCTGATGCTGGAAATCACCGCCTAGCGCCGGCCCTCGCGAGCCCCATATCTGGGGTCCGGCCGCATGTTGCGGTACAATATCGGGTTTCTTCACTTGAACGGGGAGCCCACCTTTCCATGTTCGATCCGTCTCAGACCATCGCCGGCTTCGATGACGAGCTTGCCGCGGCCATTGCCGCCGAGCAGTCGCGTCAGGAATCGCATATCGAACTGATCGCCTCCGAGAACTACACCAGCCCGCGGGTCTTGGAGGCTCAGGGATCGGTGTTGACGAACAAGTACGCCGAGGGTTACCCCGGCAAGCGTTACTACGGCGGTTGTGAGCATGTCGACGTGGCCGAGACGCTGGCCATCCAGCGCGCCTGCGAACTGTTCGGTTGCGATTACGCCAACGTGCAGCCGCACTCCGGGGCCCAGGCCAATGGCGCGGCCTTCATGGCGCTGGTCAAGCCCGGCGATACGGTGCTGGGCATGAGCCTGGCCCACGGCGGGCATCTAACCCATGGCGCCGCCCCCAATTTCTCGGGCAAGCACTACAACGCGGTCCAGTACGGTATCGATCCGGTCTCCGGCCAGATCGATTACGACGAGGTCCAGGCGCTGGCCGACGAACACCGCCCGGCCATGCTGATCGCCGGGTTCTCGGCTTATTCGCGGCAGATCGACTGGCAGCGCATGCGTGCCATCGCCGACAGCGTCGGCGCGTATCTGCTGGTCGACATGGCCCATGTGGCCGGTCTGGTTGCGGCCGGGGAATATCCCAGTCCTGTGCCTCATGCCCACGTGGTGACCTCTACCACCCACAAGACCCTGCGCGGGCCGCGTGGCGGCATCATCCTCTCGGCCGAGGGCGACGAGAAGCTCTACAAGCGGCTGAATTCCGCGGTATTTCCGGGCACCCAGGGTGGTCCGCTGATGCACGTCATTGCCGGCAAGGCGGTGGCGTTCAAGGAAGCGCTGAGTGATGCCTTCCGTGCCGATCAGGCCCAGACCGTGGCCAACGCCCGGGCCATGGTCGACGTGTTTCTCGAGCGCGGGCTTGACGTGGTGTCCGGTGGCACCGACAACCATCTGGCCTTGCTGTCGCTGATCAGCCGCGACATCACCGGCAAGGATGCGGAAGAGGCACTTGGCCGGGCGCACATCACGGTGAACAAGAACGCGGTACCCGATGATCCGCGCTCGCCGTTTGTCACCAGCGGTCTGCGCATCGGCACGCCGGCCTCGACCACCCGCGGTTTTCGCGAGGCGGAAATGCGCAGCGTGGCGGGCTGGATCTGCGACGTGGTCGACGCCCTGGCCACCGAGGGCGGGGTGGATGCCACCATCGACAGCGTTCGCGGCAAGGTCGAAGAACTCTGCGCACGCTTCCCGGTCTACCGGCAGCCGGCGCATTTGGACCGGGCCGCCGCCGGCTGATTGCCCGGCCCCACCTCGTGCTCTGCCCCTTCTGTAACGCCGAAGCCACCCGGGTGGTCGACTCGCGCCTCGCGGCCGAGGGCAGCCAGGTGCGCCGTCGGCGGGAGTGCCCGGATTGCGGCTCGCGCTTCACTACGTTCGAGAACGCGGAACTGGTATTGCCGCGCATCGCCAAGAACGATGGCACGCCGGAACCCTTCGACGAAGCCAAGCTGCGACGGGGTATTGATCGCGCCCTCTACAAGCGGCCGGTCAGCGCCGAGGCGGTGGATGCCGCGGTCAGCCGGATTCGCCAGCGGCTGAGGACCGATGGCGAGCGTGATGTGCCCTCGCGGCGCCTGGGTAACTGGGTGATGGAAGAGCTGCGGGAGCTTGATCAGGTGGCATTCGTGCGTTTTGCCTCGGTTTACCGCCGGTTCGAGGATGTCAACGCCTTTCGCGAGGAAATCGAGCGGCTGGAGGCGACGCCGGGCCCGGAAGCCGCCCGTGCGCAGCTGTCGCTGATCGGCTCCGATTCCGGCAAGTGACGGCGGCGGACGACGCCCGGTACATGGCCCGGGCCATCGGGCTGGCCCGCCGCGGGTGGCATGGCACGCCGCCCAATCCCCGGGTTGGCTGCGTGCTGGTGCGGGACTGCGAGATCATCGGCGAAGGCTGGCATGCCGCGGCCGGCAAGGCCCATGCCGAAGTCAACGCGCTGGAAGACGCCCGGGCCCGCGCTGGCGGGGCCGCCGGTGCAACCGCCTACGTCACGCTCGAGCCCTGCAGTCACTACGGTCGGACCGCTCCCTGCACCGGTGTGCTGATCGAGGCGGGCGTTCGGCGGGTCGTGGCCGGCATGATCGATCCCAATCCGCAGGTGGCCGGCAACGGGCTCGCCATGCTCCAGGCGGCGGGCATCGACACCGAGAGCGGGGTCCTGGAGAACGACTGTGCCGCGCTCAATCCGGGGTTTGTCTGCCGCATGCGGTATCGACGCCCGCGCGTCCGGCTCAAGCTGGCGGCGAGCCTGGATGGCCGCACCGCCGGGGCGGACGGGCAGAGTCAGTGGATTACCGGGCCGGCGGCCCGGGACGATGTGCACCACCTGCGTGCCGAAAGCGGGGTGGTCCTGACCGGCATCGACAGCGTGCTGGCCGACGACCCATCGCTCAACGTGCGTCTGCCGGGGGACTGGCGTCAGCCGCTGCGGGTGGTGCTGGATACTCGCCTGCGCCTGCCGGTGACGGCGCGCATGCTGGGGCTGCCGGGCCGCACGCTGGTATTCACCGCGGCACCCGCCGGCCCCGCGTGGGATGCGCTGGCGGTGGCGGGCGCCGCGCTGGAACGGGTACCTGCCGGCACCGGCGGGCTGGATCTGGCTGCCGTGATGGCGGGGCTTGCCGAGGCGCAGATCAACGATGTGCTGGTGGAGGCCGGGCCAACGCTGGCCGGCGCCTTCCTGGATGCCGGCCTGGTGGACGAACTGGTGGTGTATCTTGCGCCGTCTATTATCGGGGATGGCGGCCGGCCCCTGCTGGCAATGCCGGGGCTGACCCGGTTCGCCGACCGGCGAGCGCTGTCGATCGTCGACATGCGCGCCGTTGGCGACGACTGGCGGGTGACAGCCCGACCGGCCGACACCGCGGACCCAGGGAGAGGCTGAAGACAAATGTTTACCGGCATCATCCGCGGCGTGGGACGCATCGCGGAACAGGAGATACGTGACGGTGACGTTCGCCTGCACATCGATACCCGCGGCGTGGACCTGGGTACGATTGGACTGGGCGACAGTATTGCCGTGGACGGTGTCTGTCTTACCGCGACCGGATTCTCGGCGACCGGATTCTCGGCGGACGTGTCGCGTGAAACCCTGGCCCTGACCACGCTCGGGGATCGAGCGGTCGGCGCGCGGGTCAACCTGGAACCCGCGCTGCGGGCCGGCGACCCGCTGGGCGGACATCTGGTGTCGGGCCATGTCGATGGCATGGGGACGCTGCTGGATCGGCAGGCCGATGCCCGCTCCTGGCGTGTGTGGTATCGGGCGCCGACAGATCTGACGCGCTATCTGGCGCGCAAGGGCTCGATCACCGTCGACGGGGTGAGCCTGACCGTGAATGGCATCGACGGTGACGTATTCGACGTGAATCTGGTGCCCCACACGGTGGATTGCACGAATCTGGGCGACCGCGCGCCGGGCGACCGGGTGAATCTGGAAATCGACCAGGTGGCGCGCTATCTGGAACGCTTGCTCGAGGTCAGGGGATAGGAGACCGCACATGGCGCTTTCGCCGATCGAAGACATCATCAAGGACATGCAGGCCGGCCGCATGGTCATCCTGCTCGACGACGAGGATCGTGAGAACGAAGGGGACCTGATTCTGGCCGCCGAATGCGTGCGCCCCGAGGACATCAACTTCATGGCTCGCTACGGACGCGGGCTGATCTGCCTGACGCTCACCCGCCAGCGCTGCCAGCAGCTCAATCTGCCGCTGATGGTGGCGACCGGGGACGAACCCGGGCGCACCAACTTCACGCTGTCCATCGAAGCCACCGAGGGCGTAACCACCGGCATTTCCGCCCACGACCGGGCGCAGACCGTGCGCGCCGCGGTCAAGGCCGATGCGCGGCCGGCCGACCTGGTGCAGCCGGGCCATATCTTCCCGCTGATGGCCCAGCCGGGCGGCGTGCTCGCGCGGGCCGGCCACACCGAGGCGGGTTGTGACCTGGCGCGTCTGGCGGGCATGGAACCGGCGTCGGTGATCGTGGAAATCCTCAACGAGGACGGCAGCATGGCGCGCCTGCCGGACCTCGAGCAGTTCGCGGCCACCCACGACATCAAGCTGGGCACCATCGCCGACCTGATCCGCTACCGCATCGCCAACGAGCGCACCGTGGCCCGCGTTACCGAAACCGAGGTCGATACCGAGTTCGGCCCCTTCCGGCTGTTCTCCTACGAGGACGAAGTCGACAAGGTTGTGCACCTGGCGCTGGTCAAGGGGGATATCGACCCGGACGCGCCCACGCTGGTGCGGGTGCATGTGCGCAACACGCTGGCCGATGTCCTGGGCGTTCGTCATCCCGAGTTCGGCTGGCCGCTGCGCGATGCGCTGGCGCGGATCGCCGACGCCGGCAGCGGCGTGGTAGTGGTGCTGCGCAAGCCCGAGACGCCGCGTGAACTGATCTCGCGCATCCGCGTGCTCGAGGGGCAGACCGAACAGATCGACGACAGCCTGGATAACGGTGACGGCGAGGACAGCCGGGTGCTGCGCACCTACGGTATCGGCGCGCAGATTCTCACCGATCTCGGGGTGCGGCGGATGCGGGTGCTGTCGGCGCCCATGCGCATGCATGCGATTTCCGGCTTCGGGCTGGAGGTCGTGGAGTACGTCCACGATTGACCATCGCGGCGTGACATAATCGCGCCTGTCACCTATCCGTCCGGACACAGTCATGCAAACCATCGACGCTGAATTCGATGCCAGCGGCGCACGCTTTGCCGTCGTGGCCACCCGCTGGAACGACGCCATCGTGGATCTGCTGGTGGAAGGTGCGCTCGAAGTGCTGCGCGATGCCGGCGTCGATGACGCCGACATCACGCTGGTCCGCGTGCCCGGTGCCTTCGAACTCCCGCTGGTCTGCGACCGGCTGGCGGATTCCGGTGATTACGACGCCGTCATTGCGCTGGGTGCGGTCATCCGTGGTGAAACCCCGCATTTCGATTTCGTCGCCGGGGAATGCGCCCGAGGCCTGGCGGCGGTGGCGGTGGAAAACAGCATCCCGGTAACCTTCGGCGTGATCACGGCGGATACCATGGAGCAGGCCGAGGAACGTTCACGACCGGGCGAGGACAACAACAAGGGTATCGAGGCCGCCAGCGCCGCGGTCGAAATGGTCGGTATCCTGCGCCAGATCGATGAGTGATTCCGCGCCGGCCACGTCCGACGAACCGGCGGCACCGCGTCGCGGCAGCCGGCGCGTGGCCCGCCGCGCGGCGCTGCAGGCGGTCTACCAGTGGCTGGTCGTCCCCACCGACAGTGGTGACCTGTTCCGGCAATTCCAGTCTGCGGGGCATCTCAAGGGCGCCGACGGCGACTACTTCCGGACACTGGTAAGTGGCGTCATGGCCGATCCGGACGGTCTTGAAGCGCTGATCGCGCCTTATCTTGACCGTCAGCCCGAGCATCTCGATCCGGTCGAGCGCAGCCTGCTGCTGCTGGCCGTGTTCGAACTGCGCCAGCGGCTGGAAGTGCCCTACCGCGTGGTGATCAACGAAGCACTGGAGCTGGCCAAGCAGTTCGGGGCCGAGGCGGGTCACCGGTACGTCAACGGCGTGCTGGACCGCTGCGCGCGCGAGCTGCGTCCGGCGGAGGCCGCCGCCCGCGGTTGAAGCACACCGCGCGGTCGGCACCCGCATGAGCGAATTCGACCTGATCCGGCGCCTGACCGCGGGCGCCAGAACCCGGCGCGATGATGTCGTGATTGGTCCCGGTGACGACGCAGCGGTTATGCGGGTGCCGCCCGGTCATGAGTTGGTGCTGACCACCGATGCCCTGGTCAGCGGCCGGCATTTTCCCGCTGATACCCCGCCGGCCGACATCGGCTGGAAGTCACTGGCCGTCAACCTGAGTGACCTGGCCGCGATGGGAGCCGAACCGGCCTGGATCACCGTCGCCCTGGTGCTGCCGGATCGTGATCCGGACTGGCTGACCGGCTTCATGGCGGGTTTCGCGCCGCTGCTCGAGGCCAGCGGTGCGGCGCTGGTGGGCGGGGATCTGACCCGCGGTCCGCTGACCGTCAGCATTCAGGCGGCCGGGCTGGTGCCGGCCGGGCGTGCCCTCCGCCGTGACGGCGCCCGGCCCGGCGACCGGATCGCGGTGACCGGCACCCCGGGTGATGCTGCCCTGGGGCTGGCCGACTGGCTGGCTGCTCGTATTCCGGTTGATGAACACGACCGGTATGTGCGGGAACGGCTGACCCGGCCCGCACCCCGGCTGGCAGCGGGCCGATGGCTGCGCGATCGCGCCAGCGCGGCCGTGGATGTGTCCGACGGGCTCGCGGCCGATCTCACGCACCTGCTTAGCGCCAGCGGCGTGGGCGGGTGGATCGATCCGGCGGCCCTGCCGGCATCCGCGGCCCTGCGCCATCGGCTGGCTGGCGCCGACCGCGAGCCGGCTCAGCTGGGCGGCGGCGACGATTACGAACTCTGCGTGTGCCTGCCGGAGGCCATTGCCAACGCGGCGGTGGCAGACTGCCCGGACGGGCTTGCGCTGATCGGCCGCGTCGAGGCCGAACCCGGCCTACGCCTGGTCGGGTCGGACGGCGCGGCCATCACCTGGCAGGGCGCGGGCTACGACCATTTCCCGACCGGCGGCTGAGGCCGTGCCATGCTGTTTCAGCTGGCGCTGTTTGCCATTGCGCTGCTGGCCAACACCTTTTCGGCGCTGGCCGGGGGCGGGGCCGGCCTGATCCAGTTTCCGGCGCTGATCTTCCTCGGCCTGCCGTTTCCGGTAGCGCTGGCTACCCACAAGATTGCCTCGGTGGCCCTCGGGCTGGGCGCCACGCTGCGTCACGGGCGGGACAACCGGCTGACTCTGGGCTTTGCCGCCTTCATGCTGGTCTTCGGGGTACCCGGGGTGCTCCTGGGCTCGCGGCTGGCGGTGGTCATGCCCCAGCGGGCGGGCGAGATCGGTCTGGGCCTGCTGACGCTGGGGCTGGGTTTCTACTCGCTGATTTCGCCGGGCCTCGGTCAGCAATTCCAGCCTCGGCACCGTGGTCGGGCCGGCATGCTGGTCGGCGGACTCGGCCTGTTCCTGATCGGGGTGGTCAACGGCGGACTGGCTTCGGGCACCGGGCTGTTCGTGACGCTGCTGCTGGTGCGCTGGTTCGGCTTCGATTACCAACGGGCGGTTGCCTACACGCTGGTGATGGTCGGGCTGTTCTGGAACGCGGTAGGGGCTCTGGCGCTGGGCTGGATGACCGAAGTGCAGTGGCACTGGCTGCCCGCGTTGCTGGCCGGCAGTCTGCTGGGTGGGTATCTCGGTGCGCATCTGGCGATCGACCGCGGCAACCGGCTGGTCAAGCGAGCGTACGAGGTCGTGACCATCGCGGTAGGCGTGAGCCTGCTAGTCTTCTAGCTGACGGGGTTGGTAACGCAGGTTGGGCAGCGAGAGGTTCGCGATGCGCCACACCGGACGGGAACACGCGACCGAGAAGACCGGCCGGCCATGCCCGGCGCGGCTGGGTGGTTTCGTCGTGGTGGGGCCCGCTTCCGGGCATCATGTGACCGCCTGCCCCAGCTTCGATACCGCTGCCGTGATGGCGGCGCTGGCCGATCTGGACTGGCTGCAGACACGCCACAACCCCGCCCATCGGGCCGCCTACGCCCGCCGCCTGATGCACGCCCGGCGCTGGTTCGGCGGGCGGGTAGCCGCCTGGCTGCAGGCGGGCATGCCCAGCCCGCGGGTGTTGCCCGACGCCCCGGAGCTGGCGGGTATCGACCCCCGTATCCTCGCGCGCAACGGCCCGGCAATCGAGGTCTATTTCGCCGGCGGGCCGGATGGCGCGCCGAATCCGTTCTACGATCGCCTGGCCGCGCGCTTTGCGCTGGCCTCCGAGGGTGTCCGGCTCGCCCCCGCGACGGTGCGGGCAGCCCTGGAACCCCTGCATCGGTCGCTTGCCTGGCGGTTGCTGGTACGCGAATTCGGCTGCCACCGGGTGGAACGGGCCACGGCGCCGGCCGCCGGGCTCGAAATCCGGACCGCAGCGGATAGTCTGGCCCGTTATGCCGGCATGTATCGCGGGTTCGACCGCCGCTGGTTGATGATGGGTCGGGACGGCCGGACGCAGGCGAAATGGTCGCGCCTGTGCCGGCGCGCGGTGCTGTTGCCCGGGGTTGGCGTGAGCGACAGCCTGCAGGCGGCCCGCAACCTGCTGCGGCGGGCGAACATTGCCCACGGGCTTGATACTGGGGAACAGAGCCGGCAACTGCGCCTGGTGCTGTTGCACTTGGCCCAGTGGGTGCTGGTCACCGAACGCGGGGATTATCCGTTGTCACAGGCCGGCTGATAGCCTAGCCGGCAGGCGGTGGCTTCGGCCGTACCGGCCCGTTCGGCTTCGCCCAGGGCAGCGAGGCTGCGGCCCAGCAGGTGCCACCCTCGGCCGTAGTCCGGCCGGGCGCGTGTGAGGGCCTGCAGCGGGGTAATTGCCTGTTCGTGTTCGCCCTGGTCCGCCCGGGCGACGCCCAGCCATTCCAGCGCGCCCGGGTGATCCGGGTTGATGCCCAGGGATCGCTGGAGTTCGTCAGCGGCCTCCTGCATGCGGCCGCTGCGGGCCAGGGCCACGCCGCGGCCGTAGTAGCCCTCGGACTGGTCGGGCGCCATGGCGATGGCCTTGTCGAATGCCACGATGGCCTGCTCGAAGCGGGTCTGCTCCAGTAGTTGCCGGCCCTGTTCGATGCGGGCCGCCGCCGCGTAGCGTTCGTAGCCGGTGGCACCGCCTTGGACCAGGATGTCGGCCAGCCGATAGCGCTGTTCATGCAGGGCCAGCCGCAGCGGTGTCCAGCCCTCGATGCTCACGTCCGGGTCGGCCCCGTGCTGCAGCAACAGCCGCGCGGCAGGGCGGGCATTGCCGACCACCGCCTGATACAGGGGTGTGCGCCCGCGGTCGCTTTGATAGTCGACCGCCGCGCCCTGTTCCAGCAGGTAGGCCACCAGCGGCGTATGACCGCTGCGCGCGGCCATGTGCAGGGGGGTGTGGCCCTTGTCGTCGGGCAGATCAATGTCGGCGCCGAACGCCACCAGCAACCGGGCAATCTGGGTGTTGTCGTGCCAGTTCTGCCAGGCGGCCTGCCACAGCGGCGTCTGCTGCCACTGATTCCGGGTATCGGGATCGGCGCCTGCCTGCAGCAGTCGCCGCAACACGGCCGCGTGCTGGTGTTCGGCGGCCTCGTGCAGCGGGGTGAAACCACGGACACGGTCGGTTGAATCCAGCGCCGCATCGTGCGTAATCAGCCGTTCCACGGCCTCGATTTGGCCCTGCCGGGCCGCCAGCGCCAGAGGCGTCAGGCCCTGGGCGGTGCGCTCATCGATATCGCTGCCATACGCCAGCATCTCGTCGATCACGTCGGTAGCCCCGCGGGCGGCGGCGTGATGCAGGCAGCTCCACCCCTTGAAAGCCGGATCGCCGGCGTGCAGACCCTGCTGCAGCAGGCAGAGGGTATCCACCCGCGGCGCGGCTGCCAGCGCGCTGAGGCCGCTGATCACCAGGCAGATCAGCAGGAACAGCGGTCGGCGGTGTGATCGTCGCTTTGCCATGACTGGCCATTATATCGGCATAAACAGGCCGGGCCCCAGCCACGGATGAGCCGGACCGGGGCGGGCGTATACACTACGCGCCCTCGAACCTGCCGAAGCCGCGCACGATGATGCGAATTCACAACAGCCTGAGTGGCCGCAAGGAACCGCTGGAAACGCTGGAGCTAGGTCACGTCCGCATGTACGTCTGCGGCATGACGGTCTACGACTTCTGCCACCTCGGGCATGCCCGGGCAATGGTGGTGTTCGACATGGTGGCCCGCTATCTGCGCGCCACGGGATGGCGGGTGACGATGGTGCGAAACGTCACCGATATCGATGACAAGATCATCAAGCGGGCCGCCGAAACCGGCACCGATCCCGACAGCATCGCCCGGACCTATACGACAGCCATGCATGAGGACACCGAGGCACTGGGGCTGGCCCCGCCCGATGCCGAACCCCGTGCAACGGCCCATATCGGCGAGATCATCGCGATGATCGAGCGACTGGTGGCCGGTGGTTACGGCTATGCGCCGGACAATGGCGACGTGTATTTCGACGTCAGCCGGTTCGAGGCCTACGGCCGATTGTCGGGCAAACGGCTGGCGGATCTGCGCGCCGGGGAACGGGTGGCGGTGGACGAGGCCAAGGATGATCCGCTGGATTTCGTGCTCTGGAAAGCGGCCAAGCCGGGCGAACCTGCCTGGGACTCCCCCTGGGGCCGCGGCCGCCCCGGCTGGCACATCGAGTGTTCGGCGATGTCCACTCACTGCCTGGGTGACACCTTTGATATCCACGGTGGCGGCATGGATCTGAAATTCCCGCATCACGAGAACGAAATCGCGCAGAGTGAGGCGGCCACCGGGCATCCCTTCGTGCGCTACTGGATGCACAACGGGTTCGTCACCATCGACGACGAGAAGATGGCCAAGTCGCTGGGCAACTTCCTGACCATTCGCGATGTGCTGGCCGTGCATCGTGCGGAAACGGTGCGCTATTTCATCCTCAACAGCCACTATCGCAGCCCGCTGGCCTACTCGGGGCCGCAGCTCGACGCGGCGGCATCCGCCCTGTCCCGCCTGTACCAGGCATTGCGCGGTCATGCACCAGCGACACCGGCCACCGATACCGAGTTCGAGACGCGCTTCCACGCGGCCATGGCCGATGATTTCAACACCCCGGGCGCCATCGCGGTGCTCTTCGATCTGGCCCGCGAGATCAATCGATTGCGTGACGTCGAGGCCGGGCAGGCGGCGTCTCTGGCTGCCCTGATGGTGCAGCTGGGCGACACGCTCGGGTTGTTGCAGACCGATTCCGCCGCATTCTTCCAGCAGGATGCGGCCGACGGGCCCGATGCCGAGGACATCGAGCAGGCCATCGCCCGTCGGCGCGAAGCGCGTGAGCAGCGTGATTTCGCCGAGGCGGATCGTATCCGGGACGAGCTTGCGGCGGCGGGGGTGACGCTGGAAGATGGTCCGCAAGGCACGACCTGGCGGCGGACCGGCTGATGGGTTTCCGTCTTGACGCGTTGCGCCGAAATTGACCGCCTCCGGCCGCGGGATTATGATTCGCGGCCGCAAGGCGGTCGACCAGAAGCCGGGTTGTGGAGGAAAGCTGATAGGCCGGTTTAGAGTATGCCCGGCGTCCGGGGTATAGCGCAGCCTGGTAGCGCGTCTGCTTTGGGAGCAGAAGGTCACAGGTTCGAATCCTGTTACCCCGACCATCGGATCGAGCCGGTTACGGTTCCAGGCCACCCGGGTGCGTGATGGCGCGGTGTTTGGCGGTGTTCCCGGCACGGGTTCGGCTTCAGGCCCCGGTAGCTCAGTGGATAGAGCAAGAGCCTTCTAAGCTCTGGGTCGGGGGTTCGATTCCCTCCCGGGGCGCCATCGAGGGAAGCGTGTAGTCAATGGTGGGCGTAGCTCAGTTGGTAGAGCCCCGGATTGTGATTCCGGTCGTCGTGGGTTCGAGTCCCATCGTCCACCCCATATCAAAGCATGGGCTGCCGCAGCGGCCCGTTCCCCTTGCTTCTCTCCCACCGGGAGAGACCGAGAGGGGGAATCTGCATGGCGGGCAATCCGCTACGGGAGGCAGGCTGGCCGGTGGCGCTGCTGAAGCCACTCCCAGCCGACAGGAATGCGGCAGAACTGGTCCAAGCAAGCACGGACGTGCTTCCCGGCGCCGGTCGAGATACAATACCGCGCTGAAAAACAGCCGGGCCGTTAGCTCAATTGGTAGAGCAGTAGACTCTTAATCTATTGGTTGAAGGTTCGAGTCCTTCACGGCCCACCATTTTACGTCCCCGCCCGCGTCGGTCGGCCGCCCCGGCTGGGGCATTCCGGAAAGCCATTTTTGTCACGCTTCGGCCGTGCGGCTCGCGCGGCCGTGGCCCGCGGCAGACGGGTTCGGTGACGAATTCGGCAGGGTTCAAGCGCAACGAGGTCATTCATGGAAGTCAGTGTTGAGAGTGCCGAGGGATTGCAGCGTCGCATCCGGGTGCAGATTCCCTCGGATCGGGTCGAGCAGGCGGTGGACGAGAAGGTCCGGCGCGTGGGACAGCACGCCAAGGTGCCGGGATTCCGCCCGGGCAAGATCCCGCTCAAAGTACTCCATCAGCGCTACGGCGAAAGCGCCCGCCAAGAGGTGACCAGCGAGATCATCCAGTCAGCCTATCCGGAGGCGCTGGCCCAGGTCGACCTCAAGCCGGCCGGCCAGCCGCGGGTGGAACTGGGCGATCAGACCGAGGGTCTGGTCTTCACCGCCGAATTCGACGTCTATCCGGAGATCGAGCTCAAAGGGCTGGATACGCTGTCGGTCAAGCGTCCGACCGTGGAGGTGACCGACGCCGACATCGACAAGACCATCGAGCAGGTACGCGACCAGCACAAGACCTTCGAGCCGGTCGAACGAGAGTCCCTGGACGGAGATCAGGTGACCGTGGATTACGTGGGCCGCATCGATGGCGAGACCTTCGAGGGCGGTTCCGGTGAGGACATCGAGGTCACGCTCGGCGAAGGCCGCTTCCTGCCGGATCTGGAGCGGGCCCTGGTGGGACGCAAGGCCGGCGAGAAATTCGAGGTGCCGGTCAGCTTCCCGGAGGATTACGGCGCCGAGGACCTGGCCGGCAAGACCGCCGAGTTCTCGGTGGAACTCAAACAGGTCACCGAACCGCGCCGGCCCGAACTGGATCACGAGTTCCTGGCCAAGCTGGGGATCGAGGAGGGCGGCGAAGCGGCCCTGCGCGAGAAGGTGCGCGAGTCGCTGCGCCAGCAGGCCGATGATGCGATCACCAAGAGTGTCAAGACCCAGGTCATGAACAGTCTGCTCGAGGCCAATCCGATCGAGGTGCCGGCCTCGATGGTGGGCGAGGAAATGGAACGGATGCGTCAGGAGGCGGTCTCCCGGATGCCGCCGCAGATGCAGGAGAATCCGGAGCAGTTGCGGGAACTGATTCCGGACGACATGCTGCGCGATGACGCCAAGCGCCGGGTGTCCCTGGGGCTGCTGCTGGCGGAAGTGATTAAGGCCAAGGAACTCGAGCTCGACAACGAACGGGTCGACGCCAAGCTCGAGGAGATTGCGGCGCAGTACGGTGAAGCCGAGCAGGTCAAGCAGTACTATCGTTCGCAGCCGCAGATGATGCAGGGTATTCAGGCCATGGTCATGGAGGAGCAGGTGGTTGACGACCTGATCCGGCAGGCCACGGTCTCCGAGGAGGCGAGCAGCCTCGATGCGCTGATGAACCCCGAAAGCGCCGGCGGCGCCGGCGCCTAACGCAACGCTGGAGTTAATGCATGAGTCACGACGGCGACGATATGCGCACCCGCGACATCGGCCTGGTGCCGATGGTGGTCGAACAGACCGCCCGCGGCGAACGTGCCTTCGACATCTACTCGCGCCTGCTCAAGGAGCGGGTGGTGTTCGTGGTCGGCGGCATCGACGACCACATGGCCAACCTGATCGTGGCGCAGCTACTGTTCCTGGAATCGGACAACCCGGACAAGGACATCCAGCTCTACATCAACTCGCCGGGCGGCGTTGTCACCGCCGGGATGTCGATCTACGACACCATGCAGTTCATCCAGCCGGATGTGTCCACCATGTGCCTGGGGCAGGCCGCCAGCATGGGCGCGGTGCTGCTGGCTGCCGGGGCCGAAGGTAAGCGCTACTGCCTGCCGCATTCGCGAGTGATGATCCACCAGCCGCTGGGTGGTTTCCAGGGCCAGGCAACGGATATCGAGATTCACGCCAAGGAAATCCTGAGGGCCCGCGAGTCGCTCAATCGGATCCTGGCACACCACACCGGCCAGCCGATGGACAAGATCGCCAGTGACACCGAGCGGGACCGATTCATGAGCGGGGAGGAATCCCGCGAATACGGGCTGGTCGACCGGGTGATGTCCTCGCGTGCCGCGATGGCCGGCGGAGACGATAAATGACTCCCGATCCACGCCGTTACGCCTGACCGGCATCGGGCGGACCACTAACGGCCGTATCTGTGTTGTAGTATCGGGGTAACGTTTTCGAGAGGCGCATCATGACTGACGACGCACGCGGCAATGACAACCAGGGGCGCACCCTCTACTGCTCGTTCTGTGGCAAGAGCGAGCACGAAGTCCGCAAGCTCATCGCCGGTCCCTCGGTATTCATCTGTGATGAGTGCGTCGAGCTCTGCAACGACATCATGCGCGAGGAGCTCGCCGCCAAGCCGGCGCGCAAGGGCCTTCCCACCCCGCAGGAAATCAACGCCGTTCTCGACGAGTACGTGATCGGCCAGGAGCCGGCCAAGAAGGTGCTGGCGGTGGCGGTCTACAATCACTACAAGCGTCTCAATGCGGCCGCCGCCGAGGATGGCGTCGAGCTGCAGAAATCCAATATTCTGCTGATCGGGCCCACCGGCTGCGGCAAGACCCTGTTGGCCGAAACCCTTGCCCGGCTGCTGGATGTGCCGTTCACCATTGCCGATGCCACCACGCTCACCGAAGCGGGCTACGTCGGCGAGGATGTGGAAAACATCATCCAGAAGTTGCTGCAGAAGTGTGACTACGATGTCGACAAGGCGCAGCGCGGCATCGTCTACATCGACGAGATCGACAAGATCTCGCGCAAGTCGGAAAA
The DNA here is from genome assembly GCF_031846275.1 of Spectribacter hydrogenoxidans. NCBI lineage: Bacteria > Pseudomonadati > Pseudomonadota > Gammaproteobacteria > Salinisphaerales > Salinisphaeraceae > Spectribacter > Spectribacter hydrogenoxidans. The sequence continues at coordinate 97,699 of NZ_JAVRIB010000008.1, forward strand.
CCCCTCCATCACCCGCGACGTGTCGGGCGAGGGCGTGCAGCAGGCACTGCTCAAGCTGATCGAGGGCACCACCGCGTCGGTGCCGCCCCAGGGCGGGCGCAAGCATCCACAGCAGGAGTTCCTGCAGGTGGACACCGGCGGCATGCTGTTCATCTGTGGCGGTGCGTTCGCCGGCCTGGAGAAGGTGATCGCCAACCGCGCCGGTCGCTCCGGCATCGGGTTCTCCGCGGCGGTCAAGAGCGTTGATCAGGTCGAGGAGATTGGCAAGGTGCTGCGCGGAGTCGAACCCGAGGATCTGGTGAAGTACGGCCTGATCCCGGAATTCGTCGGCCGTCTGCCGGTGGTGGCCACGCTCGACGAGCTCGACGAGGCGGCGTTGGTATCGATCCTGCGCGATCCCAAGAATGCCCTGGTCAAGCAGTACGGCAAGCTGTTCGACATGGAGGACTGCGAGCTGGAAATTCGCGAGGATGCGCTGCGGGCGATCGCCACCAAGGCGATGGAACGCAAGACCGGCGCACGCGGTCTGCGCACGATCCTGGAGGGCATTCTCCTGGATGTCATGTACGACCTGCCCTCGATGGAGAACGTGGCCAAGATCGTGGTGGACGAGGCCGTGGTGAAGGGCGATGCTCAGCCCTACATCGTCTACGAGAACGCCGCCCCCGCCCGCGCCGCAGCCGATACGACCCGCCCGAGCGCTTGAAAAGGCGGCCGCCCGGCCGCAGCTTCAAGGCAAGGTTTTTGACGGCGGCTGCCGATACCAGTCGGTAGTCGCCCCCGTTCTCGAGGCTGCATCATGGCCGATTCTTCTTCCCGCACCCCGGTTCTGCCCCTGCGCGATGTGGTGGTTTTCCCCCACATGGCGATTCCTTTGTTCGTGGGGCGCGAAAAGTCCATCAGCGCGCTGGAAGCGGCGATGGCCGATGACAAGCGCATCCTGCTGGTGGCCCAGAAGGCCGCGGACGTGGACGACCCGGGCGCGGACGACATCTACCGGGTGGGCACGCTGGCCAGCATCCTGCAGCTGCTGAAGCTGCCGGACGGCACCGTCAAGGTGCTGGTCGAGGGCGGCGAACGCGCCCGCGTCGAGGATCTGGGCGAAGAGGACGGCTACATGGTGGCCGACTTCGCAGCCATGAGCGACGCCGACGACCGTGAGGACGATGCCCAGCTCGACGCGCTGATGCGTTCGACGCTCTCCACCTTCGAGGGCTACGTCAAACTCAACAAGAAGGTGCCGGCCGAACTGCTGCCGTCGCTGTCGAGCATGGACTCGGCCGGGCGTCTGGCCGACACCATTGCCGCGCATCTCAATCTGAAGCTGGACGAAAAGCAGGACGTGCTGGAAATCGACGACGCCGGTGCACGCCTCGAGCACGTGCTGGCCAAGGTCGAGGCCGAGATCGAGGTGCTGCAAATCGAAAAGCGCATACGCGGCCGCGTCAAGCAGCAGATGGAGAAGAGCCAGCGCGAGTACTACCTCAACGAACAGATGAAGGCCATCCAGAAGGAACTGGGTGACCTGGACGATGCCCCCAATGATCTCGACGAACTCGAGGAGAAGATCGAGAAGGCGGGCATGCCCAAGGAGGTCAAGAAGAAGGCGACCACCGAGTTCAACAAGCTCAAGAGCATGTCGCCCATGTCGGCCGAGGCCACGGTGGTGCGCAACTACCTGGACTGGATCGTCGACGTACCCTGGAAGAAGCGCACCAAGACCCAGATCAAACTGGACGATGCCCAGGACATCCTTGACGAGGATCACTACGGGCTGGAGCGCGTCAAGGAACGCATCGTCGAGAACCTGGCGGTGCAAAGCCGGGTGCGCAAGATCAAGGGTCCGATTCTCTGTTTCGTGGGCCCCCCGGGCGTGGGCAAGACCTCGCTGGGCCGGTCGATTGCCCGCGCGGTCAATCGCAAGTTCGTGCGTATGAGCCTGGGCGGGGTCCGGGACGAGGCCGAAATCCGCGGTCACCGGCGTACCTACATTGGCTCGCTGCCGGGCAAGATCGTGCAGAACATGGCCAAGGTGGGGGTCAAGAACCCGCTGTTCCTGCTCGACGAGATCGACAAGATGGCGATGGATTTCCGCGGTGATCCGGCCTCCGCGCTGCTCGAGGTGCTGGACCCGGAACAGAACAATACCTTCAACGACCATTACCTTGAGGTCGAGTATGACCTGTCCGAGGTAATGTTCATCTGCACCGCGAACACCCTCAATATTCCGCCGGCCCTGCTCGACCGGATGGAGGTCATCCGTCTGTCGGGTTACACCGAGGACGAGAAGGTCAACATCGCCACCAAGTATCTGGTGCCCAAGAAGATCGAGGAATCCGGTCTCAGGGACGGAGAACTGCGCGTCTCCGACAACGCGCTGCGGGAAATCGTCCGGCGCTACACGCGCGAGGCTGGCGTGCGCAATCTCGAACGCGACATCGCCAAGATCTGCCGCAAGGTGGTCAAGGAACTGATCAGCGAGCCCAAGCGTGCGCAGGTACGCGTCACCCAGCGCAATCTGGATCGCTATCTGGGCGTGCCCAAGTACCGCTACGGGCGGGCCGAGGAAACCGACCGGGTGGGCCAGGTCACCGGCCTGGCCTGGACCGAGGTCGGCGGCGAACTGTTGACTATCGAGGCGGCGGTGGTGCCCGGCAAGGGCAAGCCCCTGCTGACCGGAAGCCTGGGCGACGTGATGCAGGAATCCATCCAGGCTGCCCTCACCGTTGTGCGCCGCCGCGCGGCAAGGCTCGGTATCGAGCAGGATTTCATGACCAAGTCGGACCTGCATGTGCACGTCCCCGAAGGCGCAACGCCCAAGGACGGGCCCTCTGCTGGCGTCGGAATGTGCACCTCACTGGTGTCCGCGCTGACCGATATTCCGGTCCGTGCCGAAGTCGCCATGACCGGCGAAATCACCCTGCGTGGCGACGTGTTGCCGATCGGTGGCCTCAAGGAAAAGCTGCTGGCGGCCCACCGTGGCGGCATTCAGGTGGTCGTGATCCCGGAGGAAAACGTCAAGGATCTCGCGGAGATACCGGCGAATATCAAGAACAAGCTGGATATTCGTGCGGTGCGCCGGATCGACGAAGTGCTGGAGATCGCGCTCACCCGCATGCCCGAGTCCCTGCCGGAACCGGATTTGGCCGCAGATGGCAAGTCTGCGGGCGAGGCCGGGGGGATCCGCGCGCACTAGAGCTTCGTGACCGGCTTGTCAAGCGGGACCATCCGCCGAAAATGCCCACCAGACGGGCGGTTGACCGGCTTGAGACGGCCTTGGTATAAAACGGTGTCGCTGGCGTTAACACCTGCTCCGAAGCGGTGAGGCCAGCGGAGCCGTTTTTATGGTCTCGCCGGGTGTGCGGATTTGCCGAATCGGCATTTCAAGATTTCCGGGGGGTGGACATTCTCGTTTTCCGACTTCCGACCGACAGGGGATGACAAGCATGAATAAATCAGAACTCACCGATGCCGTCGCCGCCGACGCGGACCTTTCCAAGGCAGACGCCGCCAAGGCCGTCGACGCCACCATCGATGCGATTACCGACGCGCTCAAGAAGGGAGACAAGGTTTCCCTGGTCGGGTTTGGCGTGTTCTCCGTACGCACCCGTGCCGCCCGTCAGGGCCGCAATCCCAAGACCGGGCAGAGCATCAACATCCCGGCCGGCAAGACGCCCGGTTTCAAGGCTGGCAAGGCGCTCAAGGATGCCGTAAACTAGCGCACCTCGCGGGTGCTCAACGCCATATGAGCGGTACCCACGGGTGCTTAGCTCAGCTGGTAGAGCGTCGCCCTTACAAGGCGAATGTCGGCGGTTCGAACCCGTCAGCACCCACCATTTCGCGGAGCGGTAGTTCAGTTGGTTAGAATACCGGCCTGTCACGCCGGGGGTCGCGGGTTCGAGTCCCGTCCGCTCCGCCATCCTGACATCAGTTGACGGGCGCCTCTGCCAGGGTGCGCCCGATCCGAAAGGGCGCTTCACCACGGGGCGCCCTTTTTCGTTTGACGCCACCCCAGCAGGGGGCGTTCCCAGGAATGTGAACCGTTATGCTGCAACGTATTCGTGATAAATCCAGCGGCCCGGTCGCCTATGCCATCGTCGGCCTGATTGCGCTGGTATTCAGTGTCTGGGGGGTGGGGTCCTACTTCACCCAGTCGGCCAATCCCGCGGTGGCAACGGTCGGCGGCACCGACATCACCAAGTACGAGCTGCAACGGGCCTACGATCAGCGCTACCAGCGCCTGCAGCAGCTGATGGGCGAGAATTTCGATCACAACGTGATCGAGCCCAAGCGCTTCCGGCGTACGGTCCTGGAGAATCTGATCCAGCAGGAATTGCTGGTGCAGTACGCCCAGGACAACCGGCTCCGTGTCACCGATCAGGGTCTGCTACAGGCGCTGCGCGGGGATGAGCGCTTTCAGGTGGATGGCAATTTTTCCCCGGACCGCTATCGCGCGCTGCTGTCGCAGGCCGGCATCAGCGCGGCCGCGTTCGAGGCCGGGCTGCGTCACGATCTGCAGTCCAGCCAGTTGCGCGAGGCGGTACTGGCCACCGGTTTCGTGACCGATCCGCTGGTGCAGCAGGCCCACCGGCTGAGCAATCAGGAACGCGAGCTGTCCTATCTGTCGTTCTCACCGGACGCGTTTCGCGACGAGGTCAGCATCGGGGAGGGTGAGGTCGAGGCCTACTACCGTGATCACCCGGATGCCTTCATGCGCGATCAGCGGGTGAAACTGGCCTACGTGTCGCTGGATCGCAGTGAACTCGAGGTGGCCGAGGCCCCGGACGACGAGTTCCTGCGCACGCTCTATGAGCAGGAGAAGGAAGCCCGCTTCAAATCGCCGGAGCGTCGCAAGGCACGGCACATCCTGATTCGCGAGGATGGCGACACCGATGCCGAAGCCGCGCGTGCCGAGATCCAGGCACTGGCCGACCAGCTGGAACAGGGCGACGTCGATTTCGCGGACCTCGCCAGCGAGCATTCGGATGACCAGGGCACGGCCGAGGACGGGGGCAGCCTGGACTGGGTGACCCGCGGCTCGATGGTCGCCCCGTTCGAGAAGGCACTGTTCGATCTCGAACCCGGATCGATCTCCAATCCGGTTAAGACCGAGTTCGGCTGGCACCTGATCAAGCTGGAAGAGGTGGATCCGGCCGAGGTCAAGCCGTTCGACGACGCCGAGGTTCAGGACGAACTGTTGTCGCTCTACCGTTCGCAGGAGCGCCAGGAACGTTTCAAGCAGTTGAGCGAGGAGCTGGACGCCTTGGCGTTCGAGGCCCCGCAGTCGCTGGATACCATTGCCAAAGAACTGGATCTGGAGATCCAGACGACTGGCTGGGTGACGCCGGACGGCGGAACCGGGCTGGCCGGCAACGAGGCGGTGGTCGAGGCTGCCTTTTCCGATGCGGTCCTCAAGGACGGACTGAACAGCACCCCCATTTCGCTGTCGGGTGACCGCCTGGTGGTGGTGCGGGTTGCCGAGAACGAGCCGGCGGCACGGCTGCCGCTGGCCGAGGTCCGTGACCAGATTCGCGAACGAATCCGTGACGAGGCCGCGGCCAGGCTGGCGGCGGAACGCGCGCAGGAGGCGCTGGATCAACTGGAAAGCGGTGACAGAAGTCTGGCGGATCTGGCCGAACAGTTGCCCGGCGATCTGGTGACGCCCGGCTGGATCGCGCGCGATGGCGGGAGTTCCGTCAGCGGCGCCATCCGGGAAGCGGCCTTCAGCTTGCCGCAGCCGGCTGACGGTGAGGTCTCTCGCCGGCTGGTTTCACTCGCCAACGGTGGTCAAGCGGTAGTGTCGGTCAGTGGCGTGCGAGTGCCCGAAAACCTGGACGAGTCCACCCGCGGAACGCTGGTCAGCCGCATCGAAGGGCGCCTGGCCGGTCTCGAGTATGCCGTGATGCGCCGAGCGATCCGGGCGGACTATGATGTGGAAATCTACGAAAACCGCCTGAACTGATGACCCCCGGGCAGGTCGGTACCGCACTGATCGGCCTGGCACTGCTGCTGCTGGCCGGCAAGCTGGTGCGCCTGCACTGGCGGGCCGGTCAGAACCTGTTTCTGCCGGCCTCCATCCTCGGCGGCGCGATCGGCCTGGCGCTCGGCCCGGATATTCTCGGCGGGATCGCGGGCGTGATTTTCGGTGGTGATCACACCCTTGCCGACGGCCTGATTCCGGCCGACGTGCTGGGAGTCTGGTCGAGCCTCCCGGGACTGATGATCAATGTGGTGTTTGCCACGCTCCTGCTCGGCGTGCCGCTGCCGCGCTGGCGGCGGGTGTGGCATCTGGCCGGCCCGCAGCTGGCCTTCGGGCTGAGTCTGGCCTCCGGGCAGTACGTACTGGGGATTCTGCTGGCGGTCGCCGTGCTGGTGCCGGTATTCGGTCTGCCGGTGATGGCGGGCGCCCTGATCGAGATCGGCTTCGAAGGCGGTCATGGCACCGCGGCCGGCCTGCAGCCGGTGTTTGCGGAACTGGGATTCAGCGACGGCGCGGATCTCGCGGTCGGCATGGCCACGGTGGGCGTGGTCGGCGGCATGGCGCTGGGCATTATCCTGGTGAACTGGGGCATCCGGCGCGGTCACACCGAGGTACACGATGCCTCGGTCGCGGCCATGCCGCTGGCGCAACGCCGCGGGCTGGTCGACGCGCACGAGCGGCCGCGGTACGCCGGCGAAATGACAGTGCGCCCGGAATCCATCGAACCCTTGACCCTGCACGCCGGTCTGGCCGGCCTAGCTATCCTGATCGGCTACGGGCTGCTGTCACTTCTGCGCTGGATCGAGGCCATCACCTGGGGCGGACCGGACGGCGTGGCACTGCTTGGCGCGGTGCCGCTGTTCCCGCTGGCGATGATCGGGGGCGTACTGGTCCAGATCGGGCTCAATCGCGCCGGTTATGGTGACCTGCTGGATCGCGCCACCATGCTGCGGCTGCAGGGACTGGCGCTGGATGTGCTGATAGCCGCGGCAATTGCCAGTCTGTCGCTGAGTGTCATCGCCGCCAACCTGGGACCGTTCCTGTTGCTGGCCAGTGTGGGGCTGGCCTGGAATATCGGCATGTTCATCTGGGTCGCCCCGCGGATGATTCCGCAGTACTGGTTCGAGCGGGGAATCGGGGATCTAGGGCAGTCCATGGGCGTGACCGCCACCGGGCTGATTCTGATGAAGATTGCCGATCCGGATGGACGCTCGCCGGCCTACGAGGCCTTCGGTTACAAGCAACTGGTATTCGAACCCTTCTTCGGCGGTGGTCTGATCACCGGGCTGGCCCTGCCTGTGATCTACCATTTCGGGCCCTGGCCGCTGTTCGCGGTCATGGTGGTCCTGCTGGCGGCCAGCCTGGTGCTGGGCATCGGATACTTCGGGCGGCGCGACGCGGACTGACCCGCACGATGCTTTACTGGATCACGATGCTACTGCTCTGTCAGTGGCTGGGCGAGCTGGCTGCCACAGCGTCCGGACTGCCGGTCCCGGGACCGGTGATTGGCATGATCCTGCTGCTGGCGTTCCTGCTGTGGCGGGGCGAGGAGCCCCCGGATCTGGCCCGGGTTGCCGACGGGTTGCTGAATCACCTGGCGCTGCTGTTCGTGCCGGCCGGCGTCGGAGTCGTGGCCCACCTCGCGTTGCTGCAGGCGCAGTGGCAGCCCATTGCCGCCGCATTGCTGGTGAGCACCGTGGCCACCGTGCTGGTCACCGGCTGGGTCATGCAGCGCCTGATGCGCAAGCGGGACTGACGCCATGGATCTGCAATCGCTCTGGGTCTACCTTGCCGCGCGTCCGCTCAGCGCGCTGCTGTTCACGCTGCTGGCCTATCAGGCGGGGCTGTGGCTTTACGAGCGCAGTGGCCGCCGGACCTGGTGCAATCCGGTGCTGATTGCCGTGCTGCTGCTCGGTGGCCTGCTCAAGCTCAGCGGTACCGATTACCGGACCTATTTCGAGGGCGCCCAGTTCGTGCATTTCCTGCTGGGGCCGGCAACCGTCGCGCTGGCGGTGCCCATCTATCGTCAGTGGCGGGCGGTGCGACAGTCGATCGGGGCCATTGCCATGGCGCTGACCTGCGGGTCGGCCACCGCCATTACCAGTGCGCTGCTGGTGGGCTGGGCCGCGGGCGCGACGCCGGCAGTGCTGGCCTCGCTGGCCCCCAAGTCCGTGACCACGCCGATTGCCATGAGTCTGGCCGAGTACGGCGGCGGCCTGGTATCGCTGACCGCCGTGCTGGTGATCGTGACCGGCATTCTCGGGGCGATGGTCGGGCCGCCGCTGCTGGATCTGATCCGCGTGCGCGACCCCCACGCCCGGGGTCTGGCCCTGGGGGCGGCCGCTCACGGCATCGGTACCGCAAGGGCGGTACAGGAATCGGCGGCAGCAGCGGCCTTCGCCGGTCTGGCGATCGGCCTCAACGGGCTGGCGACGGCCCTGTTGCTGCCCTGGGTGTACGCGCTGTTTTTCTAGGAACTCGGTCGGAGTGGCGGCATCATTCAGCGCCTTCGTGCGCCGGATTCATGCCCATGATGTGATAACCAGCGTCGACGTAGACTACTTCCCCGGTTATCCCCGACGCCAGGTCGGAACACAGAAACGCCGCGGTGTTGCCGACTTCCTCGGTGGTGACGTTGCGCCCCAGCGGACTATTGCCGGCCGCGTGGCCCAGCATGGTGCGGAAACCGCTGATGCCGGCGGCCGCCAGCGTCTTGATCGGGCCGGCGGAAATGGCGTTGGCGCGGATGCCGCGATGGCCCAGGTCGGCGGCGATGAAGCGCATGTTGGCCTCGAGGCTGGCCTTGGCCGGGCCCATCACGTTGTACCCGGGTACAGCACGTTCGGCGCCCAGATAGGTCAGGGTCAGCAGCGCGGCCTGGTCGCTGAGCAGCGGGCGGGCAGCCCGGGCCAGGGCCGCGAAACTGTAGGCGCTGATGTCGTGGGCAATCGATGAGGCTTCGCGGGTAACGCTGTCGAGATAGCTGCCGGACAGGGCCTCGCGCGGGGCGAAGCCGATGGCATGCACCAGGATGTCGAGCTGGCCCCAGCGTTGTTCGATGGACGCCACGGCGCTGTCGATATCGTCGTCGCTGGACACATCCAGCGGCACCACGAAATTGCTGTCCAGCTCGGCAGCCAGTTTCTCCACGCGGGGGCCGAGTTTCTCGCCCTGATAGGAGAACCCGAGGGTCGCGCCTTCACGATGCATGGCGCGCGCAATGCCCCAGGCGATGGAGCGGTTGCTGGCCACTCCGGTGATGAATGCCTTCTTGCCGTCGAGAAATCCCATAAATTCGTTCCTGCATGAGCCGACGCCGCGGCCGGTCGTGATCTAGATGGTGGAGGCCAGGCGTATGCGCAGGCGCTGGCCCGGCTGCAGCCGGTTGTCTTCCAGACGATTCCAGCGCCGCAGCGCCGCGATGGTGACCTCGAAACTGCGCGCGATCGACCATAGCGAATCGCCCTGTTGCACATCATAGTAGATCATCGCCGCGTTGGACCTGGTCGTCGGGGTTTCACCCGCGCCCCCGGCCTGTTCTGTCGGCGGAGTGCTGGCCGCCACCTCATGAGCGCCGACCAGCGACCAGTCGGGTCTCGGTGTGACGTTCGGGTCGTGCAGCCGCAGTGTCTGGCCGGGTTGCAGCACGGCCTTGGCCGACAGGCCGTTTAGGTGCCGGAGATGGTCCACGCTCATGCCCCGGTCACGGGCGATGCGCCAGAGGCTGTCTCCGCCGCTAACCTGATAGCCACCTGATTCTGTCGCTGTCTGCAAACGTTGCGCCGGTTTCGCGGGAACGCGCAGATCTTCGCCGGGCCGGATCACCGAATCCCGCATATTGTTGGCTTCGCGGATCATAGCGACGGTCGTGCCATAACGGGCTGCGATACCACCCAGGACTTCCCCCGCCTGCACCTGGTGCCGATGCCAGGTCACCAGTTGTGCCGGATCGGTGCGGGCCAGCGCGGTGCGAAACTGCCAGGATCGCTCGCTGGGCACCAGCAATCGGTGGGGGCCCTCCGGATGCGTCGCCCAGCGGCGAAACCCCGGGTTGATGTCCGCCAGTGTCTGCGTGGGGATGTCGATCATCTCGGCCGCGACCGAGAAGTCGATTTGCGCATCGAGCTGAACCGCCTCGGTCAGAGGGCGGTCCGGAATCGCCGGCAGGGCCAGATCAAACGCGCCCGGTGTCTGCAGCAGGCGCCGCAGCGCAAGCAGCTTGGGTACGTAATCGTCGGTCTCGGCTGGCAGTTCCAGGTGCCAGAAATCCCCCGGCTGCCCGGCGGCCTCCGCCCTTGCCACGGCCCGGCCCACCCGGCCCTCACCGGCGTTATACGCGGCCAGCGCCAGCAGCCAGTCATCGAACCGACGGTGCAGGAATCCCAGGTAATCGAGGGCGGCGCTGGTGGCTGACAGTACATCCCGGCGGCCGTCGTACCACCAGTTGCGTTCCAATCCGAAGCGGCTGGCGGTCAGGGGCATGAACTGCCACAGGCCGGCGGCGCTCGAATACGAATTGGCACGTGGGTCGAAGCCGCTTTCAACGATCGGCAACAGGGCGATTTCCAGGGGCATGTCGTGCCTCTCGACCGCCTCGGCAATGTGCCAGATGAAGGGGGTGGCACGTTGCGCCGCCTCCTCGATGTGCCGGGTACGGGCGGCGTAGAACTGGGTCCATGCGCGGACCTCGGGGCGCTGCTCATACCCGCCCAGGGACATGCCTTCACGGATACGCGCCCAGATATCGTCGTAGACGACTGGCCGGATCGCCGGGGCGGGCGGTCCCATGGGTTCGGGGGTGACGCTGACGACCGGGGGCGCCGGGCGGGAGGCGCATCCGGAGAGCACAAGCGACAGCAGCATCAGCCCGAGTGCCGCGAGTCGCACCGGGGTGCAGCCGTGGGTTGTCATCAATGAGTTCGGGAAGACGGCACCGTCAGGCGCTGTCTTTCCAGGCGCGAATCGCGGCGAATACCGCGTCAGGCCCGGTGGCCGAGGGATCGCGCGCCTGCGCCGCGGCGATCACATCGGGTTGATCCCAGCGCATGAAGGGGTTGATCGCCCGTTCATCGGCCAGGGTGGAAGGAAGCGTCGGACGATCCTGTTCGCGGTCGGCACGAGCCTGCTCCAGAGCACCGAGCGCGGTGGTGTTGTCCGGTTCTACCATCGCCGCGAAGGTGAGATTCTTCACCGTGTATTCGTGACCGCCGAATACCTGGGTGTCGCCGGGCAGCTCCCGCAGGCGTGCCAGCCCGGGACGCATCATGCCCGCATCCCCCTCGAACAGACGACCGCAGCCGCCGCGGAAAAGGGCATCGCCGCTGAACAGCCAACCATGGCCGGTATAGACGATATGGCCGAGTGTATGGCCCGGAACTGCCAGCACATCAAGCGTGATGCCCAGTTCGTCGATGCTGACGCGATCGCCATCACTCACCTGTCGGGTAATCGTGCAGGCGCGGGTGGCTTCTTCCGGGCCGTAGACGGGTACTTCAGCCTCGTCGATCAGCGCGGCCACCCCCGCGGTATGATCGGGGTGATGATGCGTGATCAGGATGGCGGCCATGGTGAGACCCTGTTCGGCCAGCCAGGCGCGCGCCGGGTTGGCTTCGCCGGGATCCACGATTACCGCCTGGCGGCTGTCGCCATCAGCGATGGCCCATATATAATTGTCGGCCAGGGCCGGGATTGCGAACACGTTTAGCATGACTCGGGATGTTGCCAACCGGCCGAGGTAAAATCAATTGCGACACACGACGCTGGCGAGCATCCGATCCTGGCTGGATGCCGGCCGCTTCCAGAACCTGATTGCCCTTGAGGCCGAGCGGCTGCAGGCCTGCCTGCGTCGCGTACCGGGTTATCGCATTCTGCAGATCGGACGCTGGGGCGTGCCCGGTGATGTCCTGGAGAGTTGTCCGATGCTGTGCCGCTGGGTCGCCGACAGCCAGCCCGATACCCCCGCGGACATTCGTTTTGACGGCCATACCCTGCCGCTGGCCAGCGGCAGTCTCGATGCCGTGGTGATGCCCCACAGCCTGGAACTCACGCCCGATCCGCATCGACTGTTGCGCGAGGTCAACCGGGTGCTGTCCGATCGGGGCCAGGTGGTGCTGCTGGGTTTCAACCCCTTCGGCCCCTGGGCGCTGGGGCAGCGGTTGCGGCGGCGTGGCAGCGGCTATCCCGCCATCGGGCGGCTGGTCGCTCTCGGACGGGTCCGCGACTGGTTGCAACTGCTCGATTTCGAGATCACCGAGATGCGGCGATTCGGACCCGGCTTTCCCTATCTTCCGCGCTCGGGGATAGCGCTGCCGCCGACGGCGGCCTACTGGCTGGTTTCGGCACTGGCGCCGGCATATCTGGTGACTGCGCGCAAGCGGGTGATCCCGCTGCGACCGATATCCAACCGCTGGCGCGTCCGCCGGCCTGCACTGGCGGGCCGGGGCATGCCCGAACCCACGGCGCGTGCCGGTAATTCGCATCGGGATGCGGCATGAAGGACGTGGTTATCCATACCGATGGTGCCTGCCGCGGCAATCCCGGGCCGGGTGGCTGGGGGGCATTGCTGGTGTACGGTGATCACCGGCGGGAACTTTTCGGTGGCGACGCGCATACCACCAACAACCGGATGGAATTGCTGGCCGCGATCCGGGCGCTGGAGTCGCTGCGTCAGCCCTGCCGGGTGCAGCTTTATACCGACTCCAATTACGTGCGCCAAGGGATTACCGACTGGCTGCCGCGCTGGCAGAAGAACGGCTGGCGCACTGCGGATCGTAAGCAGGTGAAGAATGCCGATCTGTGGCAGCAGCTGGACGCACTCAATCAGACGCATGAGGTAGCCTGGCACTGGGTCAAGGGCCATGCCGGGGACCCCGGCAACGAGGCAGCGGATGCGCTGGCCAATCGCGGCATCGACGAATTGCCGAATGGCTGAGACGGCGGCCGGGATGGTTGCCCGCTTGCCAATACGCATCTCCCTGCGCATGCTTTCAACGGAAGCTTGTTGTTGCTGAGCCGCATGCGTCAGATCGTCCTGGATACCGAAACCACCGGCCTGGAGCCGAGCGATCACCGAATCATCGAGATCGGTTGTGTCGAACTCGTTCATCGCCGCGCCACCGGCAATAACCTGCATCTCTACGTCAATCCGGAACGGACGGTGGAGCAGGGGGCCATCGAGGTCCATGGCATCACCAATGAGTTTCTCGCCGACAAGCCCCGGTTCGCGGCGATTGCCGACGAGCTTCAGGCCTATCTGGGCGACGCCGAACTGGTGATCCACAACGCCCCGTTCGATCTCGGCTTCCTGGATGCCGAGTTCCGCCGCCTGCAGCCGGAGTTTCCGGGCCTGCAGTCACAGGTAAGCGTATTGGATACCCTGGTGGAGGCCCGGCGTCTGCATCCGGGGCAGCGCAACAGCCTGGATGCTCTGTGCAAGCGCTACGGGGTGGACGACTCGGCCCGCGAGCGCCACGGCGCACTGCTGGACGCGGAACTGCTTGCGGACGTGTATCTGTTCATGAGTGGCGGCCAGACCGCGATCAGTTTCGCGGTTGAAAACGCCGAGCAGAGCCACCAGCACCATGCGGACGTAGCGGCCATCCTTGCCGCGGCGCCGAACCGGCCGCGGGTGGTGGCGGCCTCCGACGAGGAACGAACGGCGCATGACGAATATCTCCAGCGCCTGTCCGAGGCCAGCGGTGATCGCTGTCTCTGGCACTCGCTGGATCGCGCCTGAACCCTGAATTCCGCACGATGGAGTGACTAATAGCCATGTCTCTGAACGATCGCATACCCAATCTGGCACAGCCTGCCGACAACTGCTACTGCGGCGGTATGGTGGACGAAGCGGCTCTGGTCGCGGCCCGCGACGCCGGAGTGCGCCACGTGGTAAATCTGCGGCCTGATGCGGAAACCCCGGATTTCAACGAAGCCGAGGCGGTGGCGGCCATCGGGCTGATCTATCACCACCTGCCGATTGCCGGCCCGGACGATCTCAACGACGCCAATGTGCGCCGGTTCGACGAGGTCATGGGTGAGGTGGGTGACGAATCCGCGCTGGTCCATTGCGCCAGCGGCAACCGGGTGGGGGCGCTATTTGCCCTGCGCGCAGGCTGGCTCAAGGGCCAGGCACCGGACGCGGCGCTTGCCCTGGGCCGGTCCCACGGGTTGACCAAGATGGAGCCCGCGGTGGCAAAGCTGCTGGGGGTCTGACTCGCATCAGGGCTGGGCGCGGCGGGGGTTGCCTGCGAGGTCTTAAACCACCATCTGTGGCAGCAACGCGTCCCGCTGCTCGTCGATAAACGCCCAGAACGCCGCCATCGCCGGAGTGGCATGGCGGTCCGCTCGGCGTACCGCGTACCACTGACGGCGGATCGGCAGGTCCTCGACCGGCAGGATTACCAGCCGACCGTCGGCGATCTCGGCGCCCACCGCGTGGGCCGACAGCAGGGCGATGCCCAGCCCGGCCATCACCGCCTGCTTGATGGTTTCGTTGCTGGCGATCTCCATGCCGATGGCAGGCTGACGCGGCATACGGCGGGCCAGGGTTTCGAATACGGTGCGCGTCCCGGAGCCGGGTTCGCGTACCAGGAAGGTCTCGTCACCTAGCTGTCCCACCGGCAGATTCCGGTGATCTGCCAGCGAATGACCGGGGGCGGCCACCAGCACCAGCGGATGGTCGCCGATGACCAGGTGTTCGACGGGGAAATCCCGGGCTGGCCGGCCCATCACCGCGATGTCGGCCGAGTAATCGGCCAGCCGGGCAATGGTTTCTTCGCGGTTGCCCACGTGCAGCTGCATGTCGAGTCCGGGATGCCGGCGTCCGAAAGCGGCAATGGCATAGGGCGCAAAATACTTGGCGGTGGAAACCACCGCGATGCGTACCCGGCCGCTGGCCACGCCCCGCAGGCTGGCCAGGCGATCGGTGCATTCGGTGAGAGTAGCGCGCACCTGTTCGGCGGCCAGCAGCGTGGTCTGACCGGCCTCGGTGAGTTTCAGGCCCTGGCGGGTCCGATCGAACAGCACCAGCCCCAGGGTATCCTCGAGCTGGCGCAGCCGGGCGGTCAGCGCCGCCGGGGTCACATGGAGTTCCGCGGCGGCGCCGGTGATGCGGCCGTGGCGGGCGATGGCCTCGATGCCGCTGAATTGCTTGAGGGTCAGGCCGCGCATGGCGCTATCACAAATAAAATTTGGCGAACTGTCAAATAGATTAAACTGGATTTAACCAAAACCCCTCGCTAGGGTTTGCGGGTTCGACCACGAGGGCCGCACCATGAACGGCCCCGATAGAGGAGGTTCGGCATGCCGGAACCGATGACTCTGCAGGCGTTTCTGGAGACCAGCGGGGCCGATGACCCCGCCGTCGACCAGGTGGTAGCGGTCATGGCCGGCGCATCGCGCGAGATTGCCGCCACCATTCAGCTGGGCACGCTCGCCGGGCGGATGGGCGACGCCCGGGGCAATCAAAATGCCGACGGCGACGAGCAGAAGGCGCTGGATGTAATCGCCCACGACACCTTCACCGAGGCCCTGCGCCGGGCACCGGTGGCGCTGGTGGCCTCCGAGGAATCCGACAGCACGGTTACGCTGGATGCCGATGCGCCGCTGGCCGTGGCCCTGGACCCGCTCGACGGTTCGTCCAATATCGACACCAACGTGTCCATCGGCACCATCTTTTCGATCCTGCCGGCTCGCCCGGGCACCGACGGCGAAGCCTCGTTTCTGGTGCCGGGCCGCGAACAGCTGGGTGCCGGCTTCATCATCTACGGGCCCCAGGTATCGCTGGTCATGACGGTGCGAAAGGGCACTCATATCTTTACGCTGGACCCGGCTCGGGGCGAGTTCCGGCTGGCGCAGCAGGATGTGCGGATTCACCCCGCGCGTACCGAGTACGCCATCAACGCCTCCAACTATCGCCACTGGGACGAGTGCGTGCGAACCTACATCGACGACTGCCTGGCCGGCGAGGACGGCCCGCTGGGCGCCAATTTCAACATGCGCTGGATTGCCTCGATGGTGGCCGATGCCTACCGGATTCTCGTGCGCGGCGGCATCTTCCTGTATCCGGGCGATCAGCGTCGTGGCTATCAGCAGGGGCGGCTGCGGCTGCTGTATGAAGCCAATCCGATGGCGCTGGTGTTCGAGGAAGCCGCCGGCGCGGCCACCGACACCGTCAACCGGATTCTGGATATCAAGCCGCGCAACCTGCATCAGCGCACGCCGCTGGTGTTCGGTTCCGCCGACAAGGTCGAGCGGGTGGCGCGTTATCACACCGACCCCAGCCACGATTTTACCCGGTCGCCGTTGTTCTCGCACCGCGGGCTTCTGCGGGTCTAGGAGGTTCCATGTCTGCCCTGCATCCGATCATCTCCATCACCGGTTCATCCGGCTCGGGCACCAGCTCGGTCAAGCAGACCTTCGAGAACATCTTCCGGCGCGAGAAGGTCAATGCCGCGTTCATCGAAGGTGATGCCTTCCATCGCCACAACCGCGCCGACATGAAGCAGGCCACCGCCGATGCTGAGGCTGCTGGCAACGACCATTTCAGCCATTTCAGTCCCGAAGCCAACCTGCTGGAGGACCTGGAGACGGTGTTCCGGCAATTCGCCGAGAACGGCACCGGCTACACGCGGCATTACATCCACAATGCCGAGGAAGAAGAGATGTACGCCGCGCCGCGGGGCACCTTCACCGAATGGGAGGACTTCCCCGACAACGCCGACCTACTGTTCTACGAGGGGCTGCATGGCGCGGTGGTCACCGAGGGCGTCGACGTGGCCCGCCATGCAGACCTCAAGATCGGCGTGGTGCCGGTAATCAACCTCGAGTGGACACAGAAGCTGCACCGAGACCGCGAGGCCCGCGGCCATACCACCGAGACGATCACCGACACCATTCTGCGGCGCATGCCCGATTACGTACGCTACATCTGCCCGCAGTTCTCGGAAACCGATATCAACTTCCAGCGCGTGCCCACGGTGGATACGTCCAATCCTTTCATCGCCCGCTGGATTCCCACGCCCGATGAATCGATGGTGGTGATCCGTTTCCGCAATCCGCGCGGCATCGACTTCAACTACCTGCAAAGCATGCTGCACGGCAGCTGGATGTCGCGGCCCAACTCCATCGTGATTCCGGGCGGCAAGATGGATCTGGCCATGCAGCTGATTCTCACGCCCATGATCATGCGTCTGGTGGAAACCCGCCGCCGCATGCTCTGAATGAGCACGGTCCATCCGGCGCATGGATGCAGATTCCAGCAGCCCGGATTTTTATTTTCTACCCGAAATAGAACAACAGATAAGCGGCCAGTAGCACGGCAACCCACAGCGTCATGACACCGGTGCCCCAGGGCTTCGCAAGCACGCCGTCCGGCTGATAGACGCGGCGGGTAAGCGCGAGCCCGCGGCGGCCGGCCCCTGATGCCAGTTCGCTGAGGGCGTCGCCCCAGCGGTCGGCGATGCCACGGACTCGGGTCAGGAGCAGGGGAGCAAGCCGCCGATAGACCCAGTCCGAATCCAGATTCAGCGCCGGGATTTCGGGTGGATACCAGCCGCGGCGGAACAGCGTTGTGAAGGCCAGCGCCGCGAACAGCAGTAGCTGCAGCTGGGTAATCACGTGGGCGGTGGTGTAGGGCGCGTAGTCCACCGCAAACGGCAGAATCGCGTACAGCGGCGCCGGGTACACGCCGATGGCGATGCATAGGAGTGCCGTGATCCCCATGGCCGCCAGCATGTTCCAAGGGGCTTCCGGCACCCGGTGGCCCACGTCGTGGTGGAAGAACGAGAAGAAGGGTACCTTGATGCCGGAGTGGTCAAGTACGCCGGCCGAGGCGAACAGCAGCACCAGCCAGGCAACCCAGTGGTGTTCCACCGCGGCCGCAGTGAGGATCATCGACTTGGTGACGAAGCCGGAAAACAGCGGAAAGGCGGAAATCGACATGGCGCCGATGATGCAGAACACGGCAGTCAGCGGCATCGACTTGTACAACCCGCCCAGCTCGCTGGCCTTGATCGTGCCCACACGGTAGAGCACCGCCCCCATCGACATGAACAGCAGCGCCTTGTACAGGATATGTGCGAAGGCGTGGGCGGCCGCCCCGTTCAGCGCCATCTCGGTGCCGATGCCGATGCCCACCACCATGAACCCCAGCTGGTTGTTGAGGCTGTATGCCAGCACCCGGCGCAGGTCGTTCTCGATCACCGCGAAGAAGATCGGGAAAGCGGTCATCGCCGCGCCAATGGTGATCAGTATCTCCTCGCCGGCGAAGCCGCGGGCCAGGGCGTAGACGGCCAGTTTGGTCGTGAACACCGACAGCACCACGGTGCCGGTGACGGTGGCCTCGGGATAGGCATCCTGCAGCCAGTTGTGCAGCAGTGGAAAGGCGCACTTGATGCCGAAGGCCAGGAAGATCAGCCAGCCGCCGGGCACCTCCAGCCCCAGCTGGTTGAATGCCAGCGACCCGGTGGCGCGATAGTGGATGATGGCGCCGGCCATCAGCAGCAGCCCCGAGACCACCTGGATCACCAGGTAGCGCATGCCCACGCGGTATGCGCGGGCGGTGCCCCGGGCCCAGATCAGGAACACCGAGGCGATCGCGGTAAGTTCCCAGTAGATGAACAGCGTCACCAGATCGGCCGCGAGTACTGCGCCGATGGCGGCCCCGGCATAGATCAGTGCCGCGGCGTGCTGCACCCGGTCCCGGACATGCCACGCGTACAGACCGGCCAGCCCACCGGCGATATGGAAGATGGTGGCCCATATCCGGCTCAGACCGTCGATGCGGATGGTAGCCAGCTCCAGCTGGAACAGCGTTACCGGCGCATAGGTGCCCAGCGGCAGCTGCCAGAGCAGCGTCAGCCCGAGCGCTGGCAGGGCCACGGCCAGTGCGCCCAGCCATGCGCGCGGGCACACGGCGGCCAGCAGGCCGCCGGCCATGATCACCAGGGCGGGATTGGCCAGCCACTCAGGCATCGCCATCCTCGCCGTAATAATCCTCGTCGCGGGCCAGCAGCCGTCGCAGGCCCTTGGCCGAGAAAACGATCACGCAGTAGGCGCCGAAGCCGGCCAGCGCATAGAACCCGAACCAGCCGTCGAAGCCGAAGTAGGGATGCTTGTGATAGACGAACTCGGCGGCGATCAGCAGCGCGCACAGCCCCCACAGCGCATAGACGATGCCGTTGACGGTGCTGGCCCGTTCCAGCCAGCCGGTTGATGATTGCTTGCTCATGATCCGGTCACTGGTGCCAGCAGTTGCAGGATATGCCCGCCCACGAAGAATAGCGCCACGCTGCCCGCGGCGGTGATGCAAAGCGGTACCACGCAGGCAAGCGGCGCTTCCCGGCGGCCGGTCGGCAGGTCATGGCCGGGGCGGAAGAACGCCCGGGCCGGGATATCCAGCAGATACACGATATTCAGCAGCGAGCTGATCGCCAGCACCGCAATCATCAGCAACTGGCCGGCGTCGGCTGCGCCGGCCATCAGCGCCCATTTGCTCCAGGCCCCGCCCAGGGGCGGCAGGCCGATGATGGACAGCGATGCCACCAGAAAGGCGCCGAAGGTGAAGGGCATTACCCGGCCCAGACCGTCCAGTTCGCTGACCCGGGTGCGATGCACCGCGGTGTAGATGGCGCCGGCGCAGAAGAACAGCGTGATCTTGCCGAAGGCGTGCATCACGATGTGGGTGGCGCCGCCGGCAATCGCCATGCCGTTGGCCAGGGTGGCGCCGAGCACGATGTAGGCCAGCTGGCCGATGGTGGAGTAGGCCAGCCGTGCCTTGAGATTGTCGCGGGTCAGGGCGACCACCGAGGCGGCCAGAATGGTAAAGGCGGCGATCCACATCATCGGGACGGTGATATCGCCCGCCGCAGCAAAGTCGATGCCGAACACGTAGACGGTGACCTTGAGCACCGCGAATACTCCGGCCTTGACCACCGCCACCGCATGCAGCAGCGCGGATACCGGCGTCGGGGCCACCATTGCGGCCGGCAGCCAGCGGTGGAACGGCATCAGCGCCGCCTTGCCGGTGCCGAACAGGTACAGCGCGAACAGGCCCGTGGCGGCCATCGGTGTGATATGGCCCTGAAGAATTCCGCCGGGGGTGAAATCCAGCGTGCCCGCCACCACCCAGGTAATGATGATGGCCGGCAGCAGCAGGCCGATGGACGTGGTCAGCAGGACGCCGAGATAAGTGCGTCCCCCGGCCCGGGCGTCATCATTGCCCTTGTGCGCCACCAGCGGATAGGTGGACAGGGTGAGCATTTCGTAGAACAGGAACAGCGTCAGCAGATTGCCGGCCAGGGCAATGCCCATGGCCGCTGCCAATGCCAGGGCGAAGCAGGCGAAGAACCGGGTCTGGTTGTGCTCGTCATTACCCCGCATGTAGCCGATGGCGTAGATCGCGGTGACGATCCACAGCCCGGAAGCGACCAGCGCGAACAGCAGTCCCAGCGGTTCCAGCACCAGGCTCAGCGACAGACCCGGCAGGATCTGGATCAGCGTGACCGCTGGACGCGCCCCCTCGAGGACCGGCCCCAGCCAGCTGCTTACGGCCGCAAACAGCAGCAGGGCGGTGGCCACGCTCAGGCCGTCGCGCAGGTTGGGCCAGCGGCCCAGGGCGATCACTCCGAGCGCGCCGGCGGCGGGCAACGCCATTAGCCATGGCAGAGCGATGGTCATGTGCCGCCTCCGGTCAGTCCGGTGGCCGCCGAACGGGCCACATCAACGATCGGGGTGCTGTACAACCCCAGGCCGATGTTGACCAGTACCAGGGTCCAGGTGGCGGCCAGCATGGCCGCGGGTGCCTCTCTTGGCGCCGGCACGTTGTCCGGCGCCGGGCGCAAGTAAAGCAGCTCAGCCACCCGGCCGATGTAGATCACCGCCATCAGCGAACTGATCAGTACCGCGGCGGCCAGCCAGCCCTGCTGGGCGTCGAACAGCGCGGCCAGCAGATACCACTTGCTGATGAAACCGGCGGTGGCCGGTACCCCGATCAGCCCGAGGCCCGCGGCAACAAACGCGGCCGAGGTCCACGGCATGGCGCGGGCGGCACCGGCCAGCGATGCCAGGTCGCTGCGGCGCAGCCGCCAGAACAGGGCGCCCGCTGCGCAGAACAGCGCCCCCTTGATTACGCTGTGGTTGAGCATGTGCAGGACCGCGGCGGTCAGCCCCTCGGGCGTGGCCAGCGCGATTCCCAGTACGATGTAGCCGATCTGGGCCACGCTCGACCAGGCCAGCAGCCGCTTGACGTCGCTGGCGAAGATGGCGGCCAGTGATCCGTACAGCATCGCCGCCACCGCCAGCAGCGCGAGAATCTCGCCCAGCGGGAGCTGTCCGAAGGCGTAGGTAGCGCCGAATACGGTATAGATGAAGCGGATCAGCACGTAGGCCGCCACCTTGGTCGCGGTGGCCGCCAGGAACGCGCTGACCGCCGACGGCGCGTAGGCGTAGCCGTCCGGCAGCCAGGCATGCAGCGGAAACAGCGCCAGCTTGATACTGGCCCCTACCACGATGAAGGCCAGCCCCGCCTCCACCGTGCGGGTGTCGGCCACGGCCGGCAGCCGCTCGGCCAGATCAGCCATGTTGAGCGTGCCGGTCATGATGTAGAGCAGACCGATGCCGATCAGCAGGAAGGTTCCCCCGATGGTGCCCATCACCAGATACTGGAAGGCGGCCAGAAGGGCGCGGCGTTTGGTGCCCAGCGCGATCAGCGCATAGGACGACAGCGACGAGATTTCCAGGAACACGAACAGGTTGAACGCATCCCCGGTGATGGTGATGCCGAGAAGACCACACAGGGTCAGCAGCATCAGCGCATAGAACAGATAGGCCCGCTCCGCCGGCAGTTCCGCAGTCACGCTGGCCCGGGTGTATGGCCCGAGCACGGCGGCAATGCCCGATACCAGCACCAGAACGAAGGCGTTGAGCGTGTCGATACGCAGCTCGATCCCCACCGGCGGCGCCCAGCCGCCCATGGCGTAGGAGATCGGGATTCCCACATGCACCTGGACCAGCAGCAGCAGGCTGATGCCGAATACCGCCAGACTCACGGCGCAGTAGGTCAGCCAGGCCAGGGTGGCGTGCCGCAGCAGCACGCACAGCGGGGCCGCCAGCAGCGGCAGAATCACCGGCAGCGCCGGCAGCTGGGCAAAGAAGTGCGCGATCATGCGTGGTCGCGGTGTTCGTCCGCCGGCCCGTCACCGGTATCGCAGGCGGCAATAATCTCGCTCTCGTCGAGACTGTCGTAGGCTTCGTGAATGCGCACCACCAGCGCCAGTCCCAGCGCGGTGGTGGCTACTCCCACCACGATGGCGGTGAGGATGAGCACATGCGGCAGCGGATGCGCATAGGGCGCGTCGACATTCCCCAAAATAGGCGCGGTGGCGCCGTCAATGGCGCCGGCGCTGATGTACATGATGAATACCGAGGTCTGGAACAGGTTCAGACCGATGAGCTTCTTCATCAGGTTGTCGTGACCGATGACGATATAGAACCCGATCATCATCAGCAGGACCACGATCCAGTAATTGTAGAGCCCGAGAAAAGTACTCATTCGACCGTGCCCTCCCGGCGCCGGCCACGTCCGGCGAACACGAAGAAGATGCCGATCATGCCGCCGGTTACGGTGACACCCACGCCCAGCTCCACCAGGATGATGCCGAGATGCTGGCCGTGCGCCGGTTTGTGGGCGAGCACGTTATAGTCGAGAAAGTCCCCGCCCAGCAGCATGCAGGCCACGCCGGTGCCGGCGTAGATCAGCACCCCGCCCGAGATCAGCGCGCGTACCGCCCAGGGCGGGATCACGCGGCGGGCCTCGTCGAGCCCGAAAATCAGCGTGTAGAGAATGATGCCGGCCGCGAAGATCACGCCGGCCTGAAAACCGCCGCCGGGGCCGTATTCCCCGTGGAACTGCACGTAAAGTGCGAACAGCAGGATGAAGGGAATGGTCAGCTTGGCGACCACCCGCAGGATGGTGTGCTCGGTCATCGCCGGCGCCTCCGGGCGGTGCCCAGCAACACGAACACGCCGATTCCGGCGGTGAAGATCACCGTGACCTCGCCGAGGGTGTCATAGCCGCGATAGCTGGCGAGCACCGACGTCACGGCGTTCGGGATGTGGATTTCCTTTTCGCTGGCTTCCAGGTAATGCGCGCGCAGCGGGTGCTGCTGGACCGGCGTGTCGGGCTGGCCAAAATGCGGCATATCCAGGGTGGCGTAGACCAGCGCCGCGCCGGTAACGCCGGTCACCAGCAGCGCCTGGGCCGTGCGCATCTTGGTGACGGTTTTCTCGCGACCACGGGTCAGGGCAAGGGCCCCCAGCATCAGCACGGTGGTAATGCCGGCACCCACGGACGCCTCGGTAAATGCCACGTCCACGGCATCCAGCGCCATGAAGACACTGGCCGACAGCAGGCTGAACAGCCCGGTGAGCATGGCCGCGGCGAACAGGTTTCGCAGGCGGGCGATCGCCAGGCCGGTGACCGCCAGCAGGGTGAGCAGGGCCAGGGTGAGGGCTTCGATCATCAGGTTATCCACGTCGCCCCCCTCCCAGAATCGGCTTGATGCCGTCCTGGATCGCCGCATTGGCCAGGGCGTTGGCGGCAGTGGGGCTGGTCAGCAGCAGGAACAGCCCCACCAGCAGCAGTTTTACCGCGATCAGCCAGTGCGGCGCCTGCAGCAGCAGCCCGCCGATGATCAGGATCATGCCGCCGGTGTCGGTGACCGAGGCAGCGTGCATTCGGGTATAGACATCCGGCAGTCGCAGCATGCCGACGCCGCCGATCACGGCTACCACCGCGCCGCTCAGCAGGAGCAGCCAGCTGGCGATATCCAGGAGCAGCGCCATTACACGTCGCCATCCGGGTGATCGGACTCGCCCCAGCCCAGATCGCCGTACTGCATGAACTTGAGCACCGCCACGGTACCGATGAAGTTGATCAGCGCGTACACCAGCGCGACGTCGAGAAACTCGGGGCGACCGTCCAGGAAACCAAGCACCGCGATCAGCAGCACGGTTTTGGTGCCGAACACGTTCACCGCCAGGATGCGGTCGTATACCGTGGGACCCAGCAACGCCCGGATCAGCAGCAACAGCATGGTGACCGCGACCCCGGCCATGGCGGCAGCGAACATCAGCGGTGGTACCCCGGCTCTCGGGCCTCCAGGGCACGCACCCGCTGATCCATCTCGCCGCCGTTGAGTTCGGCTGCGCCCTCGGCGGAGATGGCGTGCACGGTAATCGTGTCGCGCCGGGCGTCCACTGACACGGTGCCCGGCGTGAGGGTGATGGAATTGGCCAGGATCGCCTGCGCCAGTTCCGTTCGGCCGGACACCTGCACGGTCGCCATGGTGGGTGAGAGGGCGTCGCGGCCGCCGATTACCCGCCGGATGACATCGATATTCGAGCGCGCGATCTGCGCCATCAGCCATAGCCAGTATCCGGGCAGATGGCGCATCAGATAGAGCGGCTGGGTTTCTGCGTCCACTGTGCCCATCCGACGAGCCAGCCAGAGCACCAGCAGACAGCTGGCCGCGCCGAAGCCCAGCAGCAGAGCGGAATAATGGCCGGACAACAGCAGCCAGAGGACCACCAGAACCGCGCCGAGACTGACACTGTATCGCTGCATGATGCCGGCGTGACGCCGCTCCCCCGGATGCATCGCAAGCCCGCGACTGTAGCCAGCAGGCCGGAGCGCGTCAACGCGGTGTCAGCGTCGCGTCAGATGCCGGCGATGTGCTTGGGCAAACCACACGATGAGGGCACTGGCCGCCATCAGTGCGGCCGACACCAGTAGCTGGGTTTCGTTGAACAGGTTGGCCGGCCGGAAGTCATCGAAATTGGCGGTGAAGGCCTCGAATTCCACCGAGGCGCCGAAGCTCACGAACGTCAGCATCGGTGGCAGCAGCCCGATCAGCGTACCCAACGCGAAGCCCGGCCAGGGTACACGCAGCAGCCCGCAGCCGAAGTTGACCAGATCGAAGGGCAGGTAGCTGGCCCGCAGCGTCAGTACGGTCGGAAAGGCATGCATCCGTAGCGCTCGCCGTAGGGGGGCGAGTCGCTGTTGTGCTTCGTCCGAATCGGGGTTGCTGGTGCCGAAGAACCGCGCGATGCCGTAAGCGGTATGGGCCGAGAGGTTCTCGCCGAACAGCGTTGCCACCAGCCCGATCCAGAAGCCGAACAGACTGCCCGCGGCGATGGTCAGGAACATGGCGGGAAAGAAGGTGAATGCCCGCAGGGTGTAGATCACGATGAACACCAGTGGTGCCAGCGGGTGCGTGGACACCACCTGGTGGACGGCTACCAGGATCTGGGGGGTGGACAAACCCCGGGACCAGCCCCAAGCCAGGCCGGCAGTCAGTGCCAGCAGCCAGACCAGTCCGACGATCCATTTCGTCCGGGTGGGGATGCCGATCATGCGGGCTTGGCGGCGATCAGGGTCAACACTTCGAAGTATGGCGGACGCGCCTCGCGGGAACTGAGATCACAATAACGCACGGTCAGGCCGGCCTCGGCGGCCCAGTCCAGCAGCGCAACGCGCGAGAATCCCAGATTGACATGATCATAGGCGGCCACCGTAGCCCCGTGTTCGTGTTCAGCCAGGGTAGCCAGCACCAGATCACCGCCCGGTCGCAGTACCCGAGCGGCCTCGGCGATCACCCGCTCGGGTTGATCGGTGAAGGTCAGCGCGTGCATCAGGAACACCTGATCGTACGAGGCATCGCCCATCGACAGGTCGTGCATGTCGCCCAGTTTGAAGTGGACGTTCGTGCGTTGTGCCAGCCGGCGCCGGGCCGCGGCGAGCACGGTGCGGCTGTAATCCAGGCAGGTCACCGAGTGGGCCTGATTGCCGAGCAGTTCCGCCAGTACCCCGTCGCCCGAGGCCACGTCCAGTACGTCACCCAGCGTGAGCAGCCCGATCAGGGCCCGTGTGGTGGCCTCCCAGGTGCGTCCGGGAGAGTACTGACGCTCCATGCTGCCGGCCGCCGATTCGGCCCAGGACGGGCGGACCTGGCGACGGCGCGCGATCTCCCGGGCCTGTTCCCGGTCCTGATGCAGCCTGCTGTCGTCGATATTCTCCGCCAGGACCTGCCATAGCTGCCGCGCCCGGTCGTCGAAGGAGGCAGGGTCCACTGTCAGCAGTGCCCGCGTGCGCTGGCCGTATTCCTTGACCAGCCCGCCGCGGCGCAGGCGACCGAGATGGGTGGAAACGCGGCTCTGTGACAGGCCGGTGACGGCGGTGAGCTCGGCCACCGTCAGCGGTTCCGCTTCCAGGATCAGCAACAGCCGCAGGCGAGTGGGCTCACCGATGAGACGGAGCAGCTGGGAACCGTGTTCGAGATCGAGCAATGGTGTCAGGGTGGTAGTCAGTCAGGAACAAAACGGGCCGCCTCGCGAGGCGGCCCGTCAGTGAGAACAAGCCGATTTGGTGGTATCAGCTGGTCGATTTGGTACCCGAACTGCCGCTTCCGCTCTTGCTCGCCGCGCTGGTCTTGCGGGCGGTCGTCGACTTGCGTGCGGTGGTGGTCTTGCGCGCCGCCGGCTTCCTGGCCGTGGTGGACCGTTTGGCCGTCGACGGACTCTTGCGGGCGGTGCTGCCAGCCTTGCTTGTCGCGGTGCTGCGCTTGGCGGTGGTGCCGGATTTGCGGGCGGTCGGCTTCGTCGTCTTCGCGGTGCTGCGGCGGGTGCCGGTCGACTTTGCCGCAGTGGACTTGGCCGTGGTTTTGCCGGTGGCCACCTTCTTCGCCCCGGTGGCCGCCTGGCCGGTGTCGTTCAGGCTCTTGCGGATTTCCTCGTTGATCTGCTGGCGCGTCTTGTCGAGGATCTGCAGGCTTTCCCGGGCGTTGGCCAGGATACGATCGATGGTGTCCTGCATCAGCCGTAACTGGGAGGTCGCGATGTCACGCGGGTCGCCGCCCTTGCGCAGCGACTTGATGTTCTTGAGCGCTTCTTCATAGTGCTTCTTGATGGCATTGAGCTCGTGCTCGGCCAAGCGTTCGATGCCGTCGAAAACCGCCTTGTTGGTCGATGTCATCGCCTTTGTATAGCTCTTGCGTAGCTTGTCGACTTCCTTGCGAAGCTGCGTCGCGCGACTCTCTTTCTTTGCCATCAGCCCTGTCTCCCGGCGTGGTAAGTGCGGATTGAGTGTAGGCTGGCCCCCGGACGCTGTCAAAAGCCGGTGAAATCAGGCCTTGCAGTGCTCCGCGGTACCAGTTCCGGCCGCGCCAGAGGGGCTGGTATTCGCTGGAAAAGCTGAATTGGGTGCCGCGTATGCAGGATGCGGGTGCGTCGGTCGGCCATCATTCGGCGTGGGTGCGCTTGCAGGCCGGTATCGCTGGCGGACGCGATCGAACAATTGTTCAATTAGATGCGCCTGGTCGGACGCGAATGCTGATCTCGCCGGCCGTATTCGGTTGGGGCCCTGATTGTGTGCGCTGCTGCAATACGCTACAGTATGGTCTGTAAAAAAGTATCACCATAAGACCCGTATAAGTCGGGTCCGCCCGGCGCCTGATCGCCCGGTTATCCATACAGACTCGCGGGAGACGCAATCATGGTCTATGAGGGATCGAAACTGTCGGTCACGCTGGCCGACGGTATCGCCGATTTGCGGTTCGACGCCGCCGACGAATCCGTCAACAAGTTCGATGCCGCCACCGTGCGCGAGCTCGGCGAAGCCGCCGCGGCGCTCAAGCGGGCCGACGGTCTGCAGGGTGTGGTGGTGACCAGCGGCAAGCCGGTATTCATCGTCGGCGCCGACATCACCGAATTCGGCGAGATGTTCAAGCAGTCGGACGACGAATTCCTGGCAGGCATGAAGGCATCGAACGACGTCTTCAATGCGATCGAGGACCTCGGCGTGCCCACGGTGACCGCCATCAACGGGCTGGCGCTGGGCGGCGGTTTTGAGATGTGTCTGGCCACCGATTATCGCGTGATGGGGCAGTCCGCGCAGATCGGTTTTCCTGAGGTGAAGCTCGGCATCATTCCGGGGTTCGGCGGCACCGTGCGCTTCCCGCGCCTGGTGGGTGCCGACAACGCGGTGGAATGGATCTGTACCGGCAGCCAGAACGGTGCCGATGCGGCCCTGAAGCTGGGCGCCGTGGATGCGGTGGTGGCGGATGATCAGGTCGAGACCGCTGCCCGCGATCTGCTGGCCAAGGCGATCGCCGGGGGCTTCGACTGGCAGGCCCGCAACGCCCAGAAGAGGGCGGCGCTGGGTCTGAACCAGGTCGAGGCGATGATGTCGTTTGAGACCGCCAAGGGTTATGTCGCGCAGCAGTCCAAGGGCCAGTACCCGGCCCCGGTGGAAGCGGTCAAGCGCATCCAGGCGGCGGCCGGCATGACTCGCGACGACGCGCTCGCCGAAGAGGGCAAGGGTTTCCTCGCGGTGGCCCGCACGCCGGAAGCGGACGCCCTGATCGGGCTGTTCCTCAACGACCAGCTGATCAAGCGCAAGAACAAGGGGCACGGCAAGATTGCGCGGGATGTCAATCAGGCGGCCGTTCTCGGCGCCGGTATCATGGGCGGCGGCATCGCCTATCAGTCGGCGCTCAAGGGCGTGCCGATCACCATGAAGGATATCGCCGAGAATGCGCTGCAGCAGGGTCTCGACGAGGCGGCCAAGCACTTCGACAAGCGCGTTTCCCGCGGCAAGATGGACACCGCCAAGATGGCCGCCGGCATGGGTCGTATCCGGCCGACGCTGTCCTACGCCGAATTCGGCAACGTGGACGTGGTGATCGAGGCGGTCACCGAGAATCCCAAGATCAAGACATCAGTGCTTGCAGAAACCGAGGAGGCGGTCGGCGAGAACGCCGTGATTGCCTCCAACACGTCGTCGATCTCGATCGACGAGCTGGCGGCCGGACTCAAGCGGCCCGCCAACTTCCTCGGCATGCACTTCTTCAACCCGGTGCATGCGATGCCGCTGGTGGAAGTGGTCAAGGGGGAAAAGAGTTCCGATGAAGCCGTCGCCACGGTGGTGGCGTATGCCGCCAAGCTGGGCAAGACCCCGATCGTGGTCAACAACTGCCCCGGCTTCCTGGTCAACCGCATCCTGTTCCCGTACTTCTTCGGGTTTCAGGCGCTGGTGTCCGGCGGTGTGGATTTCGCCCGCATCGACAAGGTGATGGAAAAGTTCGGCTGGCCCATGGGTCCCGCCTACCTGTCCGACGTGGTGGGCATGGATACATCGCAGCATGTCGAGGAAGTTCTGGCCGCGGGCTACCCGGACCGAATGAAGGCGCAGTCGCAATCCTCCCTGGACGTGATGGTCGAGGCGGGCCGGTATGGCCAAAAGACCGGCTCCGGTTACTACAAGTACGAGCAGGACAAGAAGGGCAAGCCGAAGAAAACCGTGGACGAGGCCGCCTACGAACTGGTGGCGAAGGTCCAACCGGATGGCAGCCGCGAGGCCGGTGATGACGAGATCATCGAACGCATGATGATTCCGATGATCATCGAGGCGGCCCGCTGTCTCGAAGAAGGTATCGTCGCCACCCCCAATGAACTGGACATGGGACTGGTGCTGGGCGTCGGCTTCCCGCCGTTCCGGGGCGGGGCGCTGAAGTACGCCGATCGCCTGGGTCTGGCGCACGTGGTCGAGCGCGCGGACGCCTATGCCGAACTCGGCAAGCTCTACGAGCCGACCGCGCGAATGCGCAAGATGGCGGACAAGGGTGAGACCTACTACTAAGTTTCAAGTTTCACGTTTCGAGTGACGTCGGAATCGGTTTCGGAGCCGCATTCCCGAAACCGGAAACACGAAACTCGCAACTGCTTTACGGAGTAAAGCCATGCAAGATGTAGTCATCGTCGACGCGGTCCGCAGCGCCATGGGCCGTTCCAAGGGCGGCATGTTCCGCAACGTGCGGGCCGAAACGCTGTCGGCCGATCTGATCAAGGCATTGCTGGCCCGCAACGAGGCGGTCGAGCCGGATGCCGTCGAGGACGTGATCTGGGGTTGTGTGCAGCAGACCCTGGAACAGGGTTTCAACATCGCCCGCAACGCCGCGCTGCTGGCGGGCCTGCCGCACGAGGTGCCCGGGCAGACGGTCAACCGGCTGTGCGGTTCGTCGATGCAGGCCATCCATACCGCCGCCGGGGCTATCCAGAGCGGTCATGATGGCGTGTATATCTGTGGCGGGGTCGAGCACATGGGCCATGTGCCGATGACCCACGGCATCGACTTTAACCCGCAGCTGGCCCGCTACACCGCCAAGGCCGCCGGCATGATGGGCCTGACCGCCGAGATGCTTGGCACCATGCACAATGTCACGCGCGAAGCGCAGGATGCGTTCGCGGTGCAGTCGCATCAGCGGGCGCATCAGGCCAACCAGGACGGCAGCTTTGCCGACGAGATCGTGCCGATAGCCGGGCATGATGCCAATGGCTTTGCGCAGCAATGCGATGCCGACGAAGTGGTGCGGGCCGATGCCAACGTGGAATCCCTGGCCGCCCTGCGGCCCGCTTTCAATCCGAAAGGGTCGGTGACCGCGGGCAACGCCTCGGCCATTTCCGACGGCGCCGCAGCGGTCCTGGTGATGTCCGCCGACAAGGCCAGGGCCCTGGGCCTGACCCCGATGGCCCGCATCCGCGGCATGGCAGTGGCCGGTTGCGACCCCTCGATCATGGGCCGCGGTCCGGTCCCGGCCAGCAAGAAGGCGCTGGAACGGGCCGGTGTGTCGTTGGCCGACATCGACTACTTCGAACTCAACGAAGCTTTTGCTGCCCAGAGCCTGGCGGTCCTGCGCGAGATGCAGCTCGAGGATCGCCAGGATGCGATCAACATCCGCGGCGGCGCCATTGCGCTGGGGCATCCGCTGGGCACGTCCGGTGCCCGTATCACCGGCGCGCTGGCGCACATTCTCCAGGACAAGGATGCGGATCTCGGCCTGGCCACGATGTGCATCGGCATGGGGCAGGGCATTGCCACCGTGATCGAACGCATGAACTGATCGCCGAGCGGGTTATCGGCGGCATGAAAAAGCCCGCATGGCAGCAGATGCCATGCGGGCTTTTTCGTTTCCGCCTGGCCGGTACTTATCCCGGCTGCGGCACGGCGCCGGCCGGCGGATCGTCGAGTTCGGCGATCGCGGTACGCAGCGCCGCCACCCGGTCCGTGAACCAGTGGTCGGTCGGCACCAACTGGGTGACGTCGAGTGCTGCCAGCACGTTCTGGACTTCCTGGTTGGCACCGGTGATGAACAGCGATCGGCCGTAATCGTTGGCGTCTTCGGCGATCGTCTCCACGGCCTTGGCTGCGGAAACATCCAGATGCGGCACATGGGAAAAGTCCATGATCACCACGCTGGTCTCGTTCGAGGAACGTTCCCGTACATGGTGGCCAAGGTCGGCGGCGGCGCCGAAGCTCAGCGGGCCGGAGAAGTCGAATAGCATCACCCGGCCGCCGGCGGATTTCAGCAGATCCGCCGTCTCTGCATCATTCACATCATCCGTGTCCGACTCCAGAGACGCCAGCTGCAGGTCCGCGATTTCCTTGACGAAGGCCAGAGCCGCCAGCACCACGCCCACGGCAACGGCCGTAATCAGGTCCACGAACACGGTCAGACCCAGCACGAGTGCCATCAGCACCAGGTCCCAGCGAGGTCCACGGTGCGCGTGCATCAGATAGCGCCAGTCAATGATGTCGTAACCCACCTTGATCAGAATGCCCGCCAGCACGGCGTGCGGAATCTGGGAGGCCAGTGGGCTCAGTACCAGCACGATCGCCAGCAGCAGCACGGCATGGGTCATGCCCGAAATCTTGGTGCTGCCGCCGGTCCGGATATTGACCACCGTGCGCATGGTGGCGCCGGCACCCGGAATGGCGCCGAAAAAGCCGGCTACCGTATTGCCAATGCCCTGGCCGATGAGCTCCCGGTTCGAGTCGTGCCGTTCCCGGGTCATATTGTCGGCCACCAAGGAGGTCAGCAGGCTGTCGATACCGCACAGGACGGCCAGGATGATGGCGGCCTCCAGCACGACAAAAAGCGAATCCTGGGTCAGCGACGGGATGATGAAATCGGGCAGTCCGGTGGGGATATCGCCCAGTACCGGTGCTGCCGGCAGCACCAGTCCGGCCAGGGTGCAGATGATCAGGGCCGCCAGTGGACCCGGCAGGAACTTGCCCAGCTTCGCGGGCCAAGTGAACACGATTGCCAGCGTTGCCGCCCCCAGGGCAAACGCCGACAGATTGGGCGACATGAGAGCCCCCGGCACCGCCGCCATGGCGGGAATGGTACCGGTGTCGGCCGGTTCGTGACCCAGTAGCCGGGACAATTGCAGGGCGATGATGATGCAGCCGATGCCGCTCATGAAACCGGAAACCACCGGATACGGCACCAGCCGGATGTAGCGGCCCAGCCCCAGCACGCCCATGACAACCAGCATGCCGCCGGCCAGCACCACGCTGGTGAACACCAGCGTCGGGTTGTCGGCGAGGCTGGCGTAGAGGCCGGCGAACACTACCACCATGGGGCCTGTGGGGCCCGAGACCTGGGGCCCGGTGCCGCCGAACAGCGAGGCGAAGAACCCCACCAGGATGGCGCCCCAGAGACCGGCGATCGGCCCGGCCCCCGACGCCTCGCCGAACGCCAGTGCCAGCGGCAGGGCTACGATGCCGGCGGTCACGCCGCCGAACAGGTCGCCCTTGAGATTGCTCGTGTCCAGAAAGGCCATCGAATCGTCTCCGTATCGCGGAATCAGTCGGTGCCCGTGTTACCGCGCAGACTGGCGTAGGCCCGGTCCAGCGGCTCGAACGCATCGTGGTCCGGGTTGTAGGCAGTGATGCCGCCGCTGCCGATATCGTAGACCCAGGCATGCAGGCGTATGCGTTTGGCGGCCAGTCTCGCCGCCACCGCGGGATGGGTGCGCAGGTGCTGCAGCTGGACCAGCGTGTTCTGCTCGACCACGCGAGCAAGACGCGCGACATCGTCCAGGTCCGGATGGTTCTGCCGTACCGTGTTGACGGCGGCGTGGCAGTGGGTCAGCCACTGACGCATTTGGGGGAACTCGGTAAGTATTTCCGGGGCCAGCACGCCGGTCATGGCGCCGCAGCCGGAATGGCCGCAGACGATGACGTCGCGCACGTTCAGCGCGCCCACCGCGTATTCCACCGACGCCGCCGTGCCCTCGGCGCCGCCGCCGCCATACGGCGGCACGATGTTGCCGGCATTGCGGCAGATGAACAGGTCGCCGGGATCGGCGCCCGTGATCAGGCTCGGATCGATACGCGAGTCCGCGCAGGTAATGAAAAGCGTTTCCGGTGCTTGGCCGCCAGCCAGCTCCGCGAACAGTTCGCGGTATTCGGCGAAGCGCTCCCCCTGGAAGCGTTCGATGCCGTCGAGAAGCTTGTCCATGACGAAAACCCCTGGTCGGGAAAACGATTAGCCCGCAAGACTAGGCAACATCAGGCAATCGCGTAAGACATAAGTTCTGATAAATTATGATAGTAAAACACGATCACCTCGGAGTTGCCGCTTGGCCGAACCCACCATCAAGCAACTGCGCTGCTTCGCGGCAGTCGCCGAGCAGGGTAGCGTGCGTCGCGCCGCCCTGCGGCTGGGGGTAAGCCAGCCCACGCTGACGGCACAGCTCTCCGCGCTGGAGACGGCGCTGGGGCTGTCACTGGTGGAGCGCTCGCGCGCCGGCGTTCTGGTAACGGCACTGGGGCGATCCCTGTTGCCGCATGTGGAGCGATTGCTGCGCGAAAGCCGGGAGATCATCAACTTCGCTCGGGAGGCAGCGGAATCACCCTCGGCCACACACCGGCTGGGCGTGTTGCCCACTCTGGGGCCGTACCTGCTGCCGGACGTGATTCCGGAACTGCATGCGCGTTTCCCGGCCCTGCGCATCTTCGTCAAGGAGGATGGGCCGCGTGAGCTCGAGGCCGGACTGGTGGACGGGCAGTACGATCTGATCCTCGCGTCATCGCCGCTGGAGAATCGCGACATGGCCTCCGCTCCGCTGTTCAGCGAGCCGCTATACCTGGTGTCGGCGCCGGATCATCCGCTGGCGGATCTCGATCGCGTGCGGCCGGCGGATTGCGTCGGTCAGAATTTCCTGGTGATCGAGGAGCGTCATCGTTCCTTTCTGCGGGTTCAGGGGGTGGCCCGCGATTACGGCTTCCGTCTGATGCGGGATTTCGAGGGCACCAGTCTGGATACCCTGCGTCAGATGATCGGTACCGGCCTGGGGGTGTCGTTTCTGCCGTCGCTTTATATCCGCTCGGAGATTGGTCCGCGCCACGACGTGATCCGGCTCGAGGCCGGTTTCGAGACGCCGCGCCGTGACATCGTGCTGGCCTGGCGGCCGCGTTCGGCCCAGCGTCACTGGTACCAGCAGCTTGCCACCATCATTCGGCAGATCTGCGCCCGGGATCTGGTCGGTCATGTCGCGGTGGCGGACGGGCCGCGGGACGTCGCCTGATGGTCGGCGACGCGCGACAGGATGCGAGTCCCGGCTTTCCCCGCTACGCTGTGCCTGTGGCCGTTGCAATAGTGCAGTCGGCAATCTCTGATCAGGTGATGAGACACGCGATGCGCTTATTTCCGACGCTGCCGCTACTTACCGGACTCTGGCTCGTACTCGGGATGTTCGGCACTGCATGGGCCCAGTCCGGGGAGGTAGCGGCGCCCGAGTCGGCCGAGACAGTCAGCGACGATACCCGGCCGCAATCCACCTATGATTTGATTACCGCGCCGGCGGAAGATCCCGGGGGCATCGACGCCAACCTGGCGGCGACCCGAACCGTGGATGGTCCGCTTGCCCGCCGTGTCTATCGATCGCCGGGAGACGGGTCACCGGAGGCAGTGCTCGACGCCATCGCGGATGATCTGCGCGAGTCCGGCTTCGAAATTCTGTTCCGCTGTGCCGACGAGGCCTGTGGCGGTCCTGCCTTCCTGCAGGCCAGCCCGGGAGGGCGGCATGACGCGGAGCGCTTCATTCTGGATGCCGGTGCGGTCGGCTATCTGGCGGCACGCCATGCCCGGCCCGGCGGCGATCGATTCGTCGCGGTCCAGAGCAGCGTCTCGGCGGCCGGTGAGGGCGTGTTCACGCTGGTGGACGTGATTGACGCCAGCCCCCGCGAACTTTCGGCCATCACCGTGGATGCCGAGGAAATGGGCCGCCGGCTGGACGAGCAAGGCCGGGTGGCGTTGTACGGCATCTATTTCGATACTAACAGTGCCCGCTTGCGCGATGCTTCCAATCCCACGCTGACTGAAATCGGCAAGCTGATGCGCCAACGCCCCGACCTGCGGCTGCTGGTGGTCGGCCATACCGATACCCGCGGGGAATTCGACTACAACATCGATCTGTCACGGCAGCGGGCCGAGGCCGTGGTCCAGGCGCTGACCAGCGATCAGGGTGTGGCCCGCAGCCGCCTCAAGCCCTGGGGCGTGGGTTTTACCTCGCCGGCAGCCAGTAACAGCGATGCCGATGGCCGGTCACGCAACCGCCGGGTTGAGCTGGTGGTCTGGTAGCAGGGAGACCGGCTGGCAGGTCAGTTGAGGCTGAACTCGATCGGCACGACCAACTCGATCCGGTTCCGGCGCAGATCATCCGGCATGGCTGGCAACGGCTGGGCCCGGTCGAGCAGGGCCTCGACCTCGCGATCGAGCAGGGCGATCCCGGAACTCTCCAGGATGCGGTACTCGAGGATGTTGCCTTCGCGATCGACCACGAAGTAGATCCGCACCACGCCCTCATCGCCACGTTGCCGGGCCTGTTCCGGATACTGCTTGTTGTCCGACAGCCAGCCCCGGACCGTGTCGATGTAGGCTTCGGTGGGGTCGCCGCCGCCGCGGGCCGTCTCGCTGGATTCCGGCGTTGGCGGCGCGTCGGGGGTTATGGTGAGTGCCTCGACGGTTTCCGTGGGAGCCGTGGGGTCCGCCGTCTCCGCGGTGGCGCGGTCGGCCGCCGTCGCGGCGAGTACGTCCTGCTCTTCGGCCTCGGGCACCGAGTTGTCGCGGGTCGGAACCTCCGCCACGTCGGGCGCCGGCATATCGGGCTCGACCGCTTCGACTGATTCCGGCGCCGGGGCAGGGGCGGTGCTCATTGCATCCCCCAGCGATTCCAGGTTGATTGCCACGCCCTGTTCGCTCGGTACCAGGGCGCTGGGTGAAGTTGGCACCAGGGCCATGATCAGCGCGGCAATACCGGCATGGAGCAGGGCGGCCAGCAGGGCGGCGCCCAGCCAGTGCCGGCGCAGTGGCAATGCCGTCATGGCGGGGCGCTGGTCGTCAGCAGGCGCAACTCATCGACACCCGCGTCGTGCAATTGCTGCATCACCGCCACCACCCGCGTGGCCGCCACTGCACCATCCGCCTTGAGCCGGATCCGGGGGGCATCATCGCCAGCACGTTGCCGGCTGACCCGCTCCGCGAGTTCCGCCAGCGGCACGACTTCCCCATCGATGGCCACCCGGTCATCGGTCATCATCTGGACCAGCACGCCTTCCGCGCGGGCCGGATCCTCGCTTTCCGATTCCGGCGGTTCGATCGGCAGCGGGTCGGGGGTGGCCAAGCGTCCGGCGAGCATGAAGAAGATCAGTAGCAGGAATACGATGTTGGTCAGCGGCAGCACGCGCTCGTCCTCGTTACGCGGCCGGCGGGAGCGGGGGAATTTCATCGCGGTCCGTCGTCCCCGAGCATCGACAGATTGCGTGCCCCGGATGCAGTCAGGCGATCCAGCACGGACACCGTGTCCTGCAGCGACACGCCCTCGGCCGGCCGCACGAGTACGCGCCGGTCCGGATTGTCTTCCAGTCGCGCGGCAACCCGCCGTGCCAGGCCCTGCGGCGTCACATACTGCCCGCCCAGCCGGATGCCGTCGCGGCGGACTTCCACCAGCAGCGCGCCTTCAATGGTGGGCTGACCCCCGCCGCGGCTGGGTGCATCCAGTGCGATCGAGTGCAGGTCGAGAAAGCTCGATGCCAGCATGAAGAACAGCAGCAGGATGAACACCACGTCGATCAGTGGCGTCAGCCCCACCAGCGGCCGCCGGCGCGCCGGGCTATTCGCCAAGCGGGCGGACTTCAACGCGTTCGGGGTCGAGCTCATGGCCGTGCACGGCCGGGGCGCGTGACAGATCCATAGTGAAAACCTGGGTGACGATGTTATCCATGTCGTGGGCCAGCCGGTCCACGACCCGCTCCAGCCAGTTCAGCGCCACGATCACTGGCATGGCTACCGCCAGACCGGCGGCAGTGGTTAACAGGGCCTGCCAGATGCCGCCGGACAGGATGGCCGGGTTGACCTGGCTGCCGGCCGCTTCCAGATCGCGGAAGGCCTCGATCATGCCCAGCACGGTGCCGAACAGCCCCAGCAGCGGCGCCAGCGACGCGATTACCTCCAGCGGGCGGAAATGGCTGCGCAGGGTTTCCAGCTGGTCCGCGCCATAGCGCAGCACTTCCTCGCGGACCAGCTCATCGGCCATGTCCACGCGGTGCTTGCCGCGGATGGCCCGGGCCAGGACCTGAGCCACCGGGTTGCGCGACTTGCCGGCAATGGAAGCCGCATCGCCGGCGCTGCCGGCGCGGTATACCTTGAGGGCACTCATCGCGGTGCGACGGTCACCGACGCGCATGGCCGAGAACTGCCAGAGCTTGAGCAGCACGATGGTCAGGGCAAGAATCGACATGGCGATCAGCAGGGCCACCACCGGACCGCCCAGCGCAATCATCTCGAGTACGCCATCAGCCCAGGCCCCGGCCCGGCTCAGAAATTCGTTCATGCCCCCCTCCAGGCGGAAAAGTGTTGCCGCGGGCGTACTCTGCCGGCTTGCGCCGTGTCAGCCACGCTACTTGATGAATGGTACCGGGCCCCGGGCCCGGACTGAAATATCGGCGAGGCAGTTCTCGCGCTCGCCGCCGGCGTCGCGGCAGTCCAGAATCTGGTTGAGCAGCATCTGGCCGATGTCGTCACAGGCCAGGCCGCCGATGTCGAATACCTTCAGGCTAGTCTTGCCGGCGGGCAGGGGTGCCAGATCTACTGCGAGGCGCTTGTTGACGATGCCGTCGGCATCGAACATCACTATATCGGCCCGCAGCTGGTCGAAATCGGCCTCGGTCTGATTGCGGGCCACGACATAGGCGCGGCAGGCATCATCCAGGACGGAAAGCTTGTTGAGCTCGAGCCGGACCTGACCGGATTCACCGTCGGCGTCCGTGTGGCCCATCGGCTCGTCACTGGCCTCGGCCGACTCACTGGGCGATCGGCCGTCGGTTCCGTCGGGCGGGACGTTTTCACTGTTCTCGGCGGTTTCCGCGTCTTCCGCCTCGGCCGGAATCACCGGCGCCTGTTCCTCGGCCGCGGGTGTATCGGATGAGGCTTCTTCCGCCATGCCGGATACGGCCCAGAGCAGCAATGCGATGACGGTCAGCGAACGATGAATGGGCATGGTGGTACTCCTTGAGCAGGCCGACATGATCCCGCGAGCCCGTACCTCGGTATTCCAGGCCCTAGTCTACGTCAAGACAAGTGCTACGGCCGACGGTTCCAGTCGACACCACTCGCCAGCCATGGCCACAATCACCGCATTTCTTATCCGATGAGGGCAAACGGTGGCGATACTCGAGCGCATCCAGGCATCCGATCATGAACAACTGCTGTTCACTCACGACCGAGACACCGGGCTGCGCGCGATCATCGCCGTGCACAACACTACCCGCGGGCCCGGGCTTGGCGGCATCCGCATCCGCGAGTACGACAGTGAAGCCGACGCGGTCGACGATGTGCTGCGGCTGTCCCAGGCGATGAGCTACAAGAATGCCTGTGCCGGCCTGGATTTCGGGGGCGCCAAGGCAGTGATTCTGGCGCCGCTACCGGCCGATCGCCGTGCCGCATTCCTGGCAATGGGCCGTATCGTCGAGGGACTGGCCGGCCGTTACGTGGCCACCGAGGACATGGGCATGACCGAGGCCGACATCGCGGTGCTCAATGAAGTGACCGCGTTTGCCGTGGGCCGCTCGCGCGACGCCGGTGGATCGGGCGATCCGTCACCGCATACCGCGCTGGGCGTGTTCGTCGGCATGCGCGCCACCGCCCGCACCGCCGGGCTTGGCGACGACATGCGTGGTCTGTCGGTTGCGGTGCAGGGCTGCGGCAAGGTGGGGCTGGGCCTGATCGCGCGCCTGATTGATGCCGGCGCCCGCGTGATCGCAGCGGATACGGACGCAGCCGGTGTCGCTGCGGCCCGCGACCTGGGCGCGGACATCGTGGCGACTGATCAGATCCTAGCCGTCGAGGCCGATGTGCTGGCGCCTTGCGCGGTTGGCGGGGTGCTCAACGAAGCCACCATTCCCACGTTGCGCTGCCGGGCCGTCGCCGGCGGTGCCAACAATCAGCTGGCCACCGAGGCCGACGCCGATCGCCTGGCAGCGCGCGGCATCGTCTATGCCCCGGATTTTGTTATCAACGCCGGCGGCGTGATCAACGTGGGGGATGAACTGGCGCCCGGCGGTTATTCCCCGGAGCGGGTTCGGGACAGGGTCTTGGCCATTGAGCAGACGCTGGCGCAGATTCTTGCGGAATCGCGCCAGTCACGGCAGAGCACGGCCGGCATCGCGGTTATTCGCGCCCAGCGCCTTCTCGGGAATGGTTGAATACGGAATCTGAAATATTAGAAGAAAAGGCCGGCCGCCTCTTGAGGAGGCGGCCGGCCTTGATCATCGTCAGCTATTCGCTGGAAATGGTGATGGCAGGACCTTCCAGCGGCAGATTGTCGGCTACTGCGTTGCCGGTCTGTCCCGTCGCGGTCACCTGGGTCAGCGTGAACTGGAGATTGCCGGTCGGGGGCATCATGCCGCCGCCGTCATCTCCGCCGCCGCCACCACCACCGCTGCCGCCACAGGCACTCAGGCCGACCGCCAGGGTCAATGCCGCGAGCGGCCAGGCAACGCGCCGCCGCAGACCGCCGAGGGTCGCGAGGACCATGAACAGGCCGCCACCGGCGAACAGCATCGAGCTGGTCGGCGTAATGGCCGTGCTGGTGTCCGCGGCGATGTCGATGACGATGATATAGCTTTCGTCGCCACCGTCCGCCATCAAGGTGCGTTCGGGATTCAGCGTGACGAAGAATTGCCCCGACGCGTTGATCTGAACATTCCCGATGGGCATGGCGCTGGCCTCACCGGAATCCAGATTACCGTTGCCGTTGTTGTCCAGATAGACGTCGGCATCCGCGATGTTGGCGCTGACATCACCGGTCACGGAACCATTGAACCCATCGACGTCCACTTCTTCGGCCGTGTTGTTGGTCAGGGTAAAGGCCAAGGCCGTCACGTTCTCGTCGCCCGGAGTCGCCGGTACTTCGGCTGGACCGTTGCCGGTCAGGGTCAGAACCGGGTTCTGCGTGAACTCCACCGCGCCAATGTCACAACCTTCAATGCCGTTACCGTCGCCGTCGAAGTCACGGACCACGCCGCGCTGATCCCGGTTGTCGATTGGTGCCGCATCACAGATGGTGTCATTGCCGGCGTCGACGGCCGGGCTGCCGAACGGGGCCACGTGAATCAGGGTGTTGCCGGACACGGTCAGCTCATCGAGCTGCGCGTCGCCGGTCAGAACATCCCCGGTGACACTGGCGCCGGACGTATTGCCGATGAAACTGGTATCGACGGTGACGTTGCCGAATGCATCCGGGCCGTCGTTGGTGCCCGGGTCGTCGATGTTGTTGTTGTCTACAATCGTGTTGTCGGCTGTGATGGAGGCTCCGTCCACGCTGG
The DNA here is from genome assembly GCF_031846275.1 of Spectribacter hydrogenoxidans. Lineage (NCBI taxonomy): Bacteria > Pseudomonadati > Pseudomonadota > Gammaproteobacteria > Salinisphaerales > Salinisphaeraceae > Spectribacter > Spectribacter hydrogenoxidans. The sequence goes on from NZ_JAVRIB010000008.1 coordinate 138,402, forward strand.
CAATGCCACCACCATTGGTCATCGAGTCGTTCTGGGTGACGGTGACGTTTATGAGTGTTGTGGTGCCGCCGTCATTGAAAACGCCACCACCGCCCCGCAGGCCGGCCGATACCGTGCTGCTGGCCGTGGCCACATTGCTCGAAATGGTGGAATTGGCCACCGTCAGCGTACCACCGGCGGAGTTCCATAGGCCGCCGCCCTCGGAGGCGGTATTGAACACGATTGCGCTGTCATCGATGGTGACGTCCCCCGCCCCCGTGGTGTGCAGGGCGCCGCCGTTGCCGGGGTTGTTGCCGGTGATGTTACCGCGGGCTTCATCCAGGCCGCCGATGACGGTCCGGGTGATTTCCACGGTGCCGGCGTTGTTCTCGATGCCGCCGCCGGCGCGCTGGGAGGTGTTGGCGAAGATCGAACTGCGGTCAATCGTCAGCGTGGCCGTCGCCTCGTCATTGGCATCGCCGTCGTTGAATGCGGCACCGCCGCTGCCGGAAGTGCCGGTGGCATCATTCCCGTTCAGGGTGCTGCTGGTGATGATGAGCGTGCCGGCCTGATTGAACACGCCGCCACCGCCCTGGTCGGCGGCGTCGCCGTTGGCGGTGTTGTTCTCGATGATGGAGTCGGTGACTGACATCTCGCCGGCGTTGTTCCAGAGTCCGCCGCCTTCCGCTGCCGTGTTGTTGCGGATGGTGCTGTTCATGACGACGATGTTGCCGTCACCGGTGACGTGCAGGCCGCCACCGTTGCCCGGGTTATCGCCGCCGTTGTTGCCGCTCAGCGTCACGTCGGTCAGCGTCACGGCATTTTCCGTGACCAGGGAGGCATCCTCGATGCCACCGCCGGCGCGATTGGCGTTATTCCCGGTGATGCTGCTGCTGGTGATCTCCGCCGTGCCGTTGACGGCGTTGAAGATGCCGCCGCCGCTGCCGAGGGTGCCGTCCGCCCGGTTGCCGCTGATCGTGGTGTTGTCCCGAACGATGAGGGTGCCACCGTTGTTGAAGATGCCGCCGCCGCCATCATCGGCCGCGTCACCGCTGGCGGTATTGGTCTGGATGACGGCATCTTCGACGATCATCGTTCCGGCGCCATTCCAGAGGGCACCGCCTTCCCTGGCCGCGGTGTTGTTGCGATAGGTGCCGCCGAAGATTTCGATCCGGGTCACGCCCTCGCCATCACTGACGTGCAGGAAGCCGCCATTGCCGGGATTGGCCGGCGTATCGCCGATGGCGCCGGTGCGGTTGCCGTCGGCGGTGATGCCGGAGATCCGCAGGTCGTCGGGATTGCCGGAGGCATCCTCGATCCCGCCACCCGCGCGAACTGCCGCATTGCCGCTGTAGTTTCCGCCGTTGATGGTCAGACGTCCGGCGCTGGAATCGGTTTGGCCGTTGAAGATGGCGCCGCCGCTGCCCGACGCGCCGTTGGCCAGGTTGTTGCTGAAGTCGGCCTGATTCACATTGACGACGCCGCCGTTGTTGAACAGAGCGCCGCCACCATCGTCTGCCGCGGGCCCCGAGGCGACGTTTTCCGCGTAGCTTCCGTTGGACACGGTCATGGTCTGGCCGGCGTTGTTCCACAGCGCTCCGCCCTCGCGGGCAGCGATGTTGCCCGTGGCCGTTACGTTTGTGAAGTCTGTATCGCCCGCGGTGATGTGCACGGCGCCGCCATTGCCTGGATTGGGCGCGTTGCCGCCCGCGTTGTTCTGCGCGAAAGCGGTTTCACTGAACATGGCGCTGCCGTCCAGTTGCTCGACGCCGCCGCCGGCGCGCAACGCCGTATTGCCGCTGATGTTGCCGCGGGTCACGTTCAGGTTGCCGGCGTTGAGAATGCCGCCCCCGTTGCCGGCGGTACCGGTAACGCTGTTGCCGAGAATGTCGCTGTCCTCGAGGAACAGGTTGCCGCTGTTGAAGATTCCGCCCCCGCCTTCGCCTGCAGCATCCGCGGTGGATTCATTGCCGGTAACGAGCGTATTGATCAGCGTCAGGCGGTTGGATGATGTGCCGGCGCCGGTGGAGTTGTGAATGCCGGCACCATTCCCGTTCTCGGGATCGCCCGCGGCGGCGAAGCCGTTGGCCACGATCAGGTTCTGAAACGTGACGTTGCCGCTGTTTCCGACTGCGGTTGGGTCGGTATCGACGAAAAACACGCGAGCATTGTCGCCACCGCTGATAGCCATGCGGTTTTGGTCAACGGAGTCGCCATCGTTACCACCAAGCAAAGACCCTAGCCCGTCGACCAGCGCGCCCAGCAGGTCACCGGACTCGGGCGCTTGTACGAAGCCATCGATTAACACGTCATCCTGGATGCGCAGGCTGCCTTCCGTGAGAACGATAATCTGTCCTTCACTTGCCAGGTCGACATCATCAAAATTGATGGTGTCGCCATCATCATCTCCCATTGAGCCGCTGTCGTTGCATGCGTCCTCGCTGCCGGCGCCATTCGCAAGGGCAACGGCCTCTCGCAGGGTGCATTCACCGTCGTCAAACTCGTTGTCCGCCGTGGTGGTCACGGTGAATGTCGCCGCATGGGCTGACGTGGCAAGCGCCCCTCCTGCGAGCAGCGAAACGAGAATGCCGCTCGAGAAAAGTCGACGCGGAAAGATGCCGGTTGTTCCCCAGTGCATGACGGATACCCCTGACGTGATTGCTGTAAAGGCGAGTTTAACGCCTAAGCAAGCCAGAGGGCGGGCAGCCTGTCAAACCGTGGGCTGCCCGCCCGCCTGGAGAAGGTATCCGTGTGTTAGGCGGCCTCGCGAAAGGCCAGCCCGCCACCATCCTCGACGTTCACGCGGATGCAGTGACCCGGGCCGAATTCGCCGGCCAGGATGCGCTTGGCCAGCGGATTCTCGACCTGGGTCTGGATCGCCCGCTTGAGCGGCCGGGCGCCGTAGACGGGGTCGAAACCGGCTTCTGCCAGCTTGTCCAGGGCTTGATCGGTGATCTCGATGCGGATATCGCGCTCGGCCAGCCGGGCTTCCAGGTGCTGCATCTGGATGCGGGCAATCGAGCGGATCTGCTCGCGGCCCAGCGGATGGAAGACCACGGTTTCGTCGATGCGGTTGATGAATTCCGGGCGGAAGTGGGATCCGACCACTTCCATGACGGATTCCTTCATGGTGTCGTAGTCGTCCTCGCCGGCCAGTTCCTGGATCAGCTGGCTGCCGAGGTTGGAGGTCATCACGATCACCGCGTTGCGAAAGTCCACCGTGCGGCCGTGGCCGTCGGTCAGGCGACCGTCGTCGAGCACCTGCAGCAGGATGTTGAAGACTTCCGAATGGGCTTTTTCCACCTCGTCCAGCAGGATCACGGCATAGGGCTTGCGGCGCACGGCTTCGGTCAGATACCCGCCTTCCTCGTAGCCGACATAGCCGGGCGGGGCGCCGATCAGCCGGGCCACGGAATGGCGTTCCATGAACTCGGACATATCGATGCGGACCATGGCCTCTTCGGTATCGAACAGGAAGGTGGCCAGGGCCTTGCAAAGCTCGGTTTTGCCCACGCCGGTGGGGCCCAGGAACAGGAACGAGCCGATCGGGCGGTTGGGATCGGAAAGGCCGGAGCGGGCCCGGCGGATGGCATCGGAAACGGCCGAAACCGCCTCGTCCTGGCCGATCACCCGTTCGTGCAGTGCCTGCTCCATGCGCAGCAGCTTGTCGCGTTCGGCTTCGAGCATCCGCGCGACCGGCACGCCGGTCCACTTGGACACGATCTCGGCAATTTCCTCCTCGGTGACGCTGTTGCGCAGCAGGCGGTTGCCGGATGAATCGGCCTCCGCGGCCTGGGCTTCGGCGAGTTTCTTCTCCAGTTCCGGGATGCGGCCGTACTCGAACTCCGCCGCGCGGTTCAGATCGCCGGCCCGGCGGGCGGCATCCTTTTCGTGGCGGGCGCGGTCGAGCTCTTCCTTGAGGCTGGCTGCGCCGGTGAGCGTCGCCTTCTCGGCAGTCCAGATTTCCTCCAGATCAGCGTATTCCCGCTCGGCCTGCTCGATGTCGGATTCGAGTTTCTCCAGCCGCTTCTTCGAGGCCTCGTCGGATTCCTTCTTGAGCGCTTCCCGCTCCATCTTGAGCTGGATCAGCCGCCGGTCCAGTACATCGAGTTCTTCCGGCTTGGAGTCGATTTCGATGCGGATGCGGCTGGCGGCTTCGTCGATCAGGTCGATCGCCTTGTCCGGCAGCTTGCGGTCGGTGATGTAGCGCTGCGACAGCCGCGCGGCGGCGATGATCGCACCGTCGGTGATATCAACGCCGTGGTGAACTTCGTAGCGTTCCTTGAGGCCGCGCAGGATGGCGACCGTGTCCTCCATGTCCGGCTCATCGACCAGCACCTTCTGGAAGCGCCGCTCGAGCGCCGCGTCCTTTTCGATGTTCTGGCGATATTCGTTAAGCGTGGTGGCGCCGATGCAATGCAGCTCGCCGCGGGCCAGGGCCGGCTTGAGCATGTTGCCCGCATCCATGGCGCCCTCGGCCTTGCCGGCGCCGACCAGTGTGTGGATTTCGTCGATGAACAGGATGATCCGGCCTTCCTGTTTCGACAGGTCGGTGAGTACGCCCTTCAGTCGCTCCTCGAAGTCGCCACGGTACTTGGCGCCCGCCAGCATCGCGCCCAGGTCCAGCGACAGCACGCGCTTGTCCTTCAGTCCCTCGGGGACCTCGCGGTTGATGATGCGCTGGGCCAGGCCTTCCACGATGGCGGTCTTGCCCACGCCGGGGTCGCCCACCAGGGCGGGGTTGTTCTTGGTGCGGCGGGACAGAACCTGAATGACGCGACGGATTTCCTCGTCACGACCGATCACCGGGTCCAGCTTGCCCTGTTCGGCCCGTTCGGTCAGGTCGATGGTGTACTTGTCCAGGGCGCCGCGCTGTTCCTCGGCGTTCGGATCGTTGACGGCCTCGCCGCCGCGGACCTTGTCGATGGTGGTGCTCAGGTTGTCCTTGCTGGCACCGGCATCGCGCAGGAGCTTGCCCAGCGTGCCCTTGTCGTCGACCGCCGCCAGCGCGAACAGTTCGCTGGAAATGTAGGCATCGCCGCGCTGCTGGGCGGCCTTGTCGGTCAGGTTCAGCAGGCGGTTGAGCTCACTGCTCACGCCGACGTCGCCGGTGGCCTGCTGCAGTGTGGGCAGACTCTCCAGCGCCTGCTGCAGACCGGCGCGCAGTCCGCGGACGTCCACCCCGGCGTTGTCCAGCAATTGATGTACGCTGCCGCCCTGCTGATCGAGCAGCGCGAGCATCAGATGGGCGGGCTCGATCTGGGTATGATCGCGGCCGACCGCCAGGCTTTGCGCTTCCATCAGCGCCTGCTGGAATTTGCTCGTGAGTTTGTCCATTCGCATGTGGTGCGTCCTCGCAATTGGGTACCGGCGCCGGGCGCCGTTTACAGTTGTGGATAACTTGCGGGCGCGGCCCGGGCTTTCAAGCGGGGCCGGACACGAAAAACGATCGCGACAGAGGTAATCGATGACCAAGTCGTACAAGAACCCGGAATTCATGATGGGGCCGGAGGCCCGGCCGCTGCGGATCCTGGCAGAATACCTGGAGCCGCAGGAACGGCTGCAGGCCCAGCAGGTGAATCGCGCGCTGATCTTCTTCGGCTCGGCGCGGCTAAAACCCGGCCGGCACGATCCGGTGAACGAGAGCGTGGACTACTACGATCAGGCCCGGCTACTCGCCGCCCGGCTGGCGCGATGGACCATCGATACGCATACCCCGGGACAACGCTACTTCATCTGTACCGGTGGCGGGCCGGGGATCATGGAGGCTGCCAACCGCGGCGCGGCCGATGTCGACCGATCCCTGTCGATGGGGCTGAATATCTCGTTGCCGCATGAACAGTCTGCCAATCCCTATCTGAGCGAGCCGCTGAATTTCGAATTCCATTATTTCTTCATGCGCAAGTTCTGGTTCATGAACGTGGCGCATGCTTTGATCATTTTCCCCGGCGGCTTCGGCACCATGGACGAGTTGTTCGAGGTGCTGACGCTGATCCAGACTGGAAAGCAACGCCGCATGCCGGTGATTCTCTACGGCAGCGAATTCTGGCGCCGCCTGATCAATTTCGACGTGTTCGTGGAGATGGGGCTTATCAGCCAGGATGACCGTGAGCTCATTCACATGGTCGACCATGTCAACGAGGCTTTCGAGGTGCTGCGTGCCGCGCTTCCGGATGTCGAGTCAGAGGCGTAACGCCGGCCACTGGTCCGCGGCACTGGTCGGCGTCATCCTGCTGGCGCTGGCGGCGTGCAGTCGTGATGCGGCATTCGAGCGCAAGACGCCGGACTTGCCCGCTGCCGTCGAGACGCCCGCCACGTTGCCGCATGAACGCAGCAGAATGTTGTTCGCCGAGGCCCACTCGGAACCTGCACGTGCGACAGTCGATGCGGCTGCGGTGCTCGACGATTGGTGCTCGGCACTGGCCGATCGCCTGCACAGCGTGGCGAAAGCCGACTGCGCCAGCGGTTTCGAATTGACCGGCCATGAATCCGTGCACGGGCGGCCGATCATCGTGCGGCCGGTGCGAGCCAGTCGTCAGACGCCCAAGGGTCGGGTGCTGCTCATCGGCGGCACCCATGGCGACGAACTCACCTCCGTGAGTCTGGTGTTCTGGTGGTTGTCCTGGCTGGAGGCAACCGGCAGCGCCTATCACTGGCGCATCATTCCGGCGATGAATCCGGATGGGCTGTTCGCCCGGCCTGCGCAGCGGGTCAACGCCAACGGGGTCGATCTGAACCGGAATCTGCCCACGCCGGGATGGGAAACCGCCAGCCAGGACTACTGGCGTGACACCGGCCGCAGCGAGCGGCGGTTCCCCGGTGATGCCGCGGCCAGCGAACCGGAAACCCGGTGGCTGGTCGACGAGATCACCCATTACCGGCCGGATGTCATCGTCACCCTGCATGCGCCCTACGGGGTTCTGGACTACGACGGCGAACCGGCGCCGCCCGCGCGGCTGGGGCCGCTGAAGCTGAATCGTCTCGGGGTATTCCCCGGATCGCTGGGCAACTATGGCGCGCGATACCTGGATATTCCCGTGGTGACAGTGGAACTTGGCCACGCCACCCGCATGCCAGCGGCCGGTCAGGCCCGGGCCATGTGGCAGGACCTGACCCGCTGGCTGGATCGCCGTATCGCGCCGCGTGTGCGTCAGGCCGAGCGCCGCGCCGATGAACCGGCCGCTGGCGGCTGACCCGGGCGTCGCGCAGACGCCACGCGATAGCTTTTCCGGCTTTTACGGTGCCGACGCCTGGTCGGCATCATCCTCGCGATAGCGGTTGTGCAGTTTCACCGGCGCGCGTTTGCGGCTGGCACGTAATCGGAGGTTGAGCATTTCCACCCCCAGGGAAAAGCCCATCGCAAAGTAGATATAGCCCTTGGGAATGTGGAACGACAGGCCCTCGGCGATCAGCGTCACCCCGATCAGGATCAGGAAAGACAGGGCCAGCATCTTCACGGTGGGGTGATCGTCGACGAAGCGGCCGACCGGCCCCGCAGCCACCATCATCACCACGATGGATACCACGATCGCGGCGATCATCACCGGCACATGCTCGGCCAGGCCGACGGCGGTGATGACCGAATCCAGCGAGAACACCATGTCCAGCACCGCGATCTGGGCGATCACCGCCCCCATGGTGGCGGTGGCCTTGGCGGAACCGCTGTCCGATTCGCCGCCTTCTTCCAGGCTGTGGTGGATTTCCAGCGTGCTCTTGCCGAGCAGGAACAGGCCACCCACGATCAGGATGATGTCGCGCCAGGACACCTCGAACCCGCCCAGGGCGAATAGCGGCTCGGTCAGCCCCATGATCCAGGCGATCGACAGAAGCAGTACCACCCGCATGCCAAGAGCCAGTGACAGGCCGATCATGCGGGCCTTCTGACGCTGCTCTACCGGCAGCCGGCCGGCCAGGATCGAGATGAACACGATATTGTCGATGCCCAGCACGATCTCCAGCGCGGCCAGCGTCAGAAAGGCGATCCAGACATTCGGGTCGGCGAGAAGCTCCATAGCGATTCCCTGGTGAGACTCGGGTGATTGCGAGCGACTTTAGCGTATCCGGGCGGGCGCGTGAGTGCCCTCGTCAGGTCAGTCGAACGAGCCGGCGCGGCGGGCCCGCTGCCAATCCCGCGGGTGGTCGACATCGGTCAGCGGCCGTGTCTCCCGCCAGCGCCATCCCAGCCGACGCAGGCGATGCCGGCTCTGGCCGATCACACGTGATGTGCTCCAGCTTACGCCCTGGAACAGCTGCGCGGCCGGCGCATGCAAGCCCACCAGCGCATAGCCGCCATCTTCTGTCGGGCCGATGACGGCATCGTGTCCGGCTTTCAGCGCGGTCAGGGCATCGTCGAGATCGGCCACGGTCAGGCTCGGGCAGTCGCTGCCGAGCAGCAGGACGGGGCCGATGCCCTCGCGAAGCTGCCCGGCAAGGGCTCGATGCATGCGCTGGCCCAGATCGCCCGGTGGCTGGCGATGCAGCCGGCAGCCGAAGCGGCGCCGTAGCTGATGAAAGACGGGGTGACGGGTGTCGGGGGCACACGCAAGATGAACGCTTGACGCACCGGTGCAAGAGGCTATTGCGACCGTTCGCGTGAGCATGGCGCGATAGACACGGGCGGCACGCACCGTGCCGATGCCGCGGGCCAGCCGCGACTTGCAGGCACCGGGTATCGGTGCCCGGGCAAAGATGAGGATCTCAGCCACGGCCGTTTCCCGGTGCCGGGACAGGAATTGTTGAACCCGTAAATTGCATCGGTGCTAGAATACGCCGCCGTCGGGGCCGTAGCTCAGTTGGGAGAGCGCAGCAATCGCACTGCTGAGGTCGCCGGTTCGATTCCGGCCGGCTCCACCATGTTTCGTATTCGAACAAGGGCCCGCATGTGCGGGCCCTTGTCGTTTGAGCATGCCGTTCACGGGCCGCTGGCCCGCAGATGCGGCGGCATCAGGCACTGGATATCGGGGTTTCGCCACCGCGGATCAATAAGCCAGACGCTGCCTTCGTCCCGGGTCGAGCGGATCACCCGGCCAGCTGCCTGCACTACCTTGCGCAGGCCCGGATACAGATAGGTGAATCGGTATCCCTCGCCGGCGCCCATCAGAGTCTCGATGCGTCGGGCCGTGCGCTGGTTGCGATCGTCGAATGCCGGCAGTCCCAGCGTGACAATGAACGCCCCCACCAGCCGGTCGCCGGGCAGGTCGATGCCCTCGCTGAACACGCCACCGAGCACGGCGAACACCACTTGTTGCGCGGATGGTTCGAATGCCGCCAGCAGGCGCCTGCGGTCCCGATCCGACATCGCCGGCGTCTGTCGGCAGCAGGAAACCTCGGGACAGTCCCGTTCGAAGGTATCCGCCACTGTGCGCAGATACGCGAAGCTGCTGAAGCACACCAGATAGTTGCCCGGCCGGCGGCGCGCGACACGGCCGATCAGGGCCGCGATGGGGGCGGCCGACGCACGGCGCATCGCCGGCGCGGTGGGGATGTCGGTCACATGCCGCACCTGCAACTGCTCGCGCCGGAATGCGCTGGGCGCGTCGCATACCGGAACATCGGGTTCGAAACCGAGCATCCGCTGGTAGAACGATACCGGTGACAGCGTGGCGGAAAAGGCGATCACGCTGACGGCGCTGTTCAGCCGCGGCGCCAGATGCGGGCCCGGCACCACATTGTCGATGGCCACCCGGGTGAGGTTTTCCCGGAACAGGCCCTGTTGCCGTTCGGTGCGGGTGATATCGCAGAACGAATGCGGGCCGAAAGCCTCGGTCAGGCGCAGCAGCGCCAACACGGCGAAGCAGATTTCCAGCAGCGCCTGGTCCGCCCCGTCCGGGTCGTGGGCGAGATAGGCGGTGATCGCGGCGGCGGTGCTGGTCAGGGTCTGGGAGACCTGTGTCGGCAGGGCCCGGGTGTCGGCGTTAATGTTGTCTTCCACGCTGGGCTCCAGCGTGGACAGGGCCCGGTCCAGCGCCTGCAACGCGGGCCGTACGGCGCCGGGCAGGCCGGCGGCCGCCGCGCGCAGTTCGGCCTGGTCCAGAGCGGCCGAGTACATGGTCCGGGCGCGGTCGATCAGGTTATGGGCTTCGTCGACCAGTACGGCTACCCGCCAGCGGTACTCGCGGGTCAGCGCGTGCAGCAGTGCGCTCTGATCGAAGTAGTAGTGATAATCGCCGATCACCACATCCGACCAGTGCGCCATTTCCTGGCCCAGATAGTAGGGGCAGACCCGGTGCGCCGCGGCGATGGTCTTCAGGCGCAGCGGGGTCAGCTCATGATGTTCCGCAGCGGCCTGCCGGGCGGCGGGCAGGCGGTCGAAGAAACCCCGGGCCAGCGGACAGGACTGGCCGTGACAGGCCTTGTCCGGATGCTCGCAGGCGCGATCGCGGGCGGCGAGCACCAGCCGCCGCAGCGGCAACGGCCGCTCATCAACCGCCAGGCTGTCCAGCGCCTTGACCGCCTCCTGCTGCGCCGAGGTCTTGGCGGTCAGATATAACAGCCGGTCCAGCTGCCCGTTGCCGAGTGCGGCCAGAGCGGGATAGAGCGTGCCCAGCGTCTTGCCCACGCCGGTCGGTGCCTGGGCCAGCAGATCGGTTTGCTCGCGGATGGCGGTATCCACGGCGGTCATCAGCTGCGCCTGCCCGACCGTCGGCTGGGCATGGGGAAAGGTCAGGTCCCGCAGGGCGGCATTGCGACGCCGGACGTGATCGGCCTGGGCATCGGCCCATTTCAGGTAGCAGTCCGCCTGTTCGATCAGTGCGGCCTCGAGCGCGTCAGCGTCAGCCAACCAGGGCTCGACATGTTCCTGCCGGTGATCCACGTCGTAATACACGAGTCGCAGTTCGATCCGGGTCAGCCGGTGTTCCCGGCAGTACAGGGCGCCATAGGTCTCCAGCTGGGCCCGGTGCAGAGCCCGATGGTTCTCCGGTATCCGGTCGTAACGGCCGCGAAAGGTCTTGATCTCCTCGATCGCCAGCGGGCTGGCCGCGACGCCGTCAATCCGCCCGCTCAGGCGAAGGCCGTTGATTATCCCGGTGATCGGCACCTCGGTGTGGTAATCGCCGGGCCGGCGTCTGGCCACGGCGGCATGACCGGCCATCCCCTGGGCGGCGGTGGGGGAGGGCGTAAAGCGGTGGTCGAGATCCCCGCGGCGGGCCACGAAGGCGCAGAACGCGCGCACCGATGCGGAAAACGCCGGCGCATAAGTCGCCTTGTTGGCGATGCTACTGATGCTCAAGACTTCCGGCCCGGGACGGTCTGCCGGGATGAACTGCCCGGTGGTCCGGACGGTCGGACGCCATGACCGGCAAATGCCGGGCGGGGTACATGAGGGGGTCACGGCATCTGCACATGGCGGCCGATCTTGCCATGCCGCCTGCCGGCCGCGAAGCCGGCTGCGGTAGTCAGGGGGCGTATTGCCAGCCCACCACCAGCATGCCGTCGCTTTCCAGTTGCGGCCCGTCCAGCCGCTGATACACGGGGTACAGCAGTTCGACCGCAAGGCGGTGGCCCACCAGCCCGCTGCCGGCCTGCCAGTTCATTCCCAAACCGACATCCGCACGGGCGCCGCCGCGCAGATCGCTCTCGGCGGTGGGGATGAAACCGATGTTGGCCACTGCCAACTCGCGATCCTGCCCATCGTAATTGTTCCAGTCGCGTGCCGCCAGGCGGGCAGACAGACTAATGCCCTCGCTGACCGGCCGGGCCAGCCAGCCGCTGGCCTCGAACATTTCGCCCTGCGAGTAATCGTTGTCGTTGCGTCCGAGCCGGAACGTGGCCAGAGCCTGGGTGCCCCAGCTCCAGATGCCGGTGTCGCCGCGCCAGGTCAATCCGATCCGCGGGTCGAAGGTGCCGCTGCCCAGTTGCATGGGGTAGGGCAGTTGCGCGGGGCAGTTGCCCATCATCCGGCAGCGGGGGGTGTCGTCGCGTTCGTCGATGGAGCCGGTGGGCAAACTGAGACCCAGATCGAGCAGCAGGCTGTGGCGGGGCGTGTCATGCAGCCGCAGGATGCCGCCGATGGAGGCATCGCCGATGCCTCTCGACTCGGTGGTGAAACGGGTGCCGTTGCGCACCCGATGGTCCATTTCCTTCTCGACGTAGGGCAGCATCGCCATCAGGGTGAGGTGGTCGCTGACGGCGAACATGGCGCCCAGCATGTGCATCTCGGTGGTCATCTCCAGCGGCGCGACAGTGAACCCTTGCCCGGCCGGGTTGGTGATCTCGGCCGGGCTGATATCGTCGCGGCCGAGCCGGTTGCCGTCCATGTGCATGCGCATGTAGCGATACGAGAACATCCATTCCCCGGTCTCGTGGGCATGGTCGCCATGCACACCGATCGGGGCGTGGCCGTCGGGCCCGGCGAACGCGAAGCCGTCATGGGCAAAAGCGGGGGCTGTGAACAGCATCAGGATGAGAGCGGTAAGCCGGGTCATGGCAGGTATATCCGAGAGGATGACAACAATGGCCGCGAAGCCTAAGTGGCCCGGGTGGAACTGACCATGCGGCAGAATGTCGCACCTGCCGTTGGTTCCCGGCCGGGCATGGCGCTAAAGTAAGCGTCCCGACCCGGACGGGCAGTTTCTCTCGCTATACGGCAAGCATGGACGCAACTCTATTGGACTTCTGGTCGGCATCGCCCTCGCTTCGGTTGCTGGCCGCTTTACTCGTGTTTTTGTTTGCGCTCTGGCTGCTGGTACGGCTTTGGCGTCGCCGCCGGTCCGGTCAGCCCGATTCCGCGCCGGGCTATGAACGCGCCGGCGCACTGCTGGGCGAAAACGACCGGGCCTTCTATCGCCAGCTGGCCGAGGCGGTGGGTTCGCGTGGTCAGGTATTCGCCCGGGTTCAGGCCGCATCGGTGGTGCTGCCCCGCAAGGGCATGCCGCGTCGCCAGTGGCAGCAGGCCTTTGGGCGGCTGGCGATGCGGCGGTTCGAGTTCGTGATCTGCCATGCCGGCAACGGCGAACCGCAGGTGGTAATCGACACCGGCAACGAGGCTCGGCGCGGTGACCCGTTCCTGAAGGATGCCTGCCAGGCTGCCGGCGTCCCCGTGGTGCGGCTGGATCCGGACGAGGGCCTGTCGGTTGCTGCCATTGGCAAGAAGCTTGAGCCGTTTCTCTACGACCGTTACGACAGTATCGAAAACATTTCTCCGCGCCGGGCCCTGCATGTGCCGGTCGACGACACGGCGTTCGCCGATAGCGATCCGCTGGGACCGATAACCCGCTAGTCAGCTGCAAGGGCCGGGGTTGCTGTAGCAACAAAATTATAGGACAACATTGTCTGATTGTTCGCGTTAGACTCGGATTCACAGGGTGACGGGAATCCAACATGGTGCAGGAGGAGGCATGAGCAGACTTCAGAACAAGATTGCAGTGATCACGGGCGCCGGTACGGGTATCGGCCGTGCCTGCATGCAGCTGTTTGCCGGGCAGGGGGCCACCGTGGTGGGCTGCTCGCGTACCCAGAGGAATCTCGACGACACCCTCGCCCTGGTGACCGGCGAGGGCGGCAAGGGCATGGTGGTGCCAGCGGATCTGTCATCCGAGGCCGGGGCGCAGAAACTCATCGACGCGACGCTGGCTGAGTACGGCCGCATCGATGTACTCGTGAATGCCGCGGGTGTGGGTTATTCCTGGGCCAACGAGTCGGAAGGCTCGATGGGCTCGGTGACGGACACACCGCCGGACAAGTGGCGCGAAGTGATGGCCATCGATCTGGATTCGGTCTATCTGGTGTCGAGACTGGCCATCCAGGCGATGCAGAAGCAGGGCAGCGGCGCGGTGGTGAATATCGCGTCGGTACTCGGGTTTGTCGGCAATCCGGATGCCCATGCCTATACGGCGGCCAAGGGCGCCATCATCAACCTCACCCGCTCGATGTGCGCGACCTACACCGCCGACGGTATCCGTACCAACTGCGTGGCGCCCGGCTTCATCGATACGCCGATGATCGCCAGCCATGTCAGTCTGTTTGACGACGAGGCGGTGGCCGACCGGCTATGCCCGATGCACCGCCCCGGCCAGCCGGAGGAAATCGCCCAGGGGTGCCTGTTCCTGGCCTCGGATGAAGCCAGCTACGTCAACGGCACCACGCTGGTGATTGACGGCGGGACGCTGGCACGGATCTAGGGTTCCACGTGGCTACCGCGGCCGGGTTGGCCCCGGCGGATAAACCGAGCTCGCCGGCCCGCGTGATGACCGCGATTACTCGCGGGATCGAGAACGGCCGGTATGTGCCCGGCCAGCGACTGGTCGAGGCCGATCTGACCCGCGAACTCGGCGTGAGTCGCGGCCCGGTGCGGGAAGCGTTCAAGCGTCTTGCCGGCGAGGGCGTATTGACCATCACCCGGCACCGGGGCGCGTTCATCCGCGCGCAGACCCGCACGGAAGTGCGGGATACCCTGATCGTTCTGGAATCGCTCACCGGGCTGGCGGCCAAGCTGGCGGCCCGCCGCATCAATGAACCGGGGTGTCGCGAGCAGGTGGAACAGGCCCGCGAACGGATCCGCCAGTACGAGAATACCGGCGAGACGATGTCGTTTCTGGCCGAACGGCGCGCCTTCTACGACCTGCTGATCGTGATCGGCGACAACCGCGAACTCAGCCGCATCATGCCGCAGATGCAGATAAGCCTGTTGCGCCTGCAGTTTCAGGGTTACATCACCCGCAAGCAGCACGAGAACCAGTACGAGGAACTCTGCGCTATCGCCGATGCGGTGCTGGCGGGGGACGCCAAGCGGGCCGAGCGGGCCACCCGCCTGCATCTCAGACGCCGACGGGTCAGCCTGATCGCCCTGCCGGATGAAGCCTATGCGGCCGCCGAACGCTGACAGGACGCCGGGATGAGTGTCCTCGTTACCGGCGGGACTCGCGGTATCGGGCTGGCAGTGGCGCGCTCGTTTGCGGCGCCGGGTCGACGGGTATTCGTCAACTACCGGGAAGATCGGGCCGCCGCCGAGTCGGCGATGGCCATGCTGGAATCGCAGGGCGCGGTCGCTGAAGCGATTGCCGCCGATGTCGGCACGCCGGCTGGTTGTGCGGCGCTGCTTGCCGCTGTGGCAAGCAGCGGCGAGCCGCTGGATCAGCTGGTGCACTGCGCGGTACGCCCGCTGCCGGGCCCGGTGCTGGAGGTCGACCCCGATGCCTTCAATACCGCCGTGCAGGTCAACGGCATGAGTCTCATGTATCTCGTGCAGGCGGCACTGCCGTACATGCGCCGTGGCTCGAGCGTGATCTATCTGACCAGCCGCGGTGGCCGGGTGGTGATTCCGAATTATGCCGCTATCGGCGTGGCCAAGGCCCTGGCCGAAAGCCTGATGCGGTATCTGGCGGTGGAACTCGCCCCGCGCGGCATCCGGATCAATGCGGTAGCGCCCGGCATTGTTGAAAC
Organism: Spectribacter hydrogenoxidans; assembly: GCF_031846275.1. NCBI lineage: Bacteria > Pseudomonadati > Pseudomonadota > Gammaproteobacteria > Salinisphaerales > Salinisphaeraceae > Spectribacter > Spectribacter hydrogenoxidans. Next base: position 153,762 of record NZ_JAVRIB010000008.1, read on the forward strand.
CCGGGCGGTGACCACCCTGTTCGGCGAGCAGGCGCGGCAACTGGTGGACCATGCGGCTGCGAGCAACCCCAGCGGGCGCGGTGTAACCGATGAGGATTACACCAGCCTCATCCACTGGCTGGCCTCCGATGCGGCGGCCTATATCCAGGGCCAGGTGGTCTACGTCAACGGCGGCGCCAATCTGATGGCGTGATTCAGAGGCGTTCGATCAGGGTGGCGTTGGCCATGCCACCGGATTCGCACATGGTCTGCAGGCCGTAGCGGCCGTTCGTTTCCTCCAGGATCCGAAGCAGGTTTCCCAGCAGGCGAGTGCCCGATGCGCCAACCGGATGGCCCAGGGCAATGGCGCCGCCATGCACGTTGACGCGTTCAGGGTCGGCGCCCAGTTCCTTCTGCCAGGCCAGTACCACGGAGGCGAAGGCCTCGTTGACCTCGAAGGCATCGACCGCGCCCAGTGCCAGCCCGGCTCGTGCCAGCAGTTTGCGGGTGGCCGGTATCGGGCCGGTCAGCATCATCAGGGGGTTGTCGCCGACCACGGCGAAATGCGTGACCGCCGCGCGCGGGGTCAGGCCCAGCCGCGAGGCCGTGCTCTCCTCGGCAATCAGTACCGCGCCGGCCCCGTCGGTCACCTGGCTGCTGTTGCCGGCGGTCACTGACCAGTTGATGCCGGGAAAGCGGGCCTGCATGCGTTCGGACTCGAACGCCGGCGGCAGGCCGCCGAGCTTTTCCAGCGTGCTGTTGCGGCGCAGCCCCTCGTCCCGATCGACAGTGTTGCCCTCCACATCGATCGACGCGATGTCGCGCGCCGTCGAGCCGCTGTCTTCGGCCGCCGCCGCCCGCTGGTGCGAACGCAGCGCGTACGCATCCATGTCGTCCCGCGACAGGTTCCAGTGTGCGGCGATCAGCTCGGCGGAGATGCCCTGGCCGACCAGGCCGTCGGGATAACGTGCCGCGAAACGCGGGCCCAGATTGTCCCGGTCCAGACGATTGGCCTTCATCGGCACCCGGCTCATCATCTCCACGCCGCCGGCGATCACCAGATCATGCGCCCCGGCGATCACGCCCTGGGCGGCGAAGTCCACCGCCTGCTGGGCGGAGCCACACTTGCGATCCAGCGACACCGCCGGCACCGATTCCGGCAGGCCGGCGGCCAGCACCGCCTGACGCCCGATGTTGGCCGCCTGTTCGCCCACTTGCAGCACGCAGCCGGTGATCACGTCCTCGATCAGCGCCGGGTCGAAGTCGTTGCGTTGAACCAGCGCGTCCAGCACATGGGCGTACAGGTCCACCGGGTGCATCGGCGCCAGCGCGCCGTCCGGGCGAGCGCGACCGAAGGGAGTGCGGACCAGGTCGATGATGACGGCGCGGCGGGTCATGGCGTGGACTGCGGATTGGCGTAGACTATACGTGTATTGCAAATCGCCGCCGGAGGCCTCCCGTGCTTGCCATTCGTCTGCCCAGGGACATCGAAGAGCGCCTGATCCGTCTGGCCGAGAAGACTGGACGTACCAAGACCTACTATGTGCGTGAAGCGATTCTCGAACATATCGAAGACCTCGAGGATACCTATCTGGCCGAGGAGCGCCTGAAGGCGTCCGATGCGCCGCTCTGGAGTCTGGATGACCTGGAGCGCGGGGTTGACCTGGAGCGTTGAGTTCGATGACCGGGCCAGGCGTGAGCTCCGGAAACTCGATCCGCCGGTCCAGCGTGATTTGTTGGCGTTTTTACGCGAACGTATTGTCACTGCCGAGGATCCGCGCCGTTTCGGCAAGCCGCTGCGCCACGGGATGCAGGGGCTATGGCGGTATCGGCTCGGCTCGTATCGACTGATCTGTCGGATCGAGGATTCACGCATCACGGTACTGGTGCTGGCGGTCGGCCACCGAAAGACCGTCTATCGCTGAAAGGCCCGATTCCTCTCTCCCGCACGCGGGCGAGGGGAGTGACAATGCCGATTCCGCGTTCCCCTCTCCCGCGTGCGGGAGAGGGGTCAGGGGAGAGGATTGCAGGTTGGGCACCATGCGCGGCGACACCGGATTCACCGCCGCAGCGTCAGATCCATGGCCGCGGACTGGATCTGCACCAGCGGCGAGCGGGCCGTCTTCATCAGGTGTTGTGCCTGGGCCAGTTCCGGTGAGGACAGCAGCGGGAAGTCGCGCCTGACCGGGCCGGCGGCCCACATGCGTTCGAGGTCCGCCTGGGGCACCAGGGCGCGTAGGATCAGTTCGTCGTCGTTGCTGGTGCCGTAGCGCTGACGCAGTTCGTCGATGGAGGGCTGTTCGGGCGGGTTGGCCAGCACGGCCCTCGCCCGGGGGGCGTTCAGAATGCGGTCCTTCACGTCCTCGTCGATCGGTGCGACCGGGTCGCCGTAGAAGCCGGCGGCATACTGGATCACCTCATCCGGCACGGTACCGTAGCGCTTGCCGGTGACGAGATTGAGCACCGCCTGGGTGCCCACCAGCTGCGAGAACGGCGTGGCCATGCCGGGATAGCCCAGCTCCCGGCGCACGATCGCGGTTTCCTCCAGCACATCCTCGAAGCGGTCGGACAGACCGTGCTGCACCAGCTGGGCCTTGAGCGTGCCAAGCATGCCGCCGGGAATCTGATGCCGGGCGGCCAGCAGATCGTACTCGTAGTACTGGTTCACCGGAAAACCGGCTGCCTTGCCCACGGCTTCCATGTGCTCGGCGACCGGGGCCAGCTTCGACTTGTCGATGTTGTGGGTGTGCCCCATGCGTTCGACGTTTTTGACCATGACCTCGGTGGAGGGAACCGAGGCACCGTTGGCTAGCGGCCTGGAGGCGGTGTGGATAATGTTCACGCCCAGTTCGATGGCGTCGATATAGGCTCGTGCCGACATGCCCAGAATGTTGTTGGAGTGGAATTCGACGGGCTTGCCGCGGGCATTGGCCTTGATCGCCGGGATCAGGGTTTCCATGCGGTCACGTTCAAGCACGCCGGCGGTGTCGTAGAGCAGGATGGTGTCGATGTCGTCGCAGGCCGAAAGCTTGTCGGCCTTGTCGGCGTAGTATTCGTCGGTGTGCACCGGGCTCATGGTGAACATGATCGAGCCGGCTACCTCGGAGCCGAACTCCTTGGCCACTCCGGCCAGCCGGTGCATCTTGTCGACGTTGAACAGCACGTCGTAGATCCAGAACGAGCGGCAGCCGTGCACGTTGAGCTGGCGCATCCAGGCATCCATCAACGCGTCAGGCGTGACCCCGAAGGTCACCGAGGCGTTGGCGCGCATGCCGCCGCGGATGGGCGTGTTCGGCATGGATTCCACCAGCAGATCCAGGCCCTCCCAGGGATTTTCCCGGCAGTATTTGATCAGCACCTCGAACATCGACGAGCCGGTCAGGTCGATCACGCGGAAGCCGGCCTGGTCCTGGATGGGGCTGATCGGCAGCGCCATGCCGGCCTGCATGCGCATGCCCCACAGGCTCTGCTGGCCGTCGCGGAAGGTGCAGTCGAGAAAGTCGATATGGGCCATGGCTTTCAGCAATCCTTGTCTTGGGCGAACGCCGGCAGGCCGGTCTGCTCCAGCCAGCGGGTGTCGATGCGGTTAGCGGCAAAATCCGGGTGTGCGGCGATGAAACGCTGCATCGGCAGGTTGGTGGCGATGCCCTCGATCTCGAAGTCATCCAGAGCCGACTGCAGTCGTTGCACCGCCTGCGCGCGGTCGTCGCCGTGCACGATCAGCTTGCCGATCATGCTGTCGTAGAACGGCGGAATCAGGCTGTCCGCGGTGCAGTGCGAGTCCAGGCGGAGATGCTCGCCGGTCGGCGGCCGCCAGGCGGTGATCCGGCCGGGGGAGGGCCGGAAATCCTGGTTCGGGTCCTCGGCGTTGAGGCGTACTTCGATGGCGTGACCGTCGATGCGGATATCATCCTGCGACAAGCCGAGGTCCTCGCCACCGGCCAGCCGTAGCTGGCAGGCCACCAGGTCGCGGCCGGTGGCCATCTCTGTGACCGGATGCTCCACCTGGATGCGGGCGTTGACCTCGATGAAGTGGAAATCCTGGCGCTCGACGTCGTACAGGAACTCCACCGTGCCGGCGTTGCGGTAGTGCACGCCGGCCGCCAGATCCACCGCGGCGGCGTGCAGCTGCGTGCGCACGTCGTCGGGCATGGCGGCGCAGGGGGCCTCCTCCACCACCTTTTGGTAGCGCCGCTGCACCGAACAGTCGCGTTCGCCGAAATGCCAGACGCCGCCTTCGCCGTCGCCCAGAATCTGCACCTCCACGTGACGGGCAGTCTCGATGTAGCGTTCCAGGTAGAGGGAGCCGTCGCCGAACGCCGCCTGGGCCTCGTTAGACGCGCGCTCGAACGAGGCCGCGATCTCGTCGCGGCTGCGGGCCACGAACATGCCCTTGCCGCCGCCGCCGGCCGAGGCCTTCATGACCACGGGGTAACCCAGCTCGTCCGCGGCATCGGCGGCGTCATTCGCATCGGTGAGCAGCGGGCTGCCCGGCACCAGTGGTACGCCGTTGCGCTGTGCCAGTTCGCGGGCACGAAGCTTGTCGCCCACCTGATCGATGGTTTCGGGCCGGGGGCCGACGAAGATCAGCCCCTCGTCCTCGCACAGCCTCGCGAACTCGGCTCGTTCCGACAGAAAGCCATAGCCGGGGTGCACGGCGTCGCAACCAGTGGCCAGCGCGGCGTGCACCACCAACCGGCTATCAAGGTAGGACTTTCCGGCCGGCGCCGGGCCGAGTACCACCACCCGTTCGGCTGTCTCGGCGCCCAGGCCGTCGCGGTCGGCGGCGGACACGCCCAGCACGGTCTCGATGTTAAGGGTCTGCGCCGCGCGGATCACGCGCAGGGCGATCTCTCCGCGGTTGGCAACGAACAGTCGACGAATAGGCATGACTCGGTGCTGAGTCCGCCTACGCGGGCTCGACGTAGAGCAGCGGCTGGTCGTGCTCGACCATCTCACCGTCAGTCACACAGATGCGGCGCACGGTACCGGCCACACCGCCGGTTACCGGAGTGAACAGCTTCATCACTTCGATCAGACAGACCTCGGTATCCGCCTCTATTGCCTGACCTTCTTCCACATAGGGCGGCGCGCCGGGTTTGGGCGATCGGTAGAAGGTGCCCAGATTCGGCGCCTTGATGGCTACCCAGTGATCGGGAACGCCGTCATCACCGGCGGCAGCTTGTGGCGCCGGTGCGGATGGTGCAGCAGCCGCCTGCCCGGGTGCGGACGCCGTGGCCGCGGATGGCGGGGCCGGTGCCGCGGACGGCCCCCGATCGATGCCGCGCGCCTGGCCGTCCTTGCTGACGAACAGGTGGGTATCGCCCACCCGCAGGTCAAGCTCGCGCCAGTCGGAGGCCTCGAACTGCTCCAGCAGGTGGTTGATGTCCTCGGCGGTCAGGCCCGCCGGTTTGTCTCGCTCGGTCATTGGATGTTGCTCATGGGCTGTGTCTCGGACGGCCGGCTACCGCCGGCCCTGGGACTGGCTTTCCGGTGTCGGCCGGCTTTCATTCGGCCCGTTGCCGGCAGCGATTGCCGCCAGCAACGGGGGCAGGGTGGGTTCGGCGACGATGAATGTCAGGCCGGCGGCCACCGCCGCGGCCACGCCTTCGTCGCTGGCAATGGCGCCGCCGCGCGCCGCGGTATGACCGGTCAGCAGGCCAGCCAGGCGTTCGGGATCCTCGCCGCCTTCGATCCGGTCAAGGTCCAGGATATGGCTTTCCGCCGGCGCATCCTCGGGGCGGTAGACGGCCAGCGGGCTGGCCTCGGCCGCCCAGGTCAGCAATTGGGCCAGACGTTTGTCGGCCCGTTCGTCGGGGATCACCACGTCCAGCGCGCCGGCGTAGATTGCCCCCGCCGTTCCGTCCACGGTTACCGTTCGGCCGGCCAGGGCGGTGACGCTGACGTCCCCGCAGCCGACGACGCAGGGCAGGCCCAGTGAACGCCCGACCACTGCCGCGTGCGAGGTGGAGCCGCCCTGTTCCGTGACAACCGCGGTGGCCGAGAGCATGCCGTGAACATCGTCGGGACTGGTGGTGGCGCGGGCCAGTACCACCGCCTCGCCGGCTGCATGTCGCCGTTCGGCCTCGTCGGAATCGGTCACCACGATGCCCACGCCAACGCCTGGCGAGGCGCCCTGGCCGGTGGCAAGCGTCTCCGCGCGATCGGCCACGCCCTCGGCCAGATGCGGTTTGAGCAGACTGCGGGCCTGGGACGCCGTAACCCGCTCGAGGACCTGCTGGCGGTTGATGCGACCCTCGACCGCCATTTCCACCGCGGCACGCACGGCCGCCGCCGGCGCCCGCTTGGCGGTCCGCGATTGCAGTAGGTAAAGCGTGCCGTGCTGCACCGTGAATTCGATGTCCTGGATGTCCCCGTTCTCGGCCTCCAGCGTGTCGCCGGCCTGCATCAGCTGGTCATGGATCGCGGGCAACGCCGTCGCCAGTTCCTCGATGCGCTGCGGGGTGAACCGGCCGGAGACCACATCCTCGCCCTGGGCCCGGGCGAGATACTCGCCGTAGGGCTTGCGCTCCCCGGTTAACGGGTCGCGGGTGAACAGCACGCCGGTGCCGCTGGTGTCGTCGAGATTGCCGAACACCATGGCCTGAACCGTCACCGCCGTTCCCAGATCGTCCGGAATGCCATGGTGCTTGCGATAGCGTTTGGCCCGGCGTGATTGCCAGGAATCGAACACCGCGCGCACGGCTGCGGCAAGCTGCTCGTGCACGTCCTGCGGCACGCCCTGCGGCGTGGATTGCTCGATCGAGGCGCGCCACGCGGCCGGTTCGCTGTCGGGATCGAGATCCGGGTCGGGCAGCTTGAGCACGATGCCCGCGTAGAGTTCGTGAAACCGCCGGTAGGTGTCGCGGGCGAAACGCTCGTCGCCGGCTTCGGCGGCCAGCGCGGCCATGGTGGTTTCGTTGATCCCGAGGTTGAGGATGGTGTCCATCATCCCGGGCATGGAAATCGCCGCACCGGAACGTACCGAGATCAGCAGCGGCGAGGGCCCGGATCCGAAGGTTCGGTCGGTGCATTCTTCAAGCCAGGCCACGCCCGCGGCCAGCTCGTCCGTCAGGCCGGGTGGCAGGTCGCCTTGGGCCTGATAGGCGGCGCAGGCCTCGGTGGTCACCACGAATGCCGGCGGCACCGGCAGATCCAGCGAGCGCATGCGCGCGATAGACCAGGCCTTGCCGCCGATGCGTTCGCGCGGCGGCGGGGCGCTGCCGTCTAGGATGACTGTCCAGCGGGGCTCGCTCATTCCGAACGCTGGTTGCCGGTGATGCGCAGGAGATCCTCGTGCAGCTCGAACCACACGGTGTGGTAGCTCTCGGTGCGCGCGTCGCTGACCCAGGCGGTGTCGCCGTCCTCGGCCTTCTCGAGCGCGGCCAGCAGCTTATCCTTGTAGAGGGACAGGCGCGGGAGCTTGGCTGCCAGCCGGTCGAGCACGCCTTCCACCCGCTCGTGCACGTCCCCGAGCCTGTCGATGACCGCGTCGTCATACGCGGAATCGGAATGATCATTGGGGACCTGCTCGCCGCCCACCGTCATGGTCTGCCATTCGGTGATGACCTGTTTCAGATCGACATTGATCTTCTCGAAATCCTGGTAGGCGGCCAGGAAGCCGTCATCCTCACGCAGGCCACTAAAGGCTTTGCGGTATTCGCCGTTCAGCGCCATCTGGGCGGCCGGCGCCAGCATCACCTTGTCGCCGGCCTGCTGGACGCGGCCGGCGGCGACGGCGTCGTCGACAATCTGCTGCACGGCGTCCCGGTCCAGGCCGGTGATGCCGGCCACCTCGTCCACGGTGGCGTGCTTCTTGATGGCGATGCCGTGCAGCACCAGATGCTTGGCTTGCATGGGGTTTTATTCCTCTCTTTCGGCGATCAGGCGTTCGCGGACTTCGCGACGCAGGATCTTGTTGGCGCCGCTCTTGGGTAGCTCCGGCCAGACGTCGATGCCCTTGGGGCGCTTGAAGTTGGCCAGATGTTCCTTCGCATGGGCGAGCAGGGCATCGGTGTCCAGATCCGGTCGGCCGGCGACCACGGCGTGCACGAGATCGCCCCATTTTTCGTCCGGCAGGCCCACGACCGCGGCTTCCACGACTCCCTCGAAGGCCAGCAGCACATCCTCCACCTCGCGGGGATAGATGTTGAAGCCACCGGAAATGAGCATGTCGTTCTTGCGATCGAGGATGTAGAAGAAGCCGTCCTCGTCCATGGAGCCAATGTCGCCGGTGTGCAGCCACCCATTTCGGAACGCCTTGTCGGTGGCCTCGGGGCGATTCCAGTAATAGGCCATGGTCTGCGGGCCGCGGGTGACGATTTCACCGATCTCGCCGGGGGGCAGGGGATTGTCGTCGTCGTCGAACACCGCCACGTCGGCGCAGGGGAACGGCCGACCGCAGGAGCCGATGCGGTCGTGATCCTCCGGTTTCAGGCAGCTGATGACCATGGGTGATTCGGCCTGCCCGTAGACCTGGGCGAAAACCCGGCCGAAGCGAGTCTCGCCGCGTTCCAGCAGCCGCGGGGCGATTGGCGAGGCACCGTAAGCGATGCGGCGAAACCGGAGATCCGCGCCGTCGACCCCGGGAGCTTCCAGAATCATCGCCAGCATGGTCGGCACCAGGAACGTCAGGGTGGCGCCACTGGCATGGCCCAGTTCGACGAACGCCTGCGCATCGAATTTCGGCATGATCAGCGAATGCACCCCGCGCACGATGGCCGGCAGGAAGAACGCCCCGGAGGCATGGGCGATGGGGGCCGCGTGGAGGAAGGTATCGCCTTCACGCATGTCAGGCATCAGGTCCGACAGAAACGACGAGATCTCCCACAGTTCGCCGCCTGTCGTCAGCGTCACGCCCTTGGGCTTGCCGGTGGTGCCGCCGGTGAAGCCCAGGCGGTAGGGCGCGTCCAGCGGGCGGTCCACGGCACACGGGGTCCGGTCGCCTTCGGCAATCATTTGTGTCAGCTGGTTCGGCTCGATGTTGATCTCGGCATCCAGTCCGTCGATGCCGGCATGGATGATGCCCCGACTGCCGCTTTCTTCAAGCTTGTAGCGATGATCGTCGAGCGTCTCGCGCGTGTTCAGGCCCACCCGGACCAGTCCGGACTTGGCCAGCGCGTAGTAGGCGATCAGACAGTCGATGCCGTTGGGCATCAGCACGCCGACGCGTTCGCTCGGCGACAGGCCGAGCGTCAGCAGTGCGTTGCCCAGGCGGTCGGTGGCGGCGTCGAACTCGGCGAAGCTGATGGTGCGTTCGCCCTCGGTCAGACAGGGCGCCTCCCCGAACTGCTGCGCGGCGCGGCGGATCAGACTGCCGATCTGCATGGCGTTGGCGGTTGGCGTCATTTCAGGATGCACTCAAGGAAGAAGGAAACCGCTAAATGAAGAAGGAACCGCAGATTTCGCAGATTGCGCAGATTTATGAATAGGAAGGATGGAAAATCTTCCGCGGCCAGAACCGGAACAACGAAGATGATCCGAAGAGAGGTTTCTTAATGAATCTGCCTTTATCGGGGTGCATCTGTGGATAAACCCTTCTCGAGAGAATCTGTGAAAATCTGCGTAATCTGCGTAATCTGCGGTTACTGCCTTTCTTAACGGTCGCGCAGTTTCTCGACATCATCCCGCCTGAGTCCGGCGCCCTTCTCCTGGAGGTTGCGCGAGCCTTTCTGCTGCAGCTTGTAGAGTCGTTCCACCGCTTCCGACTGGTGGTTGTATTTCACCCAGGTCTCGTCCATGAAGCGGAACTCCTCGGCGCAGCTGGGCGGGGTATTCTCGCGGGCGCGGCGGTTGTATTCCTCGTAGCCGATGACCCCGGCACTGGTTTGATAGCGGTCCTGCTTCGGGTCCAGATAGGTCACGCCCGCCGAGATATCGCCGACGCTGGGCACGTAATCCCCGTCGCGTAGAATCTGCTGGCAGGAGATCGGCGAGTAGATTTTCTGCGGCAGGTCCGAGTGCTGCATCATCGTGTACTCGTTGAACTGATGGCTCGGCCCGGCGCCGACGCAGATGGTACCGAGCATGTCCCGGCTGTACTCATCGTTGAGCAGCGGCCGGAAACGCTCGGCACGCTCATCCACCTTCATCCAGTCATCCGGGTCGTAACAGCCGGCGACATGGGCAAGATCCTTGATGATGCCGTAGTAGGTCATCGCCCCGGCATCCAGCATCTGGTCGCGGGAGTAGCCGGCAAATCGCTTCCACAGGTTGGCGGTGGCTTCCTTCACTTTGTCGTTGAGTTCGCGGAAGGTGGCAGTGAGTTCCTCGGCGCTGCCCATGCCGACTGGGACGTAGCCGTCGGTGAGCGAATCGGAGGTATACAAACCCACGCCGCACAGGTGGTGCGACCGGAATTCCGGTTCGGATTCGAAGCTGCCCCAGTCGTCCAGAATATTGAAGTGGCAATCCTGCACGGCCATGGTCACGGTCAGGTTATTGTAGGGCACGTCGGCGGCCACGCCGTCCAGCCAGGGCAGGTCGCATTCGGCCAGGTCCATGAAATCGCGCACGAGCAGTTCGCGCTTCTTGCCGTCCTTTTCGCCGAGGTTGTATGGGCCGTGGTTGTGCAGGCTGATGCGGGACTCACAGGCGATCAGGAATGCGTACTGCGAGGCCGATGCCACGAACGTGTGGGCGGCTTCGTGCAGTTCGTCGTCCTCGGCGCAGTCGTAGAGATCGGCGTGGAAGACCTGTAGTTGCCGCTCGGGCAGGATCTGCGCCCGGTGGCCGGCCTGGGCGGCAGTCAGGTGCCCGTGGTTGCGTCGCCAGGACAGCTGGAACCGCTTCCAGAAATCGAGCACGTAAGACACGTCCTCGGCAGCATCCTGGGGCCGGATCACCCCCATGTTGATCATCCATTCCCGCCCCAGCAGATAGAAGCAGGGTAGCCCCCACATGGCTACCGCCTGGCAGCGAATGCCCATATTGCGCATGCGGTCGCCGATCTCCTCCGCCTTCATGTGGCGCTCGATCTTGGCCAGCAGCGAGGGGTAGCGGTAGAAGGCCATGGCGTAGGAAAGCAGCATATAGGCCGGCACCGGGAACAGCTTGGATTCCTGCACCGTGCGGGTCACGCACAGCCAGTAGGTTTCGTCCCCGTTGATCTGCAGGAGGTTGTTGGTCTCCAGCAGCTGCGGGTAGTCGAGCTCGATTCGGGACATCGCGCGTGCTCCTTACTGGTTCAGCCGCCAGACGCGGGCGGTGACTTCCCGCCCGCTCTGGTAGTCGTCGGCAGTCTTGGCCTTGGCCGAGACCTCGATCTCCACGGTGTCGCCCTCCATGATGCCGTCCACCTTGGCATTCATCAGACAGGGAATGCCGTACTCGCGGGTGAGAATGCCCAGATGGGAGCGCACCGTGCCGCCCGCGCAGATCACGCCGGCGAACTGTTCCAGGATGGGGGCGGTGAGCGTGCCCCCCGAATCGTCGATTACCGCCACGGTATTGTTCGGCACGCCGTCGGTCAGCCACTGCAGCACCCGGGCGCTCGAGCGTACGTAACGGGCCGTGCCGGTGAGGTTGTCGCCGTACTTGACCACGTTGTCACCGCAACCGCGCTGTTCGCGGCCATCGGCCTCGGGTTCGCCGGTCGGGGCATCGGGGTGCTGGAAGCAGAAGGTTTTGAGATCATCGTCGGTCACGCCGGCGGCTGGCTGGTAGGCGTCCGGGCGTTCCTGGGGCGAGATCGCTGCCGACCAGTCGAACCGGTGGCCGGTGTCCAGCAGCTGCTGTTCCACCGCGCGGAAATCCTCGGCGCCATATGTGGAGGCCGCATCGCCCGTCACCAGGGTTGTCCAGTCGCCGCCGTTGGCATCAAGCCGTTCGCGGATCAGGTCATGGATCGCGCCGTGAAACGCATCGGCCACGGCCGAAGGTGTCTGATCGCCGAACTTGTCGGCGTCTAGGGGTAAACGTGCCATGGTCTCCTCCATCTGGCCGGTTGCCCGATTATTGTATTGTCTGTCGGTGGTCTCGACCGGGTGCGTTGTCACGCCGCTGGCCGCCGATCGGTTTCGTCATCGATTGTAGTACAATATTGTGTAACCTTACGCAACCCGATCAACGCTCGGCGGCGCCACCGCGATGTGGTTGACCGTCGACCCGGCACGAGGAAACGCCGTGTCCCGACTTGCCCAGGAACGGGTGCTGCTGGTCAATGATGACGGCATCAACGCGCCCGGCATGCAGCTGCTGACCCGGCTACTCGAACCCGTGTGCGGCGAACTATGGGTGATCGCGCCGGACAGCGAGCGCTCCGGCTCAGCTCACGCCATTTCGGTGACGGTGCCGATCCGCGCCAGCGAAGTGGCGCCCCGGCGCATTGCCATCCAGGGTACGCCGACCGACTGCGTGATTCTGGCGCGACGGCACTTTATGAAGGATGACCCGCCCACCCTGGTGGTGTCCGGCATCAATCGCGGCGCCAATCTGGGCGACGACGTGACCTATTCCGGCACCACGTCCGCGGCCCTGGAAGCCACCCTCTGCGGCATTCCGGCCGTCGCCCTGAGCCAGATATTCACCTTCGGTCAGGACGTGCCCTGGGCCACCGCGGAGCGCTTTACGGTGCCGATGCTGGAAACCCTGCTGGCCCGGGATTGGCCGACGGGTATTTATTACAACGTCAACTTTCCTGATTGCGGGCCGGAGTCTGTCACCGGTCTGCGTGCGGCACGGCAGGGCCAGCGGGCCGCGGCATCATTCGTGCCGGAGCGCCGTATCGATGGCCGCGACGTGCCTTATTGGTGGATCTGCCTTGATTACGGCCCCGCTCCGGATCAATCCGGCACGGACCTAGCCGTGGTAGCCGAAAACGCCATTTCGGTCACCCCGCTGCTGACTGACATGACCTGCGGTTCAACGATGAGCGATCTGGCGGATGGCTTGCCCGATATGATCGCACCGGGCCGCTGACGCAGGCCTGACGTGATGAGGCTATAAGGCACCAGTTTGATCGGAATGCGGTGCGGCTGCTGCTAGGATACGTAGCCGCTGCCGGGGCTATAGCTCAGTCGGGTAGAGCAGCCGCCTGCTAAGCCGCTGGTCATTGGTTACGATAGACCCGTCCTGGGGCTATAGCTCAGTTGGATAGAGCGACGGCCTCCTAAGCCGTAGGTCGCAGGTTCGAATCCTGCTAGCCCCACCAAATCAATAAGTAACATATCGTGAAAACGAAAAACCGTAAGGCTATATTTCCGTAGGTTGCGATTTGAGCGAACGCCCGGTGATCGGCACGTGTGACCCTGAAAAGTGGTGTGATATGTCTGTGACTCGCATTCTCCGTAACCAGTTCGCCGGCCTCCAAAAGTGATCAACGGCTTCTAGCGTTCGAGTAGGGCTCCAACGGTCCGTGTGAGCGCGGTCGAACACCACGCTCGACTATATGCGTGAAGCCGTCCCTGCTGGCAACTTGACTACAACGAACAATGCCCATATAGCTCGCTGGACAATTAGCACCCCAAGAGTACGAGGCGATTCACCCCAGAAGCTGTGCATTTTAACTGTGCGCTTGACGGGACGCTTACGGTCGTCAGGAGGCAAGCAGATTCAGCTCGTTAGCCTGCGCCACCGCGGCCAGCCGGTTGCTCACTCCCAGCTTTCCATAGATGTTTCGAAGGTGCCATTTGAGCGTGCCTTCGGTGATGAACAGCGTATCGGCAAGTTCACGGTTAGATAGCCCCGACTGCATCTTTTGTAGAATCTGCACCTCACGCGAGGTAAGCGGCTCGATCAACGGCTCCTGCTCAGTGGAACCGGAGGCCGCCCTAGGATCTAGTTTCCCGCCGTCGAGGCTTAGAGATTCGAACAGCTTGTCGATAAATGTTGCAGTTAAGGGGCTGTGATCCGAGTAGTCAGGGGTTCGGCGGTATGTTTCCAGAAGCCCTCGCATGGGTTCACCTTCATCCGCGAACACTCGAATATAGCCTTCGGGAATGGACAGATTGATGGCATCGTCGAAAATGCTCATGGCCTTGCGGTTCTCACCACCGTCGTGCAGTGCTAGGGCTTGCAGCAACAATAGCTCGACCTGCTTTTTTTTCTGCCCCGTCCGTTTCGCATGCCGTAATGCCGGTGCCAGAAGCTCACAAGCTTCCGAGAATTGTCCCTTTAGGAGTGCGATCCGTGCCTGGATGCGGTAGGCCTTGTCTTGAAGAGTCCTTTCGAATTCCACATTGTTTGAGAAAAACCGGTTTAACTCCCCCCAGAGCTGTTCTACCTGGGCAAGCTCACCGTGGCGCAGGAGTATGACGAGTCGTTCGGCAGCGAGGGAGATCGCCAAGCGGGGCAGCCTTTGGGAGCGGCCCAGTGCCTCGCCTTCGGCAAGTGTATCCAGTGCCGCGAGTTGCTGTCCCTGGGCGTTCTGTAGTCGGGCGAGGGTTACGTATCCAATGATCATCGGATCCACCGAGCTTTGCTCGACCATCGCTGTCAGGCCGCGGCCCAATGCTTCACCCGCCTCGGAGAGCCGGTTGAATTCGTACAGAAGGCCAGCTCGCATCGTATGCAACATCATGACCGCGGCATGGTCGCCCAGCCTTGGCTCCAGCTCCGACAGGCACTCCTGGCATTCGTACAGGGCCTGGCGGAAAAGCCCCTGCTTGATCAGGTTTGATACCGCGAGCATGCTCCCCCAAACCAGTGGGTAGGGGGAATCGCACTGCCGCGAAAGGGCCTGTGTGGTTCGGGCGTGCTCCAGCCCCTCGGTAAAATCGCTCAGGGCCTTAACGCAGAAGGCAAGGACCGCATGTGCTATTGCCCGGTCGAATGGGTGTCCGTCTGGCCAGCGGGATAGCCATCGCCTGGCCTGCGACGTACTCGCTATTGCCTGATCGCGCAGGCCGGCTTCGACGCAGCGCTGAAGTTCGATGGCCTGTTGGAGTTCAAGCTGGAATGCCGTCGAACAATCGTGGTCGTCCACATCTCGGCCGTTGCTCTGTAGGTATTCCTGTTCGAGGGTACTGCGAATTGCCTCCGCTTCTTCGTGGCGTCGCAGGAAGTCCAGGGACCATGCCTGTTTGACACGAATCTCCGGCCGCTTTACGAGCAGGCTTTTGGGCAGCTTGTTGATCCAATAGAGATACGTAGTGTGGCGCCCGTACTGCTGGGCGATACGGCTCGCATGCTCGTTGATCAACTGTGCCGCGCTGTCCAGATTTTCTGCGTCGAGGCAGACTTCTATCGCGGTTTCGATCTCGTCGTGCGCGATCAAGCAGTCCCTGGCACGCTCGCAGACCTCGTTGAGGGTGTGGCGCGTGCGGTGCAGGCGCGATAGGAGGAATTCGCGCACCAGCGGGTGTATCTGGTATGTGGGCTCTATCGTGCCGCTGCGAGTGATAGGAAAGGCGCGGTGTTCCAGTTCATCGATCAGCCCCTCTACTCCCTTCAGGCCGGTGACCACTGCCGCGGTCGATGCGGAGAACCGACGAAGAAGCGAAATCCGTAACAAGAAACGGTTCAGGCGCTCGGACTGTTGTGATAGCAGAACCTCGTTCAGGTAGTTTGTAAGTGCCTGCGGAGCTTCGGCTTTACGGAGTCGCCGTACGAAACTATCTTGTGCTTTTTCATCCTGTTCCAGCGTCAGGGCGATCAGCCTGATGACTGCGGGCCAGCCTTGGGTGCGCTCGGTTAACTCCTGCACGAGCGTTTCCCGGGGAACGATCGAGTGCTGCCGTAGCACCTCGGTGATCTCGTCAACAGTGAGCGCAAGATCCTTCCCGGTGAACTTCCATAGACGCCCTTCCAGCAGGGGCTGACTTACCGCCGCCTCCGGAATCGCTCTCCCGCTGAATACCAGCAGTAGCCGTTTCGGTTGATGGCGGATCAGCAGTCGCAGCACCATCTCCGCGGGGCGCCCGAGGAATTCATGTACGTCATCGATGAACAGCGCGGCGCGGGGGCCGTCGGAGCCGAACTCCGCCAGCAACGATCTGATCAGGGCCAGCCTGCCTTTTTGTCCGTAGTTATCTAGTAGTGACTCACTGCTCGTCTTGTCCAGGCGCGCAATCGCCTCGGCGAGGTCGATGATCAGTTTGTCCCCTTCGTGATCGTCCCGGTGCGCCGTGAGGGAAATAGCCCGATATTCCTTTCCATGACCCTGGCGCTGCCATTGCGAAAGCAGCGTTGACTTCCCGTACCCCGGCGGGGCGGTGACGGCAACCACGGCCTTTTCCTTGTTGCAGAGCTTGCTGGGAAGCGTCAGGTGACGCCGGGGAATCTCCCAGGGGCTGCCGGGTTGGGTGGACGGAATCCTAGCCATTGTCACTACCAGTCGGAGAGGACTGTGCTTGGACGGATGCATGAAAATCTGTATATGCAGCGTGCCAGTGTATGGACCTCCCAGTCTACTCCGAGTCACTTCCAATATGACATCGGTCTAAACGGTGGCTTGATGATGCCTGGCTTTCCCCGGGCGTAGTGGACATTCCTGACCTATGAGTGGGCTTCCCTGGGGCGGGACGTCGCAAATTGCTCTATTCAAAAAACATGCCTTTCGGAAGGTGTGGAAACCTTCCGTGGACGGTGAAATGGCCTTGATTCTGAGTCAGCACCGCTATACGCGAGAGCGCCAATTTGAAGGCTAGAGAATGATTATGAGGATTTTGGGGTATACGGATTGGTTGGTCCCCAACTAATCGTGGCATCGCCAGTATCAGCTTCGCTTATTTGTGTCGCCACACACGGCAGCGCGCGATGCTGGGCTTTCCAGCAACACGGTCAGGACTTGTCGAGCGCGAAATACATCAACCGTGTTCGTGTTGTCGGCGCCGCCAGCTAGCAGATTAAGTTCGCGGTTATGCCATCCCCAGGGCTATCGATCCACCAGCAGCGAGAGTCCGATCCGCATGAGCCTATGGCATGGCTTCGGTTGCTCATGGTCGGCCATGATATTCGGTACGAAACGCTAAGCTTTGAGCTTGCCTCGGCGCACACCGAGAAAGGATCGCAGAACTTGCTTGAGGCAATAGCAATCAACAGGGGTATGACATGACACTCGTCCAGTTCACATTTTTTATTTTTGTTGCTATCGCCATCGTTGGGGCTGCGATGGCTATTTTAGCCGCCTTGCGGGTAAGGCGGCCGGCCATCATGGGTCGTAGCCACGGCTTGGCTGCATTTCTTGCCTTGGCATTGCTTCTCTTGGCGAATTTGACCACGGACGCGAGCACTCTGGCTTGGACCGCTTTTGGTGTTCTGGCGGCCGGTTTTATAGGCGGCGGGTTGCTTTTTCGTTTCATTTTCAAAGACCGGTTGCCTATGAAATTCGTAGGCATGCATGCAAGTGTAGGCCTGTTGGGATTGTTACTTCTGTATCTGACAGCATTTTGAGGTGTTAGCTGGCGTGATCTCCACCGTAAAGTGCAACATTCGATGAGAGGAAATATAACCTCGAATATCTGTCCGCCTGAAGTCGACGAGCGGGTGAGGATGATCCCGGGCCACTGGGAAGGCGATCTGAACAAAGGGGCACGTAATGCCTTAGTGTTGGATGCGTTGGTCGAGCGCGCTACCTTGTTCGGTCAGCCTGGCCGAGGTCGATAACGCCAATGCCGAGATGACGATGGCCGGCTTTTCACGGATGCTCAAGTGCATCGATGTTCAGCGACGGTTATCCCCGACTTGCGATCAGAGCAAAGAGATGGCTTGCCATGAGCAACTCAGCCTCAACACCAGCGTGAGCGTCTACTACGACCAACTCGACGAGTCCGCAGTGGCGGTGTGACTCAAGCTTACGAGGCTCCAGGATAACCGGGGAGGTTCAGCAGCGTGGTTGAGTCGATGATTGTGCCCGCGGCCATCGTCGTCTGGTGCCGGTAGCGTCGATACTGAACAACAATCGTGACCTGCTCGGTATGTGTGGCCGGCAGCGGTAGCCTGGGCAGCCAGCACCTTTCGGCCAGCGCAGCTCCAGCAGCAGGTACCTGCTAGCACTGGGACTCGGTAGCGTGGCGCCGCATGAACGCCGCCATCGACAAGTCCGGCTGCATCTGTAGCTGCATGATCTCCATGGCAAAACTACTCGGGGGTCATGGCCGTAGTATCGATACCCAGCGGGCGATGCCGTGAGCTTGGCTGAACTAGGTAGATAATCAAGAAAGGGGTTGACTGATGTGGACCCGTCGGTGTGCCGTGCAGTAAGGATGTTTTTGTTGAATACAATATTGATCGATGCTCTG
>NZ_JAVRIB010000009.1:0-160447 GCF_031846275.1 Spectribacter hydrogenoxidans
CGAGCTGGTGACCTGGATGAAACAGCAGGGTATCCGCCTGGAGTACATCCAGCCCGGCAAGCCGCAGCAGAACGCCTATGTCGAACGCTACAACCGGACCGTGCGCTATGACTGGCTGAGCCAGTACCTTTTCGACTCCATCAGCCAGGTGCAGGACGCCGCCACCCGGTGGCTATGGACCTACAACCACGAACGACCCAATATGGCCCTCGGCGGCATCACCCCAATGCAGAAACTGATGGCCGCTTAGCTCCACTTTTGAGCAGCGCTAAGAATGGGGGGATTACCCCCTTTTGAGTGGCCGTGGCCGCCTTTGTTGCAGGAGATTCTGGAATGAGCCAGCCGGTATTCTCGCCGTGGCCATCGTTTACGCAGGAAGAAGCCGACGCCGTCTCTACCGTGCTGTTGTCCAACCGCGTGAACTACTGGACCGGGCAGCAGGGGCGCGATTTCGAGTGCGCCTTTGCCGGCTTTGCGGGCACCGAGTATGCAGTGGCGCTGGCCAATGGCACGGTAGCGCTGGATGTTGCGCTGAAGGTGCTGGACGTGGGGCCGGGTGATGAAGTCATCGTTACGCCACGGACCTTCCTGGCGTCCGTGTCCTGCGTGGTAACGGCGGGGGCGGTGCCGGTGTTCGCTGACGTGGATCGCGACACGCAGAATCTTACCGCCGACAGTATTGCGGCCAAGCTGAGCCCCCGCACGAAGGCGGTCATCTGCGTGCATCTGGCCGGCATGCCCTGCGATATGGACCCGATCATGACGTTGGCGCGTGAGCATGGGCTGGCCGTTATTGAGGATTGCGCGCAGGCGCATGGGGCGCGATACAAGGGGCGCTCGGTGGGCAGCATCGGCGATGTGGGCTGCTGGTCGTTCTGCCAGGACAAGATCATCACTACGGGCGGCGAGGGTGGCATGGTGACCACCAATGACCGCGGACTATGGTCGCGCATGTGGAGCTACAAGGACCATGGCAAGAGTTGGGACGCCGTTTATCAGCGTGAGCATCCGCCGGGTTTCCGCTGGTTGCATGAAAGCTTCGGCACCAATTGGCGGATGACCGAGATGCAGGCCGCCATCGGTCGGGTTCAGCTCGGGCGGATGCCGGCCTGGCACGCGGCGCGGCTGACGAACGCAAATCGCATCTGGGACTGCGCGCGGGAGTTGCCTGGCCTGCGCGTGCCGGGAATGCCGGACTGGGCCGAACACGGGGCCTATAAGTGCTATGTGTTCGTGGAACCGGAGCAGTTGGCCGAGGGATGGGATCGGGACCGAATCATGGCGGAAGTCAACGCCCTGGGTGTGCCCTGTATGTCCGGCTCATGTTCGGAGGTATACCGCGAAAAGGCCTTCGACGGTACCGGCTGGCGGCCCGCGGAGCGTCTGCCCGTTGCCCGGGAATTGGGGGAAACCAGCCTGATGTTTCTGGTGCATCCCACGTTGACGGCCGAAGCAATGGATGCAACCTTTTCGGCGCTTGTCCGCATTATGGAACGGGCGCGCGGATAACCGCGCATGACTGCTCGCTAATTCGCCATCTTGCCGAGGTCCGGTGCACTGTCAGCCATGACTCATGGCCGTGGCGCAAAGTCAGAGCAGCCTTTTTCAATTATACTGGCCTGGACCATGGGGGGGGGGAGGAAGCTCTGCCGGCTACCCTGGAGACAATCCAGGGTATGGCTGGGTGGGGTTAATGCGCCGTTTTGCCGATGACGACGGGGTGGCATTTAGTGAGAAAGTCGGCAGCCGCTTTGCGAGAACGGCTGGTTGGTTGGTCGCGATGGCAGAAGCGCCTGTTCCTTATGGCTGCGGATGCTGGCGCGGCATCAGCGGCCATGGTGCTGGCGGTGGCGCTCTATGGCGGCCAGGCCTTTGCGGTTGACGTAGTTCTGCCGCTTGCGCTGCTTGCGGCTGCCCTGACGCCCGCGCTGGGGTGGGGGGGGTGCATCTACCGGACCGTCGTGCGGCATATTGCCGCCCAGATTGCGCTGCGCATCGCGTTGGTTTCGGTGGCAACTGCCGGGTCTCTCGCGATACTGGTGGCATTGGCACCATTCATGGCGCTGCCATGGCAAGTCTTCGTTGGTTTTGCCATGACCCTGACGCTTGCATTGGGCGGCATGCGCCTGGCTGCGCGTACCTTCCTGAGTCCCGTCAGTGATCGGCACGCCTCCAATGTTCTGATTTACGGCGCCGGGTCTGCTGGTGTGCAGGCGGCTCAGGGGTTGTCGTCCGATCCGACCTGTCGGGTGGTGGGTTTTGTTGACGACGCCGAGGGCCGCGTGGGAACGCGCTTGGCGGAGTGGGCGGTATATGGCGTGACGGATCTCCCGCGCCTGGTCGAGCGGCTGCGGGTGGAAATCGTGCTTCTTGCGCTGCCCTCGGCGACGCGGCGCCGAAAGCAGGCGATTATTGCGGCGCTGGAACCACTCCCGGTGGCTGTGAAGACGGTGCCTTCGTTGCCGGAAATCCTGTCCGGAACCGCGCCAATCGGTCAGATGCGCGATATGCGTGTCGAGGACTTGCTGGGCCGGGATCCCGTGCCCGCGCAGCCGGCATTGCTGCGTGCATCGATTCAGGGCCGGGTCGTGATGGTGACCGGCGCCGGCGGCTCGATTGGCAGCGAGCTCTGCCGCCAGATTGTGGCGCTACACCCCGCCGGCCTGATCCTGTTCGAGATCAACGAGGCGGCGCTCTTTCACATTGAGCAAGATGTGCGCGGCCTGCAGTCGGAGCACGGGGCGTTCCCGGTGACCTCGGTTCTGGGTGACGTGCTCGACGAATCGCTGGTTGAAGCCTGCCTGCGTCAGCATGGGGTTCACACGCTGTATCACGCGGCCGCGTACAAGCATGTTCCGTTGGTGGAGCACAATGTCCGCGGGGGCATACGCAACAATGTGCTGGGTACGTGGATCGCCGCGAACGCGGCGCTGGAAGCAGGGGTCGAGCGCTTCGTTCTGATTTCCACCGACAAGGCGGTTCGCCCAACCAATGTCATGGGGGCGACCAAGCGTGCCGCGGAGATGATCATCCAGGATTTCGCGCGCCGAACGGCGCCTGAGGGGGCGGGGCGCAGTGGTCCGGGGGCTGTTTTTTCGATGGTGCGTTTCGGCAACGTGCTGGGGTCGTCCGGATCCGTGGTGCCGCATTTTCGTGAACAGATCGAGAACGGCGGCCCCGTGACCGTCACGCATCCGGAGATCACGCGGTATTTCATGACCATTCCGGAGGCGGTTCAGCTCGTGCTGCAGGCCGGCAGCATGGCGCGGGGCGGCGAGGTCTTTCTGCTTGATATGGGAGAGCCGATCAAGATCGTGGATCTGGCCACTCGTATGATTCGACTTGCTGGCTTTCGGGTGAAGTGGGATGCTCAGGTGCCGGGCGATATCGAGATCGTGTACTCCGGGCTGCGCCCGGGCGAGAAGCTGTATGAAGAGCTGCTGATCGGCGAAAAGAAGCGGGATACCGAGCACCCGAAAATCGGATGCGCCGACGAATCCTGTGTGGACTCGGAACAGCTTCATCGCTGGTTGGACGCCGTGCAATCCGGGGTGGAAAGGCTTGATATCTCGGGGCTCAGATATCTGCTGGCTGAGCTGATACCGGAGTACGTGCCGGATGAGGCGGATTGGGATTCGATGAGCAACGGCTGGGAAGTTGAACCGGTCGCTACCGAGGCTACTTTGGCCGAGCTTCGGCCGGCGAATCGCGATGTGCTGTAAGCCGGTTGATCCGGCCGCCCAGGTTGCACGTCGCTGAGGCAGACTCCGCCTCGCTCGCCAAACTCGTAGCCTCCCGGCTGTGGCCAGTGAACCGGCCGTTAAACCGGCCTTTCATACCCGGTTATTTTTCCAAGTTGATGATATTGTTGGCCCTGCCATGAGCGATAAACCGGCCACCAATGCGGACATGAACGCGGCCAATGACCGTGGGGAGTCTGTCTCATTGATGGAGCCGCTGCTCATCGCGGAGGGCTCGCGACACCGGCCCGATCTGGTTGATCAGGTCATGGGGCTGACGGCGCGCTCCTCCAGGCTGCGCCATCGTTTGCCCGGCGGGCTGGTGCGCGCGCTGGCCGGGTTGGTCCGCTCGATGAACTGCTATTACAGCAACCTTATCGAGGGCCACGATACCCACCCGGTAGCGATCGAGCGCGCTCTGAACGATGATTTCAGCGTTGATCCGCGTCAGCGTGATCTTCAGCTCGAGGCCAAGTCGCATATCGCGGCCCAGCAATGGATCGATAACGGTGGTCTGGCGGATCGTGCCGCATGCGTTGAGGGGCTGCGTGAGTTGCACCGGCGATTTTGCGAGCATCTTCCGAAGAGCCTGCTGGTGGTGGAACACCCCCAGACCGGCAAGCCCCTGCCCGTTGTCCCGGGTAATCTGCGGCAACACGATGTGCAGGTAGGCCGTCACGTTCCCATTAGCCCCGGTTCGTTGCCCCGGTTCCTGACGCGTTTCGAACAGGTCTACGGGCAAGTCGGACGTACTGAGGGAGTGTTGGCTGCGGCCTGCGCCCACCATCGGCTGTTGTGGCTCCATCCCTTCTTGGACGGCAACGGGCGGGTGGCCCATCTCATGTCCTACGCGCTACTGCTGGATCGGCTGGAAACTGGTGCGATATGGTCGGTTGCTCGTGGCCTTGCCCGCAACGAGGGCGAATACAAGGCCAGACTGATGGCGTGCGATCTCGAACGGCGCAACGATCTCGACGGCCGCGGCCACCTGAGCGAGGAGGCATTGGCCGAATTCGTTGGATTCTTCCTGAACGTGTGCCTCGATCAGGTGGATTTCATGGAGAGACTGGTTGAGCCTGCCGCGCTTACTGATCGAGTGGTGCGCTGGGCCAGGGATGAAATCGAGCGTGGTCGTTTGGCGCCGCGCTCGGATCGAGTGCTCGAGGCCGCGCTCTATCGCGGCGAGCTTCCCCGTGGCGAGGTCGTGGACATTGCCGGCGTGAGCGAGCGTCAGGCGCGGCGGGTCAGTAGGGGCCTGCTCGATACCGGTATCGTGACTGCAGAAAGCACCCGCGCACCATTAAGGCTCACCTTCCCGGCGCACCTGGCCTCGCGGTTGATGCCGGGGCTATTTCCCGAACCGTCAGAATCAGTCCGCGGAGGAGCCTGACAACCGGCGACCTCAACCTTGGGGCTGGATGCCGGCTTCGGAGGGTATTTGGAGCGGCGAACCGGGTTCGACCGATTTGTCGGGAACAAATCGGGACCGCCGGAGGCGGGCCCGTCAGGGTCAGGCCCATGGATGGACTGAGCACCGATTTGTCCGGAACAAATCGGGACCACCGGAGGTGGGCCCGAAGGGCTGGGTCCATGGATGGACCCAGCAACCGGCGACCTCAACCTTGGGGCTGGATTCCGGCTTCGGAGCGTAATTGGAGCGGCGAACCGGGTTCGACCGATTTGTCGGGAACAAATCGGGACCGCCGAAAGGCGGGCCCGTCAGGGTCAGGTCCATGGATGGACCTGACAACCGGCGACCTCAACCTTGGGGGCTGGATTCCGGCTGCGGAGAGTAATTGGAGCGGCGAACCGGGTTCGACCGATTTGTCGGGAACAAATCGGGACCGCCGCAGGCGGGCCCGTCAGGGTCAGGCCCATGGATGGACTGAGCACCGATTTGTCCGGAACAAATCGGGACCACCGGAGGTGGGCCCGAAGGGCTGGGTCCATGGATGGACCCAGCAACCGGCGACCTCAACCTTGGGGGCTGGATTCCGGCTTCGGAGGGTATTTGGAGCGGCGAACCGGGTTCGACCGATTTGTCGGGAACAAATCGGGACCGCCGCAGGCGGGCCCGTCAGGGTCAGGTCCATGGATGGACCTGACAACCGGCGACCTCAACCTTGGGGCTGGATTCCGGCTGCGGAGAGTAATTGGAGCGGCGAACCGGGTTCGACCGATTTGTCCGGAACAAATCGGGACCACCGGAGGTGGGCCCGAAGGGCTGGGTCCATGGATGGACCCAGCAACCGGCGACCTCAACCTTGGGGTTGAATTCCGGCAGCGGAGAGTAATTGGAGCGGCGAACCGGGTTCGAACCGGCGACCTCAACCTTGGGAGGGTTGCGCTCTACCAACTGAGCTACCGCCGCACTGGCCATAGGATTGGCCAGACTGGCCAACAATGCAAGGGGGTCACCGCAGCGGTGTTTCGGCGACACGGTTGCCCGATTCATCCACGTCGACGAACGCCGCTTCCACTGGCCCGTCGCCAATCTCGAGCGCGACATGCCGGCGCCGCGCGCCGTCCTCCCGAATCCGCGGCACGGCCGCGGCATTCACATACAGAACGTTGTCCTGTCTCGCCCAGGCCTGTCGCTGAGCGCCGGTGGTCTTGTGGGTCAGATGCATATGCCCGGCCGCCACCGCCAGCACCTGCCGGCCGCTGGCGCCCGCATGATCAATCGCCTCACGCAGGTCGGGGTCGCCGAAGTCGCCGTGGGCCGGGGAGAAATCGCAGCCCCAGGGCGAATCCGGCTGGTCGCCGAGCCCGGCCGGCCCGTTGTGCGCCAGCACGATCAGGCGGCGCGGGGCCATGTCCACCAGCGATTTCAGGGTCGCCGCGCTGCCCCGGAAGTCATTGATGCCGTAGCGTTTCCGCAGGAAGGCGCGGTAGTAGAACCGGTCCGGGCCCATGGCATGCGGCCGTGCGACCAGCAGGCCCAGGTCGTCGGCCAGGGTAATCATTTCGTAACCGCATAGCCGCACCGGGCCCAGGCGCCGGCGCAGGCGCCGCATCCGGCCCCGCATGCCAACGGCCCCCAGACGGGCCAGCCATCGCCAGCCCTTGAGTTCGGCCAGCAACTGGGGGGCGGTTACGCCGTCATGATTGCCGGGAATCAGCCAGGCCGGTTTGTCCAGCTCCGCCAGCATGCGGGCGACCGGGCTACTGCCGGTCAGGCGGGGCAGATCCCCCACGAACAGCAGGCCGTCGTAATCCGAGCGGTTGAAGTACGCGGTGTCCCGGTTGTCCCAGAAGCCGTGAATATCGCCGATGACTGCCAGTTTCATGGCCACGTTGTACGGTTGGCGCCCGCCGGGGTCAATGCCCGCCGGATGAGCGGCGGCGACCGGACCGTGGGCGCTGCTATCCTCGGCGTCATGAATGAATCCGACCCGAAAACCGCGCTGGTGACCGGCGGCACCGGCTTTGTGGGCCGCGCCGTGGTGGATGAACTCCTCGCCGATGGCTGGCAGGTGGCGGTGTTGACCCGCGACGGCGCGGCCGCCGGGCAGACGCTGCCCGAGGCGGTGACCTGCCACGAGTCGATGGACGACTGCCCACTAACTGCGGCGGTGATCAACCTGGCCGGCGAAAACCTGGGCGCGAAGCGCTGGAACGCGGCGCGCAAGCAGGCCTTCGTCGACAGCCGGGTCGGGATGACCCGTGCACTGGTTGATGCAATGGCCGGCTGTGAGTATCGGCCCGAGGTACTGGTGAACGGCTCGGCGGTGGGTTTTTACGGCGCCTGCGGCGACGAGGCGATCGACGAGCAGAGTCCGGCCGGGGATGAATACCAGTCACGTCTCTGCCAGGCGTGGGAGGCCGAGGCCCGGCGTGCCTCGGATCTGGGTGTGCGTGTCGCCGTGGTGCGCATCGGTGCAGTGCTGGGTGTCCGCCAGGGTGCGTTGAGCGAACTGGTGCCACCGTTCCGCTTCGGGCTCGGCGGGCCGCAGGGCAGCGGCCGCCAGTGGCTGTCGTGGATTCACCGGCAGGATCTGGCCCGCGCCATCGTCTTTCTGGTCAACAACCCGGATTGCGACGGCGTCTATAACGCCACCGCACCGCATCCGGTTCGCAATCGCGAGTTCGCCCGCGCCCTCGGCCGGGTGCTGCGGCGCCCGGCGCTGTTGCCGCTGCCGGGCCCGGTTCTGCGGCTGATCGCCGGGGAAATGGCCCATCTGGTGTTGACCGGCCAGAAGGTTCTGCCGTCGCGCCTGCTGGCCGCCGGGTTCGAGTTCCGCTATCCCGATCTGGAGCCGGCACTGCGCGAGATTCTGGCGCGCTGGTGATGCTGCCCGAGGGTCTGATCGATGCACTGATCGAGCACCTCGGCGCGGATGCGGTGCTGACCGGCCGGGATGCAATGGCCCCCTATGAGCGCGATTGGCGCGGCCAGTTCCGCTCGCAGGCCGCCGCGGTGCTGCGGCCGCGCACCACCGGGCAGGTGGCCGATGCCGTTTCCCTGTGTACGCAAGCCGGTGTCGCGGTCATTCCCCAGGCCGGCAATACCGGCCTGGTAGGCGGGTCGGTGGCGCGCCCCGACCAGGTGATTGTCAGTCTGGACCGGATGACCGCGGTGCGGTCGCTGGATGCCGACAACGACACCATTACCGTCGAGGCCGGCTGCATCCTCGCCGACGTGCAGCGGGCGGCGGCGGACGCCGGGCGTCTGTTTCCGCTGTCGCTGGCCGCCGAGGGGTCATGCCGCATCGGCGGCAACCTGGCCACCAACGCCGGCGGCGTCAACGTGTTGCGTTACGGCAATGCCCGCGAGCTGACCCTGGGTCTGGAAGTGGTGCTGGCCGACGGCCGCATCTGGGATGGCCTGACCGGCCTGCGCAAGGACAACAGCGGGTTTGATCTCAAGCAGTGGTTCATCGGCAGCGAAGGCACGCTGGGCATCATTACCGCCGCCACCCTCAGGTTGTTTCCGGCCCTGGCCCAGCGCGAGACCGCTTTCATCGCCGTGCCCGATCCCGCCGCGGCGGTGCGGCTGCTGGGCGAGTTCCGACAGGCCTCCGGCGACAACTGCATCGCCTGCGAACTGCTGCCGCGTCTGGCGCTGGAACTGGTCTGTCGGCATATCCCCGGTTGTCGCGATCCGCTGGACCGGCCCGCTCCCTGGTACCTGCTGGTGGAACTGGCCAGCCCGGCCGCCGGCGACTGGCTGGCGGATGCCCTTCAGGCGGTGCTGGCCACCGGCCTGGACGACGGCAGCGTCAGCGATGCCGTGATTGCCGGCAGTCTAGATCAGGCGGCCGCGTTGTGGCGGCTGCGCGAATCCATCCCCGAGGCCCAGACCCGCGAGGGGGGCTCGCTCAAGCACGATATCTCGGTGCCGGTGTCGCGGCTGCCGGCATTCGTTTCCGAGGCCGGTGCGGCAGTGGCAAGGGCAATCCCCGGCGTGCGGGTGTGCGCCTTCGGCCACGTCGGCGACGGCAATCTGCACTTCAATCTGTCGCAACCACCGGGCGACGATGGCGACGCCTTTCTTGCCCGCGCGGACGAGGCCGGCCGCATCATCCACGATGTCGTTGCGGCCATGGATGGCTCGGTGGCGGCCGAGCACGGCATCGGCCGGCTCAAGCCGGCGGCCCTGCAACGCTACCGCTCACCGGTGGCGGTGGACCTGATGCGGGCGATCAAGCAGGCGCTGGACCCGGACAACCGGCTCAACCCCGGGGCCGTGCTCGAATACCGGGAGCCATGAGCGGGCCACCCGGCGAGGCCGACTGGTCGGCCGGCATTACCTGCGGCCTGTGCGACCATCCCGCCACCCGTGGTCTGGCACGGGTGGCCAGCGGCCGATACGGGTGCTGCCCCGGCTGTGGTCTGATCTTCCAGCATCCGGACGAACGGCCCGACGCGCTGACCGAACACCGTCTGTACAGCGCTCATGACAACCGCATCGATGACCCCGGCTATCGCGCGTTTCTGCAAAGGCTGACCAACCGGCTGATTCCGCAGTTGTCGCCCGGCGCCTGCGGCCTGGATTACGGCGCCGGTCCCGGCCCGGCGCTGGCGGCGATGCTGACCGAGGCGGGCTTTCCCACAGCCGTCTACGATCCCTTCTTCGCCCCCGATACGGCCGTGCTGGCGCGCCGCTACGACTTCGTTGTCTGCACCGAGACCGCCGAGCACTTCCACCATCCCGGCGCCGCCTTCGATCAGATTGCCGGGCTGCTGCGACCGGGTGGCCACCTGGGCCTGATGACCCGGCTGTTCGACGCCGGCACCGATTTCGCCGCCTGGCACTACCATCGCGATCCCACCCACGTCAGCTTCTACACCGAGTCCACCCTGGACTGGCTGGCGACCCGCCACGGCTGGCGCTGGCGGCGGTACGGCGCGGACGTGGTGATCCTGCAGCACGCGTAGACGGCTCACGAATCCTGGAACTGGTAGGTCAGGGGAATCCAGCGGTAGCCGTGGCGGCCGCGGCGCTGGACGAAGCCGATCGATGGAAAGCTGGTGTGGTAGCCGACCACCGCCAGGCGTTCGGTGGCCGCCATGTCGTAGATTCGTTTCCGGGTGGCGGCGCCCTGGGTCTTGTCCTGATCGAACAGCGCGTGCCATTCGGGATGGGCCAGCGAGGCGACCTCGTGATGGGCGCAATCACCCCACAGCAACAGACGCTGGCCGCGACTTTCGACGTGAAAGGCCAGGTGACCCGGGGTATGACCATGGGCGGCCACGGCATGGATACCGGGCGCGACTTCGTCGCCCGGTCCAATGCGGGTCATGTCGTCGGCCAGCGGGGCGAGGTGACTGGAAAACAGCCGCGCCGACTGGTGTTCGATGCTCTCCTCGGGCGCGCGCAGACGGTCGTCGGTGGCGGCCCAGAAATCGAACTCCCGCCCGCCCATGATGTAAGCGGCCCGCGGAAACGCCGGTTTGCCCTGATGCATCAGGCCGCCGATGTGGTCCGGGTGGCCGTGGGTCAGGACCACCAGGTCGATCTGTTCCGGTGCGTAGCCGGCCTGTTGCAGGCTGGGCGCCAGCCGGCCGCCGCGTGGCGGGGGCACGAAACCGTGGTCGCCGTTGCCGGTATCGAACAGGATGCGTTGCGTACCGGTGTCCACCAGGGTGGGGGTGAAGCCGGGCTGGAAACGATCACGTGGCAGTAGATGTTCGTGCATCAGTGCCTGCACCTCGGATTCCGGGCGGTCCTCGCCCACCACCGGCCAGGGGCCGTCCAGCATGGCGTCGGCATCGCGCAGGGTGGTTACCTCGAATGCCCCGAGCGAAAAGCGGTGGTAGCCGACCAGCGACGGGCAGGGTGCAGCGGCGCGGGTCCGCATCGACAGCCCCGCTGTTGCAGGCAAGGCCAGTCCGGCTGCGGTTGCGGCCAGCAGCCGCCGGCGGGTGATGTCGGTTGGTTTCCGGGTCATGACGGATGGCTCCTCGACAGGTTGATTCGTGCTGTAATCCACAGGCGGCCGTCGCAGGCGGGGCCGCCGGGAGGAACGCTAGCCGATGACCGGATGCGGCCAATTGTATGAACGTGCTGCGAAAGCCGACGGCCTGGGGCCGTTCTGGCATCTGGACCAGGCGCGCACGCTGTTCGTCGGGCCACTGCAGCACAACGGCCTGCATCAGCACGGCGCGCCGGTCTATCTGGCGGGCCTGTACGAGGCCTTCGAGCTGCGTCTGGAAGGGGCCGACTGGCGCCAGTGCCGGGGCGCGGTCATCCCCGCCGGGTGTCGTCACGAACTCAGGGTTCACGGCCAGCCGATCGCGGTGTTCTACATCGAGCCGGGCGCCGATGGCATCGGCAGTCTGACGACGTTGCTGGGTGATGTTCGTGAGGTCGGCGGCGCCCTGGCCGGACGCCCTCACGGGCGCAATCTACTGCGCGAACTGTGGGAGGACCGCCACGGTCCGCAGTGGACCGGCCAGGCCCTGGATGACCTGCTGACGTTTGCCCGGCCGCGGGCTTGCCGGCAGCCGGACGCCCGCGTCGCCCGGATCATGGCGGATCTGGGCCACCAGTCCGGCACGCCGATGCCGGCGGCGCGACTTGCCGCCAGCGTGGGTCTGTCGGCGTCGCGCCTGCAACATCTGTTCACCCGCGAGGCCGGCGTGCCGCTGCGGCGTTACCGGGCCTGGCAGCGCATGCGGGTGGCAATCGACGCAATCATCGGCGGTGACAACTTCACCACCGCCGCTCACCTGGCAGGATTCAGCGACCAGGCCCATTTCAATCATGATTTCCGCCGCACCTTTGGTGCGCCGCCGTCGGTGAGCCTGGCCCGGCTTCGGCCCGGTATCGGAGACGCTTAACCCTGGCGGGCTTCGGCGCAATCCAGGCAGAAGGGATTGGCGGGATCGGCCTCCAGCCGGGCCTCGGCAATGGGTTCTTCGCAGGCGGCACAGTCGCCGAAGGTGCCGGCTTCGATGCGGGCCAGCGCAGCGGTGATGCGGCGTGCCTGGTTGGCGGCGCGCTGGGCGCCGGCCCTGGCCATGGCCTGGGCCTGCAGGGCATCCATGCGCGACAGCCGCCCGGTTCGGGTCTGGTCGAGTTCTACCGTCTTGCCCATGTCGTCGCGACTTTCGGCGCCGGCCTGCAGGGTTTCCTGCATGGCGAGCAGCATCTGTCGAAAGTGTTCGAGCTGGGCTTTGGTCATCGAATTGATGGTTACTGACGTAATAATGCGAGTGTGTATCCAATCCAGCGTAATCGGGTCCGATGAGGCGGTCCAATATGGGTTCGATGGCGAGCCGACAATGCCGCTGGTTACTGATCGGCGCGGCCTTAGGCACCACCGCGGCAGTGGCGCAGCCGCCCGACGCGCCCCTGAATCCGGTGTTCATGGAGGCCGAGGCATATCCCGGGTTTGCGGCCGCGCTGGCCGAGGGCCGTTCTGACCAGGCGATCGACCGGGCGCGCGGGATGCTGCGCGCCCTGGAAACCGGTTACGGACCGCGGCATCCGGCGCTGGTGCCGGCGCTGGTCAACCTGGGTACCGCGCGACATGGCGCCGGGCAGCCGGTGGCGGCCATGGGTGATTTCCAGCGGGCGGTCGATATTCTGGCCAGCCGGGGGGACAACCGGAATCCGGCCCTGATCCGCCCCCTGCGCGGCCTGGGCCGGGCGGCGCTGAGCGCGGGGGATTATCCGGCCGCGATCCGGGCGTTGTCCCGGGCGGCCTTCATCGGCCGGGTTGTCCACGGCCTGCACGATCCCGCCCAGCTGGCGCCCTATGACGGCCTGATTGCGGCGCAGATGGCGATCGGACGCGAGGAGGAGGCGGCCCGGCTGCAGCGGGCGCGGCTGGCGGTGATCGAACGCAGTGCCGCCGACCGCCCCGGGGAACAGGCCGCGGCGCTGGCCCGCGCGGGGCGCTGGTTTACCGAGGTCGGACGTTACGGGGATGCCCGGGACATGCAGCGTCAGCGTCTGCGTGTGCTGCGCGAGGCCCGTGGGGAGGACGATCCCGCCCTGATTCCGGCTCTAATGGACCTGTCGCGAACGTATCAGCCCACGCTTCAGGAGCCGGCCTTCGCCGGCCTGGACGCACTGCATGAGGCGCTGGGCATTCAGCAGAACCGGGAATCGCGCGATCCCGCGACGCTGGCGGATATCCGCCTGGCGATCGGGGATTTCTACATGCGGTTCGACCGGCCGCGGGAGGCCGTGAATGAGTACGTGAAGGCCAGAAATCTCTATGGCGAGGCTGGTGATGCCGAGGCACTCGATCGCCTGAACCAGCCGGCGGTGGCCTACCTGCCGCCGATCCGGGGCCTGCGGGACAGGCCGGATGCGGGTCTTGGCCCCCGGGTGCTCGTCAAGCTGCTGCTGGATGTGGATGCCCGGGGCAACCCGCGGGATGTCGAGGCGGTATCGATTGATCCGCCGGGTCTGACCGAACTGCAGGAAAATGTGCGGCGGGCCCACGCGCGGGCACGTTTCCGGCCGCGGTTGACCGCGGACGGGGCGGTCGACGCCGAGCGCGTATCGGTGGATCATGAATTCCACTATCTTGCGGCTCCGGGCCGGGACGGAAACTAGGGTGGGGCCGACAGGGTCGAAGCAATGATGATGCAACCCAGGATTCGACAATTCGCGCTTTTGCCCTGGCTGCTGCTGGCAGCGAGTTGCACCAGCACGCCGCCTCCCCCGTCCTCGCCGAGCCAGCCGCCGCCGGAATCGGCCGCTTCGTCTCCACCGCCGGCGTCGGGTGAAACCGGTGCGGCCGGGCAGCAGTCACCGGAGCAGTCGCGCGAGGCTGCCGGCGATGCCGACAGGGCCGATACCAGCCCGCCGCCGGCGGCAGCCGCGATGGATACGACCGAATCCACCCCGCCGAACGAGGCCGGCACGACGGCGCGCGGGCCCGGATTCCCGGCCGGCGGCCAGACCGACGGCGAACGCACGGGAGAACTGGATACGGCTCTGGATCGGTCACTCGGCGAATTCGACGAGCGGTTGCGTCGCGAGCAGGCGGAGCTGGAATCCCTGAATGAACAGGCCCGCGAGGCCCGCGAGCAACGCGAGGCGATGCAGGGCGCGGGCAGCGACGGGTCGGATGGCGAGCGGTCCGGCGACCGCGCGGGCGCGCCCCCGCCGCCCCCAGTGGCCGCCGGGGGCGAGCCGCCTGAGGGCGACACCCGCACCGGTCGTGATCGCGTCGGCGGCAACCAGCCCGATATTGCCACCAACACGCCGGATGACATCGGCAGCGGTGCGGACGATGACGTGGTTGCCCGCCAGTTGCGGGAAGCCGCCGAGAACGAGTCCGACCCCGAGCTGCGCGAGCGGCTGTGGGAGGAATACCGCGCCTACAAGGAAAGCCAATGAGCACCGCGGTGCGAACCCGGCCGAGTCTGTTTGCCCTGCTGGGCCTGGCGCTGCTGGTCAGCGGCTGCGTGAACAAGACGGTGAAGACGGTCAACGCCGCGCCGGCGGCGCATGCGCAGGAGGAGTTGTCCAGCGAGGAGCTGGTCAACGTCAACATCGCGGTATTCGAGCCGGGCATCCCGGAAGACCCGAGCGAGGCCGAGGAGGCCGGCATCTGGCCCGAGGTGCGGGAAGCCGAAAGCCGCTACATGGCCGTGGCCCTGCGCCAGACCCTGGAGAACACCGGCTACTGGGGCGCGGTGCGGGTGGTGCCCGAACGGGTCGAGTATTCCGAACTGCTGGTAACCGGCGAGATCGTCGAATCCAGCGGCTACGAAATGGCGCTGGCCGTGCGCGCGGTGGATGCCAGTGGCCGGGTGTGGCTGGACCAGACCTACAACGCCGAGGCCGCTGAACTCAGCTACAGCCAGGGGGATGAGCCGGCCGACCCGTTCCAGGCGGTATACAACCGCATTGCCGATGACCTGCTGGCCGCGCGCCGGGCGCGCAGCGCGGCGGAACTGCAGACCCTGCGTCATCTGTCCGACATGCGCTTTGCCGAACAGCTGGCTCCCGAGGCCTTTTCGCGCTACGTGGAATCCGGGGACGGCCGGTATCGCCTGAACGGCCTGCCCGCCGAGGGTGACCCGCTGATGGCCCGGGTCGAGCGTATCCGGGAGCGCGACTACGCCCTGATCGATGCCCTGGATCAGCACTACCGCGTGTTTCACGACCAGATCGATCTGGCCTATGCCGACTGGCGCGCCGCCAGTTATCGGGAGACCGAGAATCTCCGGGAACTGGAAAGCCAGTCGCTGACGCGCAAGCTCCTGGGCGCGGCGGCGGTGATTGCCGGCATCGTGGGTGCGGCCAACGCCAACAACAGTGTCGAGGGTGCGGCTTCGCAGGTCGCCATTATCGGGGGTATCGGCGTATTTGCCAGCGGTCTCGAGAAAGGGCGCGAATCGAAGATTCACGCCGAAGCCCTGGAGGAACTGGGCCGGTCGCTGGAAAGCGATGTCGAACCGCGCAACGTCCAGCTGGCCAACCAGACCGTGACGCTCAGCGGTTCCGCGGAAGCCCAGTTCGAGGAATGGCAGCAGTTGATGCGCGACATTTACGCCGCTGAGACCGGCCTGATCCGCGACAGCGGGCAGACGCCGGCCAGTGGCGACGATGATCGCTGAAGCCGCCCCGGTCGTGGTCCGGACGCACGATGGCGGATAACCGCAAGCAATCCGACGAGTTCGAGCGCATCGCCCCGGCCGCCTGGCAGCCGGGACACGAGCCCGCATCGACGCCGGCCGCCGGCCGGGGGGTGCCCGTGGGCGCGGTGGTGCTGGCGGTACTCGTGGTGCTCGCCCTGGCCGGCGGCTGGTGGCTGCTGCCCGGTGTAATCGGAGACGACGAACGGATGACCGAGACGCCCGCGGAATCGCCTGTGACAGGGCGTCCCGCCGAGCCCGAAGCATCCGACGAGGCGGCGGCGACCCCGCCGCCTGACGCCGACGCGCTGCTGGCCCGCCGCCAGTCGGCGCAATCGCTGGGTGAAGAGCTGGCCGCCGCGCGCGAGTCGCTGGCCGGACAGGGGCTGGATCGCTGGGCCCCCGAGGAACAACAGCGCATGGCGGACCTGGCCGGGCAGGGGCAGGAGAGTTTCGAACAACGTGAATATGCGGCGGCCGAGGAGGCGTTCCGTGCCGGCCTGTCGCTTGCGACGGATCTCGACTCGCGGGTCGACACCGAGCTGGCGGCGGCGCTCGAACGGGGTGACGAGGCGCTGGCCGACAATCGCATCGACGAGGCCGCCGCGGCCTTCGATCTGGCGCTGGCCATCGACGGGGACAATGCCGATGCCCGCCGGGGTGCGGATCGCGCCGCCCGCCGCGAGGAGGTTCTGACCGCCATGCGCCAGGGGCGGGCCAGCGAGCAGGCCGGTGAGCTGGACGCGGCGCGGGACGCCTATCGGCAGGCCCGATCGCTGGACGAGGCGTACCAGCCGGCCGGCGAGGCCGTGCAGCGGGTCGAGAACGCTCTGGCGGATCGGCGGTTCCGGTCCCGCATGTCCGCCGGTCTGGCGGCCCTGGATCAGGGCGATTTTGCGGTGGCCCGGTCGGCGTTCGCCAAGGCCGCGCAAATCCGCCCCGACGCGGCCGAGGCGACCGACGGGCTGGCCGAGGCCGAAGCCGGGCTGGAACGGGCGGCCATCGAGCGGCTGCGCCAGCAGGCGCGTGCGGCGGAACAGGCCGAACAGTGGTCGGAGGCGGTGGCGGCCTACGAGGCCATGCTGGCGCGCGACGCCAGCCTCACCGAGCCCCGTGAACGGCTCGCACAGGCCCGGGAGATGGCTCAGTTGAACACACGCCTGAACGCGCATCTGGAACAGCCGGACAGATTGTCCGATGCCGGAGTGCGGGAGGTCGTGAACCAGCTGCTCACCCGCGCCCGAGCCGTTTCCGACCCGGGGCCGCGGCTGCAGGCCCGCATTACGCGGCTGCAGACGGCGCTGGCGCAGGCCAGCCAGCCCGTCACCGTTCGGCTGCAGTCGGACAATCGCACCCGGGTGGCGGTCTATCACGTGGGCGAACTGGGCACCTTCGAAACGCATCAGCTCACCCTCACACCCGGTCGTTACACCGCCGTGGGACGGTGCGAGGGCTATCGCGACGTGCGGCGGGAATTCACTGTCGCCGCCGACCAGGCCCCGGTCGGGCCGATCGAGATTCGCTGCGAGGAACGCCTGTGACCGAGCCGACCCGGGTGCAGGCCGCTGCTTATCGGCCGCCGGACGGTGGCGGTCCCCCGCGATCCCGCCGCCCCCGTCTGTGGCTGCTGGCCACCGGCGCCGGTCTGGCCATCCTGGCACTGGGGGCCTGGTTCGTTTTCACCGCCCTGGCCGTGGCCATCGACGTTCGCCCGGCCCCGGATCGTCTGGCCATCGAGGGCGGCTGGTCGCTACCGGTGGGCGAGCGCCACCTGCTGCGGCCCGGCGAGTATCGCGTGGTGGCGGAAAAGACCGGCTATCGGCAGCTCACCGAAACCTTCACCGTGGCCCGGGGTGGCGACGACAGCTTCCGCTTCGAGATGCGCAAGAAGCCCGGGCGGCTGCAACTGGAAACGGAACCGGCCGAAACCACGGTACTGATCGACGGCAAGGCCGTGGGGCAGACACCGCTGGAACCGATCGAACTGGAACCTGGCGAACACCGGCTCACGTTCCGGGCGCCGCGGCACGAATCCGCCGAACAGACGGTGTCGATCGAGGGCATGGACAAACTGCAGACGCTGAACGTCACCCTCACCCCGGCCTGGGCGCCGGTAACGATCGATTCGGTGCCGGTGGGGGCCATGCTGAGCGTCGACGGCGAAACGCGCGGCCCGACCCCGCAGACGGTGGAGCTGGGCGCCGGCGAGCACGAATTGCAGCTGGCGCAGGCCGGTTACCAGACCTGGACCCGGCGCATCGAGGTGGTGGCGGATGAGCCGCAGTCGCTCGGGCCGATCGAACTGGCCCCGGCGCCCGGCCGCCTGGATGTTTCCAGCCGGCCGGCCGGCGCCAGCGTGACGGTGGCCGGGGAGTTCCGTGGCCGCACCCCGGTCGAGGTCGCCCTGGCACCAGACACCGATGTGTCGGTGCGGGTTGCCCGGGCCGGCCACCAGTCGGTAACCCGCGAATTCCGGCTGGCCGCCGGTCAGCGGGAATCGCTGGCGGTCGATCTCGAACCGATTCTGGGTACGGTCCAGGTCGCGGTTTCCCCCGAGGACGCGGTGGTCCACGTGGATGGCGAAGCCCGCGGTCCCGGCAGCCGGGAACTGCGCCTGACCGCAGTGGCTCACGATATCCGGGTGACCCGGTCGGGCTATGCGCCGTTCGAAACCGAGGTGACCCCCAAACCCGGCGAAACCCAGCGCATCGAGGCGAAGCTGCTGACCGAGGAAGCGGCCGCGCTGGCGAAGTTCCCCGACACGGAACGCACCCCGGCTGGCGGCACCATGCGGCTGATGCCCACGGGGCAGTTCACCATGGGGGCGCCGCGGCGCGAACAGGGGGCCCGCAGCAACGAGGTCCGCCGCGAGGTCAAGCTGACCCGGCCTTTCTACATCGGCGTGCACGAAGTCAGCAACGAACGGTTCCGCCGGTTCCGGTCCGGCCATTCGTCGGGCATCGTTGCACGCAAGACGCTGGACAACGATGACCAGCCGGTGGCGCGGGTTAGCTGGGAGGATGCGGTGGCCTACTGCAACTGGCTCAGCGATCAGGCCGGGTTGCCCAGGGCCTACTCGGGCGGGGAACTGATCACGCCGGTGACCACGGGTTATCGCCTGCCCACGGAAGCCGAATGGGCCTGGGCCGCGCGTTTCGCCGGCGGCCGTTCGCTGAAGTACCCCTGGGGTAACGCCATGCCGCCCACCGGTCGGGCAGGCAATTACGCGGATGCCTCGGCCGCCGATCTGCTGGACGAGCGGCTGCAGGACTATGACGACGGTCATGCGGCGGCAGCGCCGGTAGGCCGGTTTGCCGCCAACGCCCTGGGTCTGTTCGACCTGGGTGGCAATGTGGCCGAATGGATCCACGACCGTTACAGCGCCAACCCCGGCAGCGGCGGGGTGGAGGCCGATCCGCTGGGGCCGTCCAGCGGCAGCGCGCGGGTGGTGCGGGGTTCGAGCTGGCGGCACGGGCGCATCACCCCGTTGCGTCTGTCCTACCGGGAGGCGGGCAGCAGCCCGCGGGATGATCTGGGCTTCCGGGTGGCCCGCTACGCGGAGTAAGCTGGAATGATGCGAACGATACCGATTGCCGTGCTTGCGCTGGCGGTTCTCGCGCTCCCGGCGGGGGCACAGGAACCGGCGCCCGATCAGGCCCGGGACGACGCCGCCGAGACCGAAGCAGCCAACGACGCGGACAATGGCGAGCCCGCCGACCGCAGCCGGTCGGCGTCCCCGCAGGACTTCCGGCCCTCGGAACGCATCGGGGCGGATGAGGCAGTCGCCTTTCCGGCAGATATCTGATGCGCGGGCGGCTGTCGGTTGAGTTCGTCTACCAGCTGTTTGCGCTGCTGCTGGCGGTAATCATCGTGCATGCCGCCTATGTGGGCATGGTACGGCCACAGGCCCGGGCGGCCGAAGCCGAGCGGGCCGCGGTGGTGGCGGACAATCCGGATGCCGCGCCGGATCGCTCGCTGTGGGTGATCGTGCGCGATTACGAGCAGGAGGTCTGTTTCATTCTCATGCTCTGGGCGCTGGCGCTGCTGGCCTACAAGGCGGTGGCGGTTCAGCGCGAGCGGCGACTGCTGCAGCGGGGCCTGATCGCGGTGGGGCCGGGCGAGAGCATCCTGCCCGAGGATGCCCGCGAACACACCCGGGCGATCGAGGCGTTGCCGGCCATGGAGCGGGAGTTTCTCTATCCGCGGGCGCTGCTCACCGCGCTGCATCGGTTCCGCGCCACCCGCAACGTGCAGGATGTGTCCGATGCCATCGGGCAGGTCTGCGAGGCGGAAACCGATCGGCTGGATTCGGAACTGTCGATGGTGCGCTACATCGCCTGGGCGATTCCCTCCATCGGCTTCATCGGCACCGTACGTGGCATCGGCGAGGCGCTGGGCCTGGCCCACAAGGCGGTGGAGGGGGACATCAGCGGCGTCACTGCGGCCCTCGGCCTGGCATTCAACTCCACCTTCGTGGCCCTGGTGCTGTCGATCATCCTGATGTTCTTCCTGCATCAGTTGCAGCTGGTGCAGGAGCGGCTGGTGCTGGATACCCAGACCGCCTGTGACCGGGGACTGATCCAGAACCTGCAGGCGGGCTGACCGTGCATCTGCTCGAGATCAACGATCTCGCCGTCACCCTGTCCGGCCCGTCAGGTCGGCTCGCGGCCAGCCCCGGGGTGGCGGTGGCCGACCGCGACGGTCTGCACTTCGGGGCCGACGCCCGGGCCCGGGCCCGGCGCAACCCCCGCCGCACGTTCGATCGTTTCTGGGAACACCTGGACCAGCAGCCGCTGGCCGAGCCCGCCGGGCCGGCCCGCAGCCACGCCGATCTGGCCTATTACCATCTGCGGGCGGTGATCGAGGCGGCCGGCGAGCCGGTCCAGGCCGTGTGCCTGGCCGTGCCCGCCGAATATGACAAGCCGCGGCTGGCGCTGACCCTGGGCGTGGTCCAGGCATGCGGACTGGAAGTGACCGGGCTGGTGTGTGCGCCGGTGGCGGCCGCCGTCGGCCTCGGTCTGGAGCCGGGCCACTGGCGGCTGCTTGGCTTGCGCCTGCACGATCTGATCGCGGCAGACATCGAGGTCGGCCCGGACACGGTGGCGCTGACCGGCAGCCGCACCCTGTTGCGGCGTGGACTGGTGGATCTGGAAAGCCGCTGGGCCGGGCGCATCGCCGAACGCTTCGTGCGCGACACCCGATTCGACCCCCTGCATGACGCCGATACCGAGCAGCGCCTCCACGACACGCTGGACGAGTGGCTGACGGCACTGGCGGAGGTCACCACCGTGCGTGCCGCCATGCGCGTGGGGGATCGTGAATACCATGTCCCGCTGGACCGGAGGTTCCTGGCCGCGGGAGCCGAGGAGTTCTACCGGGCGGTTGCCGCCGAATTCACCGACGATGCCCGCGTGGTGCTGGATGCCCGGCTGGCCACGTTGCCGGGGTTGCTGGAGCAGCTCCCGAGCGCACCCGTGATCTGCCCTGCAGAGGCCCTGGCGGCCGGGATCGACGCGGCCGGGGATGCCATCCAGGCGGATGATCCGCAGGCCCCGCCCCATGTCACCCGTTTGCCCCGGTCTCGTGGCCGGCCGTTGCCGGCCGGCGGACCGACCAGCCGCCCGGCGCCCACCCATCTGCTGCGTGACGGGATGGCCACGCCGCTCGACCCGGCCGGCCAGGCACTCGGCGCGGCCCGGCTCGAGCCGGGCGATGACGGCTGGCACCTGCGTGGCGACGTCGACGCGGTGCGGATCAACGGCCGGCCGCCGACCGCGGATGCGCCGCTCGCAACCGGTGACTGCCTGCAGGCGGATGGTGCGGAGCTGTGGCTGATCGCGGTGTCGTCCGACCATGGCCCGGAATAAGCGCCCGCCTGCCACCTTCAGCCTGTCGTTCATCGATGCGATGTCCTGTGGTCTGGGCGCGGTCATCCTGCTGTTCATGATCATCAACCACGCCAGCGAAGTGCGCGCGGTCGACGCCAACCGGGATGTCGCCAACGAGGTCAGCGCCCTGGAAGCCGAGGTGATCGAGCGCCAGCAGCGGGTGGCGTCGCTGCAGGCCTCGCTCGACGAAACCCGCAAGCAGAGCCAGGCGGCGCGCGAGCGGGCCGAGCGGCTGGCCGCGGCGGCAGAGGAGCCGACGCCCGAGGACGATGCGGGGTCGGGCGAGCGTATCGCGGCGCTGAAACAGGAACTGCAGTCGCTGGAAAGCCGCGTGGAACAGCTGCGGGAACAGACCGATCCCGGCGACGCCACCCGTGCCCGGGCGGGCGACGGTGACCGCCAGTACCTGACCGGCATGAAGGTTGGTGGCAAGCATGTCCTGATCCTGCTGGACGCCTCCGCGAGCATGCTGGACGACGACATTGTCAACGTGATTCGGCGCCGCAACATGGACGAGTCCGCCCGTCGGGATGCGCCCAAGTGGCGGCGGGCGCGTGCTGCGGTGGACTGGCTGACCACCCAGGTGCCGCCGCAGTCGCGTTTCCAGCTCTATACCTTTGGCGAGCAGACCCGGGCGGCACTGTCGGGCACCGATGGGCAGTGGCTGAGCACCGACGGCGGCGCCCGGCTGACCGCTGCGGTGCGCGCGCTCGACCGGGTGGTTCCCGGCGGCGGCACCAGCCTGCAGAACGCCGCGGCCGCGGCGGCGCAGTTGTCGCCGCGGCCCGACAACATCTATCTGATCACCGACGGTCTGCCGACACAGGGCCGCGAGCCCCGCCGTGGCACCGTGTCCGGTAGCCAGCGGCTGAACCTGTTCCGGGACGCGGTCGCGGCCCTGCCCTCCGGGGTGCCGGTCAACATCCTGTTGCTGCCGATGGAGGGTGACCCGCTGGCGCCCAGCGCCTTCTGGCAGCTGGCCCAGGCCCGGGGCGGTGCCTTCATCACGCCCTCGGTGGACTGGCCATGAGCCGCCGGCGCCGCCGCCGGGAGGGCGAGGCCTTCGGGCTGTCGTTTCTGGATGCCATCTCCTGCGGCTTCGGCGCGATCGTGCTGTTGCTGGTGATCACCAAGACCGCGGAGCCCACCATCCAGCGCGAGCGCGGCCAGGGGCTGGAAGCGCTGGCTGCGGAACTGTCCCAGCGGCTGCCCGATCTGGCGTCGCGGGCGCAGGCCCTGGAAGCCGAGTTGAGCGAGGCCAAGACCTCGCTGGTCGAGACGCAGGACCGGGTGGCCGCGTTGGCCCCGCAGGCGGCCCGGGCTGAGCAGGAGCGGGCATCGCAGGCACTGGATTCACGCGCGTCGGCGGCCATCGAGCAGCAACTGGCCGAGGCCCGGCAATCGCTGACCGAGGAGATGCAGCGCCTGTATTCCCAGGGTATCCGCGCGCCCGACAGCCGGGTCGCCGGCATTCCGGTGGACAGCGAGTACATCATCTTCATCATCGATACCTCCGGCAGCATGCAGAGTTTTGCCTGGCCCGCGGTGCTGGCCAAGCTGCGGGAAACGCTGGCGGTTTACCCGCAGGTGAAGGGACTGCAGGTGATGAACGACATGGGGGACTACATGTTCTCCCAGTACGCCGGGCAATGGATTCCGGACACGCCCGGTCGACGCCGGGTGATCATGGATACGCTGGCCGGCTGGCAGCCGTTTTCCAACAGCAGCCCGGTGGAGGGGATCACCCGTGCGATCCGCACCTTCGCGGCGCCGGACAAGCGCATCAGCATCTATGTGTTCGGCGATGAATTCAGCGGCAACTCCATGCAGTCGGTGCTGGACACCGTGGCGCGACTGAATCCCCGCGACGCGCAGGGCCGGCCGCGTGTGCGTATCCACGCGGTGGGGTTCCCCACCCAGTTCGACCGCCAGGGCCGGGCCGGCGCCACCGGCATCCGTTTTGCCACGCTGATGCGTAAACTCACCGAGGAAAACGGTGGCACGTTCGTGGGACTGCGGGACACTCGATGAGCGGCATCGTCGCCACACCGGCAAGCACATGAACCCCAGGCACGGCGGCCGTTCCGGGATGCTCGCGGCCGGCGTTGCCGCCATGCTTTCCGCCGGCTGCGGCACCACGCCCGTGGCCCCCGAGGCTGCCCTGCCGGCACCGGTGGTGGCCGAACAGCCGGGCCGTGTTGCGCTGGTGATCACCCCCGAGTTCCGCCAGCGACGCTACACCGACGACGACTGGGACATTGCCCTGGGCGAACCGGTCGAATCCACGTTTCGCCGGACCCTGGACGCCCTTTATCGCGAGGTACGGGTCACGCAGACGCGGGACGCGGCCGGGGTCGACCTGCTGGTGATGCCGGTCTGGGAGGACGCGCAGATCAGCGGCCCCGGCGGCAGCCATACCGAGTTTCACGAGGCCTGGCTTCATTTTGACGTGCAGCTGTTCGATGACCAGGGCAAACGCGTCGATCGCTGGCCGATCCGCGCCTATGGCCGCAGCCACGACCGTCTGCTGGGTGACGACAAGGCGGTGACCGAGGCGCTCGATCGGGCCCTTCGTGACACCGCCACCGCGCTGATCCTCAAGCTGCGCGGACAGGCAATACCGGGCGGGGCGAACACGGCGCCCCCGGAGCCACAGCCATGAGCGGCGCCCGCGCGTGGTTGGCCGGCATGGCGATTCTCTGGCTCGCCGGGTGCGTGAACACCTCGATCGAACAGCTGCGCCAGAGTCCGTCGGGTGCGGCGCTGTCCACCGGCGAATCGGTGGTGGTGCTGGGGCGCAGCCAGCAGGGGGAGTACCGCACCGAGGACGGTTTCACCCAGTGCGTGGCGGACCGGGTCGGCGGCGCCGATCTTCCGGTGACGCCGGCGCAGGCGTTCAGCGATCGGCTGTTTCCCTGGTTCGAACCGCGGACTGCCCCGCAGAACGTGGACGACCTGCGGCGGTTGCTCGATGACCCGCTGATTGCCGAGCGTCTGCAGCAGAACCCGGTGCGTTACCTGGTCTGGATCGACGGCACCACCCGCGACACCGACAGCGGCGGCAGCATGGGCTGTGCCGTGGGTCCGGGCGGGGGCGGCTGTCTGGGCTTCGCCTGGTGGGAGAAGAGCGCCGCCTTCGAAGCCTCGGTGTGGGATGTCACCCGGGCCGCCGAGGTAGGGCGGGTAACCGTCGATGCCAGCGGTACGTCGTACATGCCGGCGGTCATCGTGCCGTTGCCGTTGCTGGCACGTACCGAAGCCGCGGCCTGCAGCGGCCTGGGCGATCAGTTACGCGAATTGCTGGCGCCGGATTCCTGACGCCGATATTGCGCCAGGATGATTGGCGCGGTTTCGCCGGTGGAAACCGGTTCAGCCGCTGCCCAGTCCCGCCGCCTGCACCAGCCCGATCAGTGGCTGCGGGAACAGTCCCACGCCCATCACCGCCAGCGCGATCAGCAGCACCATGATGCCGCCGGAGCGCTGGCCCCAGTCGTTGGCGGCATCCCGCCGCCTCTCGCCGGGCTCGAATAGGTACATCACCACCATCACCCGCAGGTAGTAGTAAAGGCCGATGGCGCTGCCCAGCACGATGCCGCCCACCAGCCACCACAGTTCCGACTGCACGCCCAGCGCAATCACGTAGAACTTGCCGATGAAGCCGGCGGTTGAGGGGATACCGGCCAGCGACAGCATCATCACCGTCAACACCGCGGCGAGATAGGGCCGGCGCCAGAACAAGCCGCGGAAGTTGTGAACGGCTCCGGCATCGGTACCGTCGTAGGGGCTGGATACCAGCGTCAGCACCCCGAACGCCCCCAGAGTGGCCAGCACGTAGGTGATCAGGTACATCCCGGCG
The DNA here is from genome assembly GCF_031846275.1 of Spectribacter hydrogenoxidans. Taxonomy (NCBI): domain Bacteria; kingdom Pseudomonadati; phylum Pseudomonadota; class Gammaproteobacteria; order Salinisphaerales; family Salinisphaeraceae; genus Spectribacter; species Spectribacter hydrogenoxidans. Next base: position 25,533 of record NZ_JAVRIB010000009.1, read on the forward strand.
GCCTCCACCGCCAGGCTGCCGGTGGCCACGATCGCGACCGTGATGTAGCCCATATGGGCGATGGAGGAATAGCCCAGCAGCCGCTTCAGATTGTTCTGCCGCAGGGCGAGCAGGTTGCCCACGATCATCGAGATCAACGCGATCGCCGCGATCATCTGGTGCAGAACGGCGTCTGCCGTGGCCGGGGCCGACTGGAACAGCCGTACCAGCACCGCGAACACCGCCACCTTGCTGACCGTGGCCAGGAAGGCGGCGGCGGGCGCCGGGGCGCCCTCGTAGACGTCCGGCGTCCACAGGTGGAAGGGCACCAGCGACAGCTTGAAGGCGATGGCGATCACCATCATGCCCACGCCGATCACCAGCCAGCTGCGGTGGATCACCCCATCGTCGATGGCGGCGCCCAGCTCGTTGATCTGCAGCGTGCCGGTGGCCGCGTACAGCAGCGCCATGCCGAACAGCAGGAACGCCGACGCCGCGGCCGACAGCACCATGTACTTCAGCCCCGCCTCCAGCGAGCGGTGGTCGCGATAGGTATAGGCGGCCATGCCGTAGAGCGGCACCGACAGCAGTTCCAGCCCGATGAACAGCGCCGCCAGATGCTGGCTGGCCGCCAGGATGATGCCCCCGGCCACCGCCGTGAGCAGCAGCATGTAGAACTCTTCCCGCCGCCCGGGGTAACCGTCCAGATAGGCATGGGCCAGCGTCGAGCAGGCCAGCGCTGCCACCAGGATGACGGCCGTGTAGAGCACCGTGTAGTCGTCGATGACGACCAGGTCGGTGACCGAGACCGGAGTGACACCCACCACCAGCAGCAGGGACACCAGCGCGGCATTCAGGCCCACCACGGTGATGGTGGCGTTAACGAAATGCTGGCGGGTCACGGCAATGCTGATGAGCACGGCCAGCGCCGTGCCGCAGACCAGCAGAACGGGCAGCAGGGCGAACAGGTCGGTACCGGTGAGGGTCATGGCCGGGACCTCAGGGCGTGGCCGGCCGCGGCCGGACGTCGGTGAACCAGTGCTGCACTTCGGTCATGGCGGTCTGCGATATATCCAGGACCGGCTGCGGATAGACGCCGATGCCGATGATCAGCGCCAGCAGCATGAGCAGCGTCAGGTATTCGCGGCCATTGAGGCCGGCCAGTTCCGCTTTTCCCTGGGCGGGGCCCCAGTACACCCGGTGCATGAGTACCAGGGCGTAGACCGCAGCCAGCACCAGCCCGCCGCCGGCCAGCACCACGACCACCGGGGCCACGCCGAAGGTCCCCACCAGAATCAGGAATTCGCCGATGAAATTGGCCGTGCCCGGCAGCCCCAGCGAGGCCAGCACGAACACCAGCGCAAAGCCCGGCAGCGAACCCAGGCGCGGAAACAGCCCGCCCATGCGGCGCATGTCGCGGGTGTGGATGCGTTCGTAGATCTGGCCGCTGAGGATGAACAGCCCCGCCGCGGAAAATGCGTGCGCCACCATCTGGATGATCACCCCCTGCAGGGCCAGCAGGGTGCCGGCGTAGATGCCGATCAGCACGAAGCCCATGTGGGAGATGCTGCTGCAGGCGATCAGCCGCTTGACGTCGTTCTGGGCCATCGCCAGCACCGCGCCGTAGTAGATGCCCACCAGGCCCAGGACCATGGCGACCGGTGCGAAGTGGGCGGAGGCGTCCGGGAACAATGGAATCGCGAAGCGCAGCATCCCGTAGGCGGCGGTCTTGAGCAGGATGCCGGCCAGGTCCACGCTGCCGGCAGTGGGGGCCTGGGCATGGGCGTCGGGCAGCCAGCCATGCAGCGGCACGGTGGGTAGTTTCACCGCGAAGGCGATGAAGAAGCCCAGCATCAGTACATAGCCAAGGGCGCCGCTGATGGGGGTCTCGCGCAGCACGTTGTAGTCGAAGGTGAACTCGCCGGTGTGGTTGTAGTGGACAAACACCAGCCCGAGGATCGACACCAGCATCAGCAGCCCGCTGGCCTGGGTATAGATGAAGAACTTGGTGGCGGCGGTGATGCGGGTGGCGCCACGGGAGCCGCTGTGGCCCCACAGCGCGATCAGGAAGTACATCGGCACCAGCATCATTTCCCAGAAGAAGAAGAACAGGAAAAGATCGATGGCCAGGAATACCCCGACCACGCCGCCGATGATCCACAGCAGGTTGAGGTGGAAGAAGCCGATGCGTCGGTCGATTTCCTGCCAGGAGCAGAGCACCGCCAGCAACCCGAGAAAGCAGGTCAGCATCAGCATGATCAGCGACAGGCCATCCACCGCCAGATGGAAGCTGATGCCGAAACGCTCGATCCAGTCGACACGGAACTCGGTGCCCCAGTCGGGCTGGTCACCGATCACCCCGGCCAGATGATAGTTGCCGGTCAGCCATAGCCAGACGGTCAGCCCCAGCACCGCCAGCATGGTGGCGGTGGCGATCCAGCGCGGCATGTCGGAGCCCGCGTGGGCGCGCTCGAGCAGCCAGCACAGCATGCCGCCAATGAAGGGAATCAGTAGCAACCAGACCAGGATCATGACGCGGGCATTCTCCTCAGGGCACCAGCAACAGCAGCAGGAAGGCGGTCGCCGCGGCGAACAGCACCAGCGCGTACCAGCGCAGCTGGCCGGTCTGGGTGATGGCCAGGCGGGCGTTGAGCTTCAGCGCCAGGGCCGGGATCAGATTCACCGTATCGTTGACCCAGTCCATGCGGTGGAAGCGAACCAGGGCCAGATAGGGCCGCACGAACACCCGGTCGTACAGCGCATCGAAGCCCCAGGCGTGGTGCCAGAATCGCCACAGCCGCGCCCCGTGGCCGCCGGCCACGAGCCGGGCCGCCCGTTGCCGCGAGCCCAGGAACAGCCCGGCGGCGATGCCCACACCGACAATGGCCACGACGCTGGACAGGATCTCGATTGTGAGTTTCAGGGCGTGGCTGTGGTCCCCGCCATGCCCGGTGCCGAAAAGATCGGCCACCGGCGGATGAATCCAGGCGCCCAGGAAGGTGGACAGCAGCGCCAGCACGATCAGCGGCAGGTGATGGGACATGCCGTGGCCGGGGTGGGCCTCGGTCTGTAGCGGTCCGTGGAAGACGATGAAGATCATCCGGAAGGTATAGATCGAGGTGAGCAGGGCACCGGTCAGCCCCGCCAGCCACAGCACCGGATAGCCGTTGGCAAACGCCAGCCAGAGAATCTCGTCCTTGGAATAGAAGCCGGCCGTGACCAGCGGCAGGGCGGCCAGCGCGGCGCCGCCGATCAGGAACAGCGCGTAGTCGAACTTCAGCGTGCGGGCGAGGCCGCCCATGCGGAAGATGTTCTGTTCGTGATGACAGGCGATGATCACCGAGCCCGAGGCCAGGAATAGCAGCGCCTTGAAAAAGGCATGGGTCATCAGGTGAAAGATGGCCGCCTCCCAGGCCCCGGCACCCAGCGCCAGGAACATGTAGCCGATCTGGCTCATGGTGGAGTAGGCCAGCACCCGCTTGATGTCGGTCTGGGCCAGGGCCGCGAACCCGGCCATCAGCAGGGTGAGTGCGCCCACGATGCCGACCGCGTAGAGCGCCGTCGGCGCCAGTTCGAACAGCCCGTGCATCCGGGCGATCAGGTAGACGCCCGCAGTCACCATGGTGGCGGCATGGATCAGCGCGGAGACCGGGGTGGGGCCGGCCATGGCATCGGCCAGCCAGGTCTGCAGCGGCAGCTGGGCGGACTTGCCCACGGCGCCACCCAGCAGCAGAAAGGCCGCCAGCGTGGCCATGGCATCGCCCTCGGCCCAGACTTCCGGCGCCTGCGCCAGCAGGGTCGGAATGTGCAGCGTGCCGAATGCGGCGAACAGCACGAACAGGCCCAGAACCAGAAAGACGTCGCCCACCCGGGTGACGATGAAGGCCTTGAACGCCGCCCAGGCATTGGCCGGCTCCTTGTAATAGAACCCGATCAGCAGATAGCTGCACAGGCCGACCCCTTCCCAGCCCAGGAACAGCAGCAGCAGGTTGTCGGCCAGTACCAGCACCAGCATGCTGAACACGAACAGGTTCATGTACGCGAAGAAGCGCGTCATGCCCGGCCCGCCCTCGAGATCGTGACGCATGTACCAGCCGGCGAACACGTGGATCAGAAACCCCACTCCCACGATCACGCCGATCATGGTGGCCGTGAGCCCGTCCAGGTGAAGGGTGATGCCGGGTGCCAGATCGCCCACCGTGAACCAGGTCCACAGCGGCTGGCTGACGGTACCGCCGTCGCCGTTGGCAAATCCCAGCAGCGTCTGCCCGGTCGCTGCCAGGGCCAGTGCCATCGAGCCGACCCCGATGGTTACCGCCGCGCGGTCACCCAGACGGTAGCCGAACGACAGCAGCACCGCGCCGAGCAGAGGGAACAGCGGGATCAGTGCCAGACTGGTCATCCCTTCATCCCCGCCACTGCGTCGATGTCCAGGGTGCGATAGGTGCGCCGCATCTGCAGCAGCAGGCCCAGGCCGATGCTGACCTCGGCGGCCGCCAGCGTCAGCACGAAGATGTACATGATCTGGCCGTCAGGCTGCTGCCAGGCCTGGCCGGCCACCACGAAGGCCAGGCCGGCGGCATTCATCATGATCTCCAGGCTGATCAGGATGAACAGCAGGTTGCGCCGGACCACGAGGCCGACCAGGCCCAGGGCGAACAGGATGCCCGCCAGTGCCATGCCGTGTTCCACCGGCAATGCCATGTCCATCGTGTTATCCCCTCTCCCTCACGATGCGGTCAGCGACCATCGACTTCCCGTCCCACATGAGCGGCAATCACCAGCGCGGCGAGCAGCAGGAACGCCGCCAGTTCCACCAGCAGCAGATAGGGACCGAACATCGCGGCGCCGATCGCCTTGGGCGCCAGCTCCGTACCGCTGACCGCACCAACCGAGGCGCCGCCCCACAGCAGTCTGGTCATCACCGCCAGCAGCACCGCCGCGGCAATGCCGGGCCCCACCCAGAGACCCGGCGCCAGCCACTGCCTCTCCTGGTCGATGCTGGCCTGGTCGACGTTGAGCATCATCACCACGAACACGAACAGCACCACGATCGCCCCGGCGTAGACGATGACCTCCAGCGCCGCCGCGAAGGGCGCACCCAGGGTAAAGAACACCACCGCAATCGACAGCAGCGACGCGATCAGATACAGCAGCGCGTGTACCGGGTTGCTGTGAGTGACCACTCGAAGCGTGGTCAGCACGGCAATCGTGGCGGCGATGTAAAAGGTCAGTTCCACTGTTTCAGGTCCATTGTCTTGAACCGCAAAGGGCGCGAAGGTCGCAAAGTTCCTGCTTGTACCTTTTTTACCCTTTGCGTCCCTTGGCGCTCTTTGCGGTTAATGTTCCTCACGGCATCAGCGATTTCACGTCAATCGGCTTTTCCTCGTTCTGCGCTTCGCCCTTGTCCTTGCCGCCCACCGCCATGCCGGCGACGCGATAGAAGTTGTACCCGGGCTGCTTGCCCACGCCGGAGATCAGCAAGTCATCCTTTTCGTAGACCATCTGCTGGCGGTCGAACTCGCCCATCTCGAAATCGGGCGTGAGCTGGATGGCATAGGTGGGGCAGGCCTCTTCGCAGAACCCGCAGTAGATGCAGCGCGAGAAGTTGATCCGGAAGGTATCCGGTTTCCAGCGGCCGGTGTCGTCCTCGGTCTTGGTCAGGGCGATGCAGTCCACCGGGCAGGCCACCGCGCAGAGGTTGCAGGCCACGCAGCGTTCCTCGCCGTCCGGGTCGCGCGTCAGCACGATGCGACCGCGGTAGCGTGGCGGCAGGTAGGGCCGCTCCTCGGGGTACTGCACCGTGTCGCGCTTGCGGAAACTGTGTAGGAAGACCATCCAGATTGTGCGCAGGTGGCTCAGCATGGCTTCGCTCCGCGAAGCAGTTTCGTGTTTCGTGTTTCAAGTTCCGAGTGAGCAGCGATAGCTGCAAGGCCTGACGTGTCGACCTTGAAATCCGAAACTCGAAACTTGAAACGGGAGGTTTCCATATGCAGGTCGCTCATGACGCCCCCAGTGCCAGAACCATGGCGCCGGTCACCGCCACATTCAGCAATGCCAGGGGCAGCATTACCTTCCAGCCGAAGCTCATCAACTGGTCATAGCGTGGCCGCGGCAGCGAGGCTCGCAGCAGGATGAAGAACACCACCACCGCGCTGGTCTTCAACGCGAACCAGACCAGTGGTGGCAGCCAGGGGCCCAGCCAGCCGCCGAGAAACAGCACGACGGTCATGGCCGATACCAGGATTACGCCGACGTATTCGCCCACGAAGAACATGCCGAACTTCATGCCCGAATATTCGGTATGGAAGCCGGCGGTCAGCTCGTGCTCGGCCTCGGGCAGATCGAACGGCATGCGGTGGGTTTCGGCCACCCCGGCGATGAAGAAGATCACGAAGCCCAGGAACTGCGGCACCACGTACCACAATCCGGCCTGGGCCTCGACGATGGTGCGCAGGTTGAAGCTGCCGGCCTGCATCACCACGCCCAGCAGCGCCAGCCCCATGAACACCTCGTAGGACACCATCTGGGCTGCAGTACGCATACCGCCGAGCAGGGCATACTTGTTGTTCGAAGCCCAGGCCGCGAATACCACGGCGTAAACCCCCAGCGAGGTCATGGCCAGGAAGAACAGCAGCCCGATGTTCATGTCGATGATGCCGATACCCGGCGCGAACGGCACCACTGCAAAGGCCATCAGCCCGGTGAACATGGCCAGTGCCGGGGCCAGGACGAAAACGAACTTGTCGGCGAACGGCGGGATCCAGTCCTCCTTGAAGAAGATCTTGATCATGTCCGCCACGACCTGCAGCACCCCGAACGGGCCGACGCGGTTGGGACCATAGCGGTCCTGCCAGAGACCCAGCAGGCGGCGCTCGATCCAGGTCAGGAAGGCAGCCGATCCGACCAGCACGCCGAGAATGGCGCCGATCTGCGCGCCGGTGCCGATCACGGCGATGGCGGTGTCGTCGATCACGGGGTCACCACCGCGGGCAGTGTCAGCCCGGTCAACCCCGGCAGTCCCACCGGCAGACCGATGCTGCGATCGGCGAGGCTGTCCAGGACACGGACCGGCAGGCTCAGGTGCTCACCGCTGACGGTCAGGGTCAGGGTGTCGCCGTCGGCCAGGTGCAGTTCCCGCGCCGCCGCGGCGTTGAGGGCGGCATAGGGCGTCGGGATGCGCCCGGCCATCGCCGGGGCCAGGGCGGACTGCGGCTCGCCGCCGAACAGATGATGCACCGGTACGGCTAGCCAGTCGTCGGCGGCCGGTGCGCCGTCCTCGAGCGGACCCGGTTCACCCGCGCCGTCCAGCGGCAGGCGTACGCCCGGATCGCCGCCACCCAGCGCACCACCGACCTCGTCCTGGAACTTGGTGATGGCCTGCTGGTTGGAATCCCAGCCCGGTGCCCAGGCGAAGGGCAGCAGCGCCCCGGGCCGGCGGCCGGGCCAGCCCTCCATGCTGAAGGCCAGCGGTGAATCCGGATCCCGTGGTGGTGTGGGCTCATGCACGCTGACATTGGCATGCAGGGCGGTGCGGCCCGAATAGCGATGCGTGGCGCGGGGCAGCCGCATGCCGGCGATGCGGAAATCCGCGCCGGGCGCGGCGTCGGCCACGCCGGCCAGATGTGGCCGGGCGGTGGTCATATGGGTGATCACGTCGTCGAGACCGTCCCAGTCCATAGGCCGATCCAGCCGGCGCAGCAGGGCGGCGCACCAGCGCCAGCTCTCGCGCACCGGTTCCTCGGCGGCGTAGACCTGAAAGAAGCGTTGGGCACGTCCTTCATTGTTGATCAGCGTGCCGTCGGACTCGGCGAAACTGCCGGCCGGCAGGGCCGCGTGGGCACGGGTGAGAGTGGCGTGCAGACTGTGATCGATCACGATGACGTGGGTGGCAGCCTCCAGGGCGGCATCCACCCGGGCCGCCGGGGCACGCTGATAGAGGTCGTTTTCCACCACCATCACCGTGTCCGCGCTGCCGTCCACCAGGCGGTCCAGCGCATGCTCGACGCTGATACCGTCGAGCAGGTCCACCCCCAGGCTGTTGCACTCGGGCAGGGTCAGGAACAGATGGCCCTTGTCGCCCAGCGCGCCGGCTACCGCGCCGGCGGCGTTCAGGATGCCGGCGTCGCCGGCACCGGTGCCGGCGACGACCAGCGGCCGTTCGGCGCCGGCCAGGGCGTTCGCGATGGTGGCGGCCTGTTGCTGCAGGGCCGGATCAAGCCCGTCGGGCGCCGGCTGGCTGGCGTCCAGGGCATGGGCCACGGCCCGGCCCAGCGCCGCGACGTCCGCCGGCCGGGCGCGGCAGGTCGCGGCAGCCACGTCATCCAGCGCGGTTGCGGCCGGGCTGGCGATGAACAGGGGGTGGCGGCGATCGCCGGCGATGTCGCGCACCGCGCGGTCATGCCAGCGGGGGATGCCGTGGGCCTCCGCATGATCCCGGGCCGCCCCGCGTACCGACTGGCGCAGCGACAGGGCCAGCCGCGCGGCGGTGTTAGTGACGTCCTCGCCGAGAATCAGCACGGCATCACATTGCTCGGTTTGCCGCAGGCTGGGGCGTTCTCCCGGGTGTTGCGCCAGCAACTGGCGTGCGCGGTGAACCAGCGCCTGCTCGCCGGCAGCCATGCCGGTGCTGAAATGAGCCGCCCCCACCAGTTCCCGCAGGGCGTGATTGGTTTCCAGTGATGCCCGGGGGGAGCCGATGCCGACAACGCCCCTGGCGGCACGCAACTGTTCGGCAATGGTCTGCAGCGCGGCGTCGGTCTCGGCGGGTTGCAGGCCGTTGCCCGGGCTGCGCAGTTGCGCCTGCCGCGGTCGGTCGTCGCGATTGACGAAACCGGCGCCGAAACGGCCGCGGTCACACAGGAAGTAGCCGTTGATCTCGCCGTGGTAGCGGTTCTGGATGCGCTTGAGCACGCCGTCCCGGGCGCCGGGCGAGGTATTGCAGCCCAGCGAACAGTGCTGGCAGATGCCGGGGGCTGCCTGCATGTCCCACTTGCGGGTATAGCTTGCCCCCAGGGTCTTGTCGGTGAACACACCGGTGGGGCACACCTCCACCAGATTGCCGGAGAAGGGGTTCTCCAGCGCGCCGTCCTCGTGGCGGCCGAAATAGACGTTGTCGTGGGCGGCGAAGGCCTCCAGATCGTCGCCCCCGGCGTAGTCGCGGTAGTAGCGTACGCAGCGATAACAGGCGATGCAGCGGTTCATCTCGTGGTTGATGAACGGGCCCAGGTCCTGATTGCGGTGGGTGCGCTTGGTGCCGCGATAGCGCCGGCGGGTGTGCCCGGTCATCAGGGTCATGTCCTGCAGGTGGCATTCGCCGCCTTCCTCGCACACCGGGCAGTCGTGCGGGTGGTTGATCATCAGCCATTCGATGATGCGGGCACGGAAATTGACCGCATCGGCATCATTGAGGGCAATGCGGGTACCGTCGGCGGCCGGCGTCATGCAGGCCATGACGATGTTGCCCTGTTCGTCGTCGGCGTCGCGGAACTGCTTGACCGCACACTGGCGGCAGGCACCCACCGAATCGAGACAGGGATGCCAGCAGAAATAGGGCAGGTCGTAACCCAGCGACAGCGCGGCGTCGAGCAGATTCTTGCGCCCGTCGACGTCGTGTGGCCTTCCATCAATCGTGAGTCTTGCCATATCCGTCAGCCTGCCAACCGCAAAGAGCGCAAAGGACGCAAAGGGTTAAAGGTCTCTCGCCACGCGTTTGATGCCGTTGCGCATGCTGGTCACATTGAAGTTCAGCAAGAGCGCCAGTCGGCAATCGCTCAGGCGCAAGTAGGTCAATACCTGTGCCTCATGGATGGGTGCGAACTTGTCGACTGATTTCAGTTCGGTCACGAGACAATCGTCGACAAGCATATCCAGTCGAAACCCACAGTCGAGCTGGATTTTCTTGTAAGCCACGGGCATCGCGACCTGCCGCTGGAACGGGACGCCGCGTGTGTGGAGCTCATGCGCAAGTGCCTGTTCGTAGGCCGATTCCAGCAAGCCGGGCCCGAGTTCCCGGTGCACTTCGATGGCTGCACCAATAACTTCGTGGGAGCGCGCATTAACATCCTTCGCGCTCTTTGCGTCCTTTGCGGTTAGTGTCATGCGCCCTCCACCTCCACCGGCACCAACGCGTCCAGCTCATCGCGGAAGTACTTCAACGCACTTTCCAGTGGCCCCATCGCGCCTGGGGCATGGGCGCAGAAGGTCATGCCCGGCCCCAGCAGCTTGGTGTGCATGACCAGGTTCTGGATATCGCCCGGTTGACCGCGGCCCTGTTCCAGGTCGAGCAGCAGTTTTTCCACCCAGGGCAGACCGTCGCGGCAGGGGGTGCACCAGCCGCAGGATTCCTGGGCATAGAAATGCTCGAGATTGCGCAGTACGCCGACGATCGGCGTGTCCTCGTCCACCACGATCATGGTGCCCGTACCCAGACGGCTGCCGGCGGCGCCGACGCCCTCGTAGTCCATGGGCACGTCCCGGTGCTCGTCGGTGAGGAACAGGGTGGAGCCGCCCCCAGGCAGCAGGCCCTTGAGCCGTTTGCCGCCGCGTACGCCGCCGAAGTGTTCGTCGAGCAGCTCGCCCATGGGCACGCCCATTGGCAGCTCGACCAGGCCCGGTCTTTCGACATGCCCTGATGCGCCGAAAAGCTTGGTACCGCCATCCTTGTGCCGGCCCAGCCCCTGATACCAGTCGGCACCGTTGGCCACGATGTGTGGCACGTTGCAAAGGGTCTCCACGTTATTGACCGTGGTGGGGCGCCCGAACAGGCCGCTGGCGGCGGGGAAGGGCGGCTTGGAGCGGGGGATGGCCCGCTTGCCTTCCAGGGCCGAGAGAAGCGCGCTTTCCTCGCCGCAGATGTAGCGGCCGGCGCTCATGTGCAGATGGATATGCAGGGAGAAATCGGTATCCAGTATGTGCTCGCCCAGCAGGCCGGCATCGGCGGCTTCGTCGATGGCCCGCTGTAGCCGGCGCTGTGATTCCACATACTCGCCGCGGATGAAGACATAGCAGAGGTCTGCGCCAATCGCATAACTGCCGATAATCAGCGCCTCGATGAACTGGTGCGGATCGCCCTCCATGAGCAGCCGGTCCTTGAAGGTGCCCGGTTCCATCTCGTCCGCATTGGCCACCAGGTACATATGCGGCGGCCGTTCCGGATCGCCTCGTTCAAAGCGCGGCATGAAGCCCCACTTCATGCCGGTGGCAAAACCCGCACCGCCGCGCCCGCGCAGCCCGGACTGCTTCACGAGATCGGTGACCGATTGCGGGGTCATCTCCTGCAGGGCCTTGCGCAACGCCTGATAGCCGCCGGCGGCTTCGTATTCAGCCAGGGTGGGTGGCGTGCGATCCGGACGGATGTTGCGAGTCAGGACCTTCATGGCTTCGCCCCGGCGGATGGTTTCGTGAGTCGTGTGTCGTGTGTCGTGCAGGTAATCCCCGGCGCGCGGCTTGCCGAACCCAAAATGAAACACGACACCGGAAACTTGAAAACGTAACCGCTACTCATAACGCGCCAGCACCTCATCGATCCGTTCCGATGTCAGCCTGCCGTGGTAGTCCTCACCCACCCGCATCGACGGGGCGTTGTCGCAGTCGCCCAGGCAGCAGATGGGCAGCAGGGTGAAACGCTCGTCCGGGGTGGTCTCCCCGTAGTCGATACCCAGCGATTCGGTCAGATGCGCCTTGACCCCGTCATAGCCGCACAGGTAGCAGGACACCGAGTCGCAGACCATGATCACGTGCCGGCCCACCGGGCGGCGGAATATCAGGTTGTAGAAGGTGGCGACCGACTCCATCGCCGCCACGGAAACCCCGACCACCTCGGCGGCGGCGGCCAGCGCCTCGTCCGATACCCAGCCGCGGTGTTGCTGCACCACTTTCAATGCCTCGATGGAGGCGGCCTGGGGGTTCTCGTACAGCCCCATCTCGTGCCGGATCTCGGCAATTTCCTCGTCACTCAGCGTCATGTCGCCATCCTGCGAAAACCGCGGAGGTCGCAAAGCACGCAAAGCGTTTCTCGCTGTAGCGCAATCGCTGTATCCATCCCTTCGCGCACTTTGCGTCCTTTGCGGTTCGGGTAGTTGATGTTCCTCATCGATCCACATCCGCCATCACGAAATCGATCGACGCGATGATCGCGATCAGGTCCGGCACCATGTGGCCGCGGCTCAGGAACGGGATCATCTGCAGGTGGGCGAAGCTGGGCGTGCGGATGCGCGTGCGGTAGCTCATGGTCCCGCCATCGGAGGTGATGTAGTAGCTGTTGAGCCCCTTGGTGCCCTCGACCATGCCCTCGCATTCCCCCGGTGGAACCACCGGACCCCAGCTTACGGTCAGGAAATGGGCGATGAGCGTCTCGATGTCCTGCATCGTGCGCTCCTTGGGCGGCGGGGTGGTCATGCGGTGATCAGACTTGTACTCACCGCCGGGCATGTTGGCCAGGCACTGGCGCACGATGCGCACGCTCTGGCGCATTTCCTCCAGTCGCACCATGGCGCGGTCGTAGCAGTCGCCGCGCGTACCCACTGGCACGTCGAACTCGAATTCGTCATAGCCGGCGTAGGGGCGCTCCTTGCGCAGGTCCCATCGATATCCGGTGGCCCGAAGCATGGGGCCGGTGGCGCCCCAGTCGATGGCCTCCTCGGGCGTCATCGCGCCGATGCCGCGGGTGCGCCGGATGGTCAGGTCGTTGCGCATGGCCATGCGCTCGTACTCATCCAGCCGTTCGGGGAACCAGTCAAGGAATTCGCGCACCTTGCGGTCCCAGCCCTCGGGCAGGTCCATGGCCATGCCGCCGATGCGGAAGTAGGCCGGATGCATGCGAAAGCCGCAGATGGCCTCGATGATGTCGTAGACCTTCTGCCGGTCGGTGAACATGTAGAAGATCGGGCTCATGCCCCCGATGTCCTGGATGAACGTACCCAGGAACAGCAGGTGGGACATGATGCGGAACAGTTCGCAGAGCATCACGCGGGACACCCGTGCCCGCGGCGGCACCTCGATGCCCAGCATCTGCTCCATCGCCATCACGTAGGGCAGTTCGTTCATCACCCCGCCCAGGTAGTCCACCCGGTCGGTGTAGGGGATATAGGTGTGCCAGGACTGGCGCTCGCCCATCTTCTCGGCGCCGCGATGGTGATAGCCGATGTCGGGCACCGCGCCCAGGATTTCCTCGCCATCGAGCTGGACTACCACCCGGAACACACCATGCACGCTGGGGTGGTTGGGGCCCAGGTTCAGGAACATGAACTCGCTGTCGGCGGACTCGCGCGCCATGCCCCATTCCTCGGGCTTGAAATGCAGCGCGTCTTCCTCGACCTGCATGCGTTCCGGCGGCAGGGAGAACGGGTCGACCTCGGTGGCGCGGGCGTAGTGATCCTTGCGCAGCGGGTGCCCTTCCCAGGTGGGCGGCATCAGGATCCGCCGCAGGTTGGGGTGGCCCTCGAAGGTCACCCCGAACATGTCCCAGGCCTCGCGCTCGTACCAGTTGGCGTTGGACCACAGGTCGGCAATGCTCGGCACACTCGGAGGCTCGCCGGTGAGCGCCACCTTGAGACGAATCTCGCGCACCGGCTCCAGCGCCAGCAGGTGGTAGACCACGGTGAAATTGCTCGCCGGCAGACCGTCGCGATGCTCGCGCGCCCGCTCGTCGATCACGGTGATGTCGTAGAGCATGAGATAGGCGACGCTGGCCTCGCGCTTGAGATAAGCCAGCACGTCGCGCAACAGGTCCGCCCCGGTCCACAGTGTAGGGAGGCCGTCCGCGGTGGCCTGGGTCAGGAACGCTGATTCGCCGAAACGCGTGATCAGCTCGGCGCGGATGTCGGTGGGGGTCAGCATCGCGCGGGCTCCGCGTGATGCGGTTTCGTGTTTAGTGTTTCGTGTTTCGTGTCGGGACTATCGAGCCATATGCCCATGGCCGTCAGTCGGGACGATTGCCTGGCGAGGGCCTTAATACAATGCGGAGACGGCGTGCGCGCCGGAACGCCCCGCCTTTCAACACGAAACCTGAAACACGAAACCTCAAACACCATCACACCCCGTCCGGCGTGCGCAGATCGGATTCGGCCATGCGGCCGCTGCGCTTGCGTTCGCGGTTGGACAGTTTCGGCGCCTTGGTCACGCCCTGCGGGCCGATTGCCCAGGACAGCGGCCGGGTTTCCGAGCCGATCGACTCCTGCAATAACATCAGGCCCTCAAGAAAGGCCTCGGGCCGCGGCGGGCAGCCCGACACGTAGACATCCACCGGCAGGAACTTGTCCACCCCCTGGACCACGGAGTAGATGTCGTACATGCCCCCGGAATTGGCGCAGGAGCCCATGGAGATCACCCAGCGTGGCTCCATCATCTGCTCGTAGAGGCGCTGGATTACTGGCGCCATCTTCATGAAAACGGTGCCGGAAATGACGATGACGTCCGCCTGGCGGGGGGTGGCACGAATCACTTCGGACCCGAACCGGGCCAGATCGTGGGGTGTGGTGAAGGCGCTGGCCATCTCGACGTAGCAGCAGGACAGGCCGAAATTGAACGGCCAGACGGAGTTCTTGCGCCCCCAGGCGACCAGGTCATCCAGTTTCGCCAGCACGACGTTCTTGCGCACGGCATCATCGAAGCCACCGTCGCCCGCCGGCTGCTCGGCGGGTTGGTGGGGCCTGGTCCACGACCAGCGCATCTGGTTAACCTCCTTGCCGCAGATCGAATCGGTTGCGGCTGCACCGTTCTGGCTGTTGCGGTCGAGCCTGGCGGACCCCCACGTCCGTCGCCCGACCACCGTTATAAACCCTTACTTAAGGCGTCAACCGCCCCGTTGCCCGCTTGCGGTCGGGCCGCGCGCCCCAGTCGAGCGCGCCCAGCCGCCACTCGTAGACGAGAGCGACGGTCAGTATGAACAGGAACACCATGGCACCAGCGTAGCCGGGCCAGCCCACCTCGGTGGCGGCAATGCCCCAGGCGAACAGGAACACCACTTCGAGATCGAACAGCACGAAGAAGATGGCTACCAGGTAGAACTTGGCGGAGTAGCGCATGCGAGCGTTGCCCACCGGCTTCACGCCGGATTCGTATGGCTCGCCGGTCACGCGGTCCTGATGGCGGCCGCCCAGCACATGCGACAGGCCCAGCATCAGGCCGATCATTCCCAGCACCGCTACCGTATAGGCAAGCAATGGCCAGATTGCGCTGGCGCTCTCGGTCAACGGACTCATCGCGTTACACCGCCCTTATACCCGCTGGGGTATTGGATTGATAATCGGCGCTACACGGCAAACCATGACGGAAATAATCACGCTTGACTAGAGGTGCATCGTGTCGGCGGCCATCCAGTAGAGTGTCGTTGCGCGAATCGGTATCATTGCCGGCTGGACAGGCGCCCGGGTCAGGCGCTCGTACTCCCCACGAAATGAGGATTGTCGGCATGGAACAGCAGGCCGTAACCACCGCGTACAAGCGGCTCGCCAGCACCTATGACCGGTTCTTCGGGCCCGTTTTCGAGCAGGGTCGCCAGCGGGCGCTGCGGAAGATGGGCTGCCAGGCAGGCCAGCATATTCTTGAAGTCGGCGTGGGCACCGGGCTGTCCCTGCCGCAGTATCCGGATGGCGTCCGGGTCACCGGCATCGACGTGTCCGAGCCGATGCTCGAGCGTGCCCGTCGCCGGCTGAACGGCCATGCCGACCGCATCGACCTCGCGGTCATGGATGCGCAGGATCTCGAGTACGAAGATGACAGCTTCGACAAGGTCGTGGCCATGTACGTGGCCTCGGTCGTGCCCGACCCGGACGCGATGATCCGCGAGATGAAACGGGTGTGCCGCCCGGGCGGTGAACTCTACATCGTCAATCACTTCAGCCGTGATCGGGGCATGATGGCGAAGCTGGAGCGTGTCGCTGCGCCCCTGTCCGAACTTGTAGGGTTCCGCCCGCTGTTCCCGCTGCAGGACTTCCTGTCCATGGCACAGCTCGAGGAGGTGGAGATCGAACCCGTCAACGCCTTCGGATACTGGTCGCTGATTCGCGCGGTCAACCGCTAGCCCGATACCGCGCCGACATGGGCATTGCCGGGGAATTGTGACGCGCGCTGGGCGTTGTGCCCGGATTCCCGCTGACCCGAGTGCCGTGCGCTCTTAAGATCTGGCTTTTCCGACTTCCTGTGGAAAAATGACGCCTCCGCCGAAGGGGGTTGACACCCTGCGACACCCGGCCTATGATGCAGCGCAGCATTGTTGCAATGCAACAATGCTGCATTCCACTATCGCAAAACGGCAACCGGAGGAAGGGACACCATGGCGATTCAGGACATGATCAAGGACGTTGCGGCGCGCGTCGATCGCGCGCGCAAACCGTATCAGGATGCGCTCAACACCTATGTGGACGTGCAGAAGAAGGCGTTCAAGGTGGTTACTGGCGGCGCCCGTACGCTAGCCCGCACCGAGATTCAGGCAGCGAAGGACGTTTTCTCCGCCGCCCGGTCGAGCTTCGAAAAGGCCCGTACCGACGGCGTGCGCCAGGTGGCGAATCAGCCCCAGGCCTACCTGCCGGAAGGTCGTGACCGTCTGGTCAGCGCCTACAAGGACACACTCGACCTGATCGTGAAGACCAGCAACGAGCTCACCGACGTGATGGCCGATGGCTACAAGAAGGTGCTCAAGTCGCTCAACGGCAAGCCCGCGGCCAAGAAGAAGGCGCCGGCCAAGAAGCCGGCCCGCAAGACGGCTGCCAAGCGTGCCAGCAGCACCGGCACCAAGACGTCGACCGCGCGCAAGACCACCACAAGCAAGGCCAAGTCCACCGGCAACGGTTCGGCGGCGACTTCCGCCTCCTAGGATCTGTCGGCCAATGATGGCCCCGGCCCGGCAGGTCCTTTCGGATCTGACCGGGCCTTTTTTGGTTATGTACCGAGAAAAGCAGCTGAAAAGACAGGCCGGCTAATGCCGGTCCTGCTGATTTTGACCCTGCAGCAGCAGGCACCCTGTAGGGTGGACTTTAGTACGCTGTTGCTGCCTATCTCTGAGCGTTATTTTCAGCACGGAGGCTGATTGTAATGAAGACATTGTCACGCTATGTACGCGCCGGGGCGGGCGCGGTTCTGGCAGCCCTGCAGCAACTGGTCACGGCCGAACAGGTTCACGTGCAGGTGCAGTGGCAGCGTCTTCAGGCCCGCGCCAATGTGGCGCTGCAGGCCGGTGACGTCGGAACCCTGCTGCGGGATCAGCGGCGGCTGCGAACCCCCTCTGTCGATGGAGTGAAGGCGGTCTCCGTCTGGCGCAGCGCATTGGTCGCGGCCCGGCAGCACTGGCAATCCCGGGTTCAGTCCTTGCCGCTGGAGGACTGACCGCCGGACTTGCGCCGCGAACCGGTACGGCGTGTGCCTGACCCGCTGGCCTTGCTCTGGCTCTTTCCGGTCTCCGCGTCGCCCTCTTCCTCGGTATACAGGCGGCTGGCGGCCATGCCCAGGATTCGCTGCAGCGTCTTGTTGCCCCAGTCGGTGGTTTCCCGCAGCAGTTCCGCCGGATCAAAATTGTCGGCGCCACGCGACACGCGCGTGCGCACGTAATCAATCATGTCTTCCTGCAGGCCGGCCACATCCGGCAGGCCCAGGAAGTGCCGCAGCTCGGCGGGCGTGACGTCGATTTCGATATTTATCTTCATGGATTCATCCGGCCGCTGAAATCTTCACGGGCATTAAAGCACGGCGGGCGGCGGTGGCAAACGGCAGGCGTCAGCGCGGCTTGTTGGGCCGCTTGGCCAGCTTGCGCTGGAGGGTACGGCGGTGCAGGCCCAGCGCCCGGGCGGTGGCGGAGATGTTGCCGCCATGGGCATCGAGCACCCGTTCGATGTGATCGCGCTCCAGCCGCTGCAGCGAGGGTGGCTCGATGTGCGTGGGTGCCGCGTCGTCGGACAGGGCGGCGAGAATCTCGGCGGCGGTGGCGGGCTTGGGCAGATAGTTGGCGGCGCCCAGCTTGATGGCGGCCACGGCTGTCTGAACGGTGGCAAAGCCGGTCAGCACCAGGATTCGCAGGTCGGGGCGGCAGGCCAGCAGGGGTTCGATCAGGGCCAGGCCCGAGTCCTCGCCGAGGTGCAGATCGAGAATCGCGGCGTCGGGTGCGAATTCCTGGGCCAGGGCGATGGCGTCGCCCGGAATGCTCGCCACTCGTGCATTCAGTCCCCGTCGTGACAGGCTTCGGGCGAGTGTGGCCGCGAACACGGCATCATCTTCGATAACTAGCACCTTCATGCCGGTCGCAACCGGCTTAGCGGCAGGCACACCTCGGTGCGCAGTCCCCGCGGCTGACGGTTGGACTGGCGGACTTCACCGCCCAGATACTCGATACTCGAATGGGTCAGCACCAGCCCCAGGCCGTGGCCGTCCGCGTGCGAGGTGAACACCTGGCGACCGGCCCGGTGCAGGTCGGCTGCGCTCAGGCCCGGTCCCTGATCCTCGATGATCACGATCAGCTGATTGTTCGCCACCGTGGCCCGGATGTGCACCGGCGAGCCCGGAGCCGATCGGGCGGCGTTGTCCAGCATGTTGGCCAGGGCCGGTTGCAGCACCGGCGACTCTTGAATGGACAGTTGGCTCGACAGTCCGGAAAAATCCGCCTCGATGGGGGTATCCGGATGTGCCATGCGCCACTGCTCCAGCAGCGCTGCCAGAACGGTACGGATTGGTCGCATCGACGGTACGGGGTCGGCATTGGCGGCGAGCAATGTGCGAAGCCGTTGCCGGCACTGGTCGATCTGATCGGCCAGGGTGTCGAGATCGGCGTGGACGTTCGGAGACAGTGCCGGTTCGTTGCGCAACTCATCCACCAGCAGCGTCATGGTGCTCAGCGGGGTGTTCAGCTGGTGTGCTGTGCTGGCGGCCAATGTGCCGGTGGCCACGATCTGTTCGTCCCGTAGCGCTTTCTCCCGCGCCTCGCCGAGATCCTGCTCGCGCTGGCGCAGCAGTCCGGCCAGCCGGACCAGCGCGATGGTGGTAAGCGTGGCGGCGATCATGAAGTTCAGCCACATGCCGGCCACATGCAGGAAGAAGAAGTCGCCGCCGCCGTGGTGGCCTGCCGGCATGGTCGCGTACACCGCAAACAGACCGGAGTAGGCCGCCGCGCACACGGCCCATACCACCCAGGCGCTGGCCATCGGCATGGCCGCGGCGGCAATGGCCACCGGCACCAGATAGAGGGAAACGAACGGATTGGCCGGGCCGCCGGACAGGGCCAGCAACAGCGTCAGCGCGAGAATGTCCGCCCCAAGATGAATGAAGACCGTGGTCTGGGTGACGGCCTGTCGATTGGCGCCGAGCCCGGTCAATACGTTGAACCCGACCAGCGCGACGGGTATTGCCAGCATTGGCGTGAGTGGCAGTGCAACGTCCGGCAGGGCACTCGCCAGCAGTGTGCCAGCCGCCTGCAGCGCCGCCGCCAGCCAGCGCAGGCGGCGAAGCAGGCCAATAACCTGGGGTGGCGTGAGGACGACTTGGTCGGTCATGCGGGTCTCGCGTGGGGCTGTCATGTTACCCGGATGCGCGGGCTGGGAAGTCTCGGATTGCGCCTGCCGGTACCGCGAATGGTCGCGTTGCACCGGCGTTTACGAGCTGCCCTAAAGTTTGTGTAGCCGCAGCCGTTACAAGGCCTGTAGGATAAATACCACAACTTCTGTGCGATGATTGCGTTTGGGTAGGGGTGGTGCTAGCTTACGTGTCCCAAAATTAACCGCCGTTTCCGTATTTTTCAGAATCCCTGCGAGGAGAGACAAATGATGAAGAAGCAACTGTTTGCCGGCGCCGCGGCGCTGGCGTTTGCTGGTGGTGCAACCGCCGCTGACCCAGTCGGTAACTTCCTGGCCGGCCTCGACGGTGCCGCCGTTAATCTCGACGCCACACTCGACGCACTGGTGGTGGGAAATTCCAGCGGTACCGCCGACAGCCTCACCGCCTTGGTCACAGAGTTCAGTGTGACGGTATCCAAGGACACCGCGGGTGAAGATCTGGCCGTCATGGGTGCCGATCTGGGCAATCAGCTCAACGACACCGGCCAGCAGTTCCTGTATCCGCTGCTCGATCAACTGACCATGCCCGGTGCCGAGCCGCTGGCGCCGTTCGCGCAGTTCTATCTGGCTTCGGGCGTCCTGGCCCAAGGGATTCCCTTCGTGACCCCGGCTGGTGACGTCACCTTCTTTAACCCCGGTGGGGCTTCCTCGCTGGAAGGTTTCGGACTGCCCGTGAGCACGCTCGCCGACCTTATCGGCCCGGGTGGCCAGCTATCGACTTTGCTCGGTGAGATCCTGGCCGGCGGTGCGCCGGGTGGTGGGGCTTTCGCCTTGCCGCTTCCGGGTCTGGGTGACGGTCCCGAAGGCGGTCTCCCCGGTGCGGACAGCCTGCTCGGGCTCCTGTCGGTTGGCAGTGACGGGTTAGGCCCGGAGGGGTTGCTGGCCCTGCTTCCGATTCCCGGTAGCGATGGTGCCGAAGGCGGCCTGCCCGGTCTGGATGCGCTGCTGGTACTCCTTCCGATCGGGGGTGGGGACGACTCGCCGTTGGGCGCGCTCCCGCTCGGTCCGGATGCACTGCTAGCCCTGCTGCCGATTCCCGGTGGTGATGGTGCCGAAGGCGGTCTGCCCGGTCTGGATGCGCTGCTGGTGCTGATCCCGATGGGCGGCGACGGCTCGCCGCTGGGTGCACTTCCGCTGGGTCCGGATGCGCTGCTCGGGCTGCTGAGCAGCTTTAGCCTGCCGGGTCTGAATGGTGCCTGAACCGCTTTCAGCCTGACCGGTTGAAGCGCATCGAGCCCCCGCCCCGGCGGGGGCTTTTTCATGGGCGGTCGGTTGATAAGAGCAGTTCGTCGGGTTACTGCGGTTGGCCGTGCCCGGAATGACACGGTTCTCTTGGTCGAGGCTGCACTACGATTCCGGCCGAGCGCCAGAACCGCAAACTGCTTGCTGCGCGGAAAGCGCAAGCAGGTCTTCAATAAATCGCCGGATCGAGCCGGTGCCACGCCGAGGTACGAGGGGGGACCGGGAGACGCCGACCCGATCCGGCGGACTCATCGACGGGTTTACCGCCGATGCGAGAGATAGAGCACTAGTCGTGCCAGGTCAAAAAATTGAAATAAAAACAGAAATATAGGGAGTTCTCGGCAATCTTTTCGTTGGCGAGGTAGCCGGATGACGCCCTCGCGCCCCGAAAACTGTTGCCTGCCGGCGACGGCGATCCTGGTCGTTATTTCAAGCTACTGATAAAAAAGAAAAAGAAGTGTCGTCGAGCGGCGACATACCTCACTTGAACGCGGCGGGATCGATGCCGTGGCGCGACAGCAGTTTGTAGAACTCGGTCCGATTGCGTCGTGCCAGCCGGGCGCTGCGGGAGACGTTGCCGCCGGTGATCTGCAACAGCCGGATCAGGTAGTGACGGGTGAAGCTCTCCCGCGCCTGTTTCAGCGGCGGCATAACCTCGCCGGGCACTGTCCCACCGTCGCGGACCAGCGCCTGTCGCACCTGGTCGGCGCCGATCACCCGGGCACGTGTGAGGGCGACGTTGTGTTCCACCATGTTGCGCAGCTGGCGGATGTTGCCCGGCCAGTCGGCGGCCGTTAACAGTTCCATGGCGTCGGGCGCGTACACCTTGGGCGGCCGCCCCTTGTCTTCGGTCAGCTGCTTGAGGAAATGATCCACCAGCAGTGGAATGTCCTCGCGGCGCTGCGCCAGCGGCGGCAGCGTCAGCGTCACGACGTTCAGCCGGTAGTAGAGATCCTCGCGGAAGTCGCCCGCGGCGATTGCCTCGCGCAGGTTGCGGTGGGTGGCCGAGATCACCCGGATATCCACTGCCACCGACTGGCTGCCGCCCACCGGCCGCACCTCGCCTTCCTGCAGGGCCCGCAGCAGTTTCACTTGCAGCGAGGGCGGCATGTCGCCGATCTCGTCCAGCAGCAGGCTGCCCCCGTGGGCGTCGCGGATCAGCCCGGGCTTGGCCGTCTTGGCATCGGTGAACGCTCCTTTCTCGTGGCCGAACAGTTCGGATTCCAGCAGGGCCTCCGGCATCGCCCCGCAATTGATCGCGACGAAGGGCTTATCCGCACGCGGGCTGGCACCGTGGATTGCGCGGGCCAGCAGTTCCTTGCCGGTACCCGAGGCGCCGTTGATCAGCACGGCGGCATCGCTTTCCGCCACCATGCGGGCTTCACCCAGCAGTGAATGCATCTCGGCGGAACGGGTAATCACCTGGGTCGCCCAGTCGTCGCCCTGATCGTGGTTCGTGCGGCCGGCACCGAGCGCGTGCTGAATGCGTTCGGACAGCGCCGCCCGGTCAACCGGCTTGGTAAGGAAATCCAGCGCCCCCTGCTGGGTGGCGGTGACTGCCTCCGGAATGGTGCCGTGGGCCGTGAGCACGATCACCGGCAGGCCCGGCCGTTCGCGGCCGATCTCGCCGAGTAGGGCCATGCCGTCCATGCCCGCCATTCGCAGGTCGGTAATCACCAGGTCCGCGGCAAAGCCGGTAAGGCGTGACAGCGCTTCCCGGGCCGATTCGGCAGTGACGACCTCATGGCCATCGCTTTCCAGCCGCAGGGACAGCAGCCGGCGCAGGCCGGGGTCGTCATCGACCAGCAGGATGCGTCCGGTGGCGGCGGCCCGGGTCATCGAGGGTCTCTCAAGGCGCTTCACCCAGGTTGCGTTCGATATTGGTAATGGCATCGAGTTTGTCGCGGGCCTCATTCAGAGCCCGGGCCAGTTCGTCTCGCTCACCCCGGGCCTCGCGCTGTGCCTGTTCCAGTGACGCGATGTGTCGCAGGGTGGCGGCCCGCACCGACAGGAAGCCGCGCACGGACGGTGTCCAGTCCGCCTCCGGATCGTTGAGCGCCTGTTCGATATGGTCGGCGGCCGCGGCTGCATCGGCGTCGGGGTGGCCCCACTGTCCCTCGGCCAGCCCCAGGCGCGCCGTCGCCATCGGATCCGGCTGGTCCTGCCATTGCTTTCGGGCTTCCGCCAGGGCGGTCTGGCGTCGGTCGGCGTCAGCGGCGGCCAGCTGTTCGGCGTAAGCCACCAGGTCCGGCGGCGGCGGTTCGTTGGTCCGGGGCTGCTGCAGCGCGGCGCAGCCGATCAGCGATGTGCCGACGATGACGGCAAGTAGCGGCCGGATTGTGCGCATCACGCCACACTCCCGCGCGGCAGACGGATGCGCATACAGGCCCCGCGATCGGCCTGGTCGACAATCTCGATCTCGCCGCCGTGCGCGCGCACTGCTTCGCGTACCACCGACAGTCCGATACCGGTGCCGCGCACGTGGCGGCCGGGGTCGGGGTGCGCCTGATAGAAAGGGGTGAACACCTGCTCGCGCTCCTCTGCCGGAATGCCTGGTCCGTCATCCGTAACTTCGATGATCATGCCCCGCCGTGTCCGTCGGCCGCCGATGTCGATGCGGCCGCCTTCGGGCGAGAACTTGATTGCGTTGGTCAGAAGGTTATCGAAAATCAGCCGCCAGCGGTCACGATCAGCGTTCAGCGTCAGACCGGGCTCGGGCAGTGTCATGGTCAGCCGGTGACTGTCCAGCGTCAGCCGATGCCGGTCGAGTACCTGTTCCACCAATTCCCGCAGACCGAATTCGGTGGCGTCGATCTGGGCATGCTGTTCGCGCCAGGCGGCGAAATCCAGCAGGTTGTCTATCAGCGAGGTCAGTTCCAGGCTGTTGCGCAGCAGGATGGCGACTACCTCCCGCTGCGGCGGCGCCAAGCCGCCGAGACTGTCGTCGTCGAGTAGTGAAACACCCTCGCGAATACTGGCCAGTGGTGTTTTCAGCTCATGTGACATGTGGCGGAGGAAGCGATTCTTCTCCCCCTCGAGCTCACCCAGGCGCTGGCGCATGCGGTCGAGCTGGTAGCCCAGTGCATCCAGTTCGGCCGACGGGGCGCTGATTGCCACCGGCTGGTCGAACCGACCGCTGCCCAGTCGCTGGATGGCGGCACGAATCTGGCGGATCGGGCGGGATATGACCACGGTGAACAGAATCACCAGCGCCACCGTCGCCGGTACCAGCGCCACCGTGCACAGCAGCAGGAACAGGCCTACCTCGCCGGCGGTGGATTCGATCCGGGCCACTTCCCGATCGATGAAGACGTTGCCCTGATCGGTGATGGCCTGGGCCAGGTCGCGCATGGTCTGGAAGCGCGACATCTCGGAATCGAGGGCGTCACCGTCGATCTGGCTGTCGAGCAGGGCGCGGCGGACCAGCTCGGCTTCATGTCGCAGATCGGTCAGGTTCCAGCCGGGCATCGTCTCCAGCTGTAGCCGGCCGAGGTCGTCCAGTGCGGCCGAGAAGGCGTCGTGGTGATCGTTGAAACGCTCCACCAGCACCGGATCCCCGAGCACAGCGAACTGCCGCGCGCTGCGCTCCATGGCGGTGATCCGTTCCTGCGCCTGGCGGCTGAGGCGGGTGACGGCCACCCCCTGGCGGACCAGGCGCTCGCTCTGGCCGGCCAGGCGGTCTACGTAGACCGCGCCCACCCCCAGCGCCAGCAGCAGGGGCAGGGCCACGATGCCGAACCCGGCCACCAGCAGGCCAGGCACGGAACGGGGGCGAAAGGGGCTGGATCGGCGCGGCATAAGGCGTCAGCATAACGGTTTATCCCGATCCATCCCGAGACCCAGGAGAGTTGCTTGAGCCACACCCCGCAAGCGGTGGCCGAACCGGCCCTGCCCGACACGGCCGATCTGGCCCGGCAACTGGAGCAGGCGCTGGATGCCCTGCGCGCGGCCGGCGCCGACAGCGCTGAGGCCCGCCTGGCCGTGGGCCGGGCGCTGAGCGTGGAAGTGCGCCAGGGTGATCTGGAATCGGTGGAATTCCAGGCCGACCGCGATCTGGCGGTCACCGCCTATCGCGGTCGCCGCAGCGCCACCGCGACCACCACCGACCTCAGCGACGAAGGCATCCGCTCGGTGACCGCCAGAGCGGCGGCGATGGCGGTGCATACGGGTGAGGATCCCTGGGCCGGTCTGGCCGATCCGGACACGCTGGCCCGCGAGTTCCCTGATCTCGATCTGGTACATCCCTGGGAGCCGGAGGTGGCCGACGCGCGGGACTTGGCCCTGGCCTGCGAGGCTGCCGCGCTGGCGGCGGATCCGCGCATCCACCAGTCCGACGGGGCGGCGGTGGAAACCAGCGATACCGTGTCGGCCTACGCCAACACGCACGGTTTCTTCGGCGCCGAGCGGGCTACCCGCCACGGCTGGGGCTGCACCGTCATCGCCCGCGCCGACGGGCAGATGCAGCGCGATGCCTGGAGCAGCAGTGCCCGCTGCCGCAATGACCTTGAGCCGGTAGCCGACGTCGGCCGGCTTGCCGGGGGGCGAGCCGCGGCGCGCCTGGGCGCCACCACGCCGAGCACCTGCCGGGCGCCGGTGTTGCTGCCGCCGGAACTGGCCCGATCGCTGTTCGGTCACCTGGTAGGTGCAATCAGCGGCGGCACCCTGTACCGGGACGCTTCGTTCGCCAAGGATCGGCTGGGTGACACCCTGTTTCCCGACTGGCTGTCAGTGATCCAGCGGCCGCATCTGCGCCGGGCGATGGCCAGCGCCGCCTTCGACGCCGAGGGCGTGGCGACCACAGAGCGGCCGATCGTCGACCGCGGCGTGCTTGCGGATTATCTATTGGGCAGCTACGCCGCGCGGCGGCTGGAACGCCGCACCACCGGGAATGCCGGTGGTGCGTTCAATCTCTGCATCGAGGGCGGCAGCGGCGACCGGGACGCGCTGCTGCGCACCATGGATACCGGTCTGCTGGTCACCCAGCTGATGGGACAGGGCGTCAACCTGATGACCGGCGACTACTCCCGCGGCGCGGCCGGTTTCTGGGTGGAACAGGGCCGGCTGGTGCATCCGGTGCAGAACGTCACCATCGCCGGCAATCTGCTGGACATGTTCGCGGGGATTGTCGCGGCCGGTGACGATCCCGACTGTCGCGGCGCGATCCGCGCCCCCAGTCTGCTGATCGGGGAACTGACCATTGCCGGCCAGTGAGGCCGGATGGATTCAGTCGGCCGAGCCGGCTTCATCCAGCCGCACCAGCGGCTGGATGTGTTTGAGGCGGTCGACCGGGTCTGGCGTCGACAGCAGGGCGTGCTTGGTGGCCGCGTCGAAGGGCAGCAACTCGGTCAGCCGCGACGACAGCCAGCCGGCGGAGTCGTATTCGCGCGGGCGGCTGGCGTAGGGCTCGCCGAGCCGGTCGTACAGGGCCTCGGCCACCCGCTTGAGACCGGCGAATTCCAGCGGGCAGGGCACGTCGCGACGCTCCTGCAGAAACCGCACGGTGCCCCACCAAAGGCCGTTGTCGGCCTGCCGGCGGTCGAGCACCTCGAAGCGGCGATCGCCTTCCACGGTGATGCCCAGGTAGCCGTCCTCGAGCCGGTCGAAATCCACGATCTCGACCAGCGTGCCCACCGAGCGCGGTGCGGTGGACTGGTTGCCCTCCGAGCCCGGCTCCAGCGCGCAGACCCCGAAGCCGGTCTTGCCCTTCATGCACAGGCTGACCATGTCCACGTAGCGGGGCTCGAAGATGCGCAACGGCATCACGCCGCCCGGGAATACCACGCTGGACAGGGGAAACAGCGGGAAATCGGGAAAGTCGTGCGGATCAATATCGCTCATGGAACAGAGGTTTCCGGCGGATCGGTGAATTCGGGCGTGCGCTTCTCCATTGCGGCGCGCACTGCCTCCTGCTGATTACGACTGGACAGCATGGTGCGTTGCAGGTCGGCTTCCAGCGACATGGCGCGCGTACGGTCGATCTGCCAGGCCTGCTCGAACAGGGTCTTGGCCCCGCGCACCGCGTCCGGCGACTGGCCGGCGATCTCTCCGGCCAGCGTGTGGGCGGCGGCCAGCGGGTCGGCGTCGGTGCGGGTCACCAGGCCCAGCCCGGCGGCTTCGCTGCCGTTGACGATGCGGCCGGTGAAGGTCAGCTCCTTGGCGCGGTCAATGCCGATCTGGTTGGCCAGGGTGAGGGTGGCGCCCATATCCGGTATCAGACCCCACTTGACCTCCATGATCGACAGCCGGGCATCGGGTGCGGCAATACGGATGTCCGCGCCCGCCGCAATCTGCAGGCCGCCGCCGAATGCCACGCCCTGAATTGCGCCGATCACCGGGACCGGGATCTTGCGCCAGATCAGCGCCGCCATCTGGGCGCGGTTGGCGCCGTTATCCTCGATGCCGAACAGGGCCTGCTGGATGTCGATACCGGCGGCGATGAAGCTGGGATAGTCGATGCCCGAACAGAAGCTCTTGCCTTCGCCGCGCAGGATCACCGCCCGCAGGTCCCGGCGTTCCACCAGCGCCTTGCCGGCAGCTAGCACGCTCTCGAACATGTCCATGTCCAGGGCATTGTGTCGGTCGGGACGGTTCAGGCAGACCTCGGCAATGCCGTTTTCCACGTGGGTGATCACGCGGTCGCTCATGTCGTTTCTCCGATGTAACAGGGATTGCGGCCCACCGTGGGCGGCTCGCAGCCTGATAGGGTGCCATATCCGGCCGGCCAGCCGTCCCCGGTGGCGACTGGACAGAGCCGCGGCGCGCGGCTAACGTCTGCGCCGGTGAACGATACCGACCCCCGACTGCAGCAGCGCCAGCGTATTGCGGATGGCTTCATGCGCGCGATTCCCCACAACACCGCCCTGGGGATGTCGGTGGTGGATACCGGGCCCGGCACTGCCCGGACCAGGCTGGACTACCGGCCCGAGTTTCTCGGCGACGTCGCCGCCGGTCTCTGGCACACCGGCCCGGCGATCTCGCTGGCCGATGCCACCGCCGGCCTCGCGGTGTTCCTGGGATTGCCGGAACCCGGCTCGATCGCCACGCTGGACCTGCGCATGGATTACCTGCGCCCGGCCCTGGCCGATCAGCCGCTGTTTGCCGACGGCGTGTGCGACCACATCACCCGGCGGATCGTGTTCGCCGGCGTGCGGATGCATCAGGGGAACCCGGCGCGTCCCACCGCCCGCTGCACCGCCACGTTCATGCGTACCGGTCGGGCGTCGGCGGTCGCCGCCGAGGCCGCGGAGGAATGAATACGCCGCCGCCGAATGCCGCCATCATGCCGGACGACCCGCGGGCGCTGGTGGCTGCGGTGCCTTACGCCGCCTACCTGGACCTGCGCATCGAGCAGGATGCCGACGGCGCCCGCATCTTCCGGTTGCCGTACCGCGAGGACCTGATCGGCAACGCCCGGCTGCCGGCCCTGCACGGCGGCGCAATCGCCGGTTTCGTGGAGAGCGCGGCCCTGTTCGAGGTGCTGATCTCGCAGGCCCAGCAACGCGTGCCGCGCGTGGTCGACATGACCGTGGATTATCTGCGTTCCGGCCGGGCCCGGGATACCTTCGCCGTCGGTCGGGTGGTACGCCAGGGCAGCCGCATCGCCCAGGTGCAGGTGGATGTCTGGCAGGACCAGCGCGAGCGGCTAATCGCATTCGCGCGGGCGGACTTTCTGCTCCAGGAAGACTAGCGCTTACAATTGGCGGCATCTGTCATCCATCCGCCGATTCCATGAGCGACACTCCCAGCCGCGTTCTCCAGGACCTGGTCGACCTGCTCGATCTGGAGAACATCGAAGTCAATCTCTTCCGCGGCGAATCCCGCGACCTGGGCGGCAAGAGCGTGTTCGGCGGGCAGGTGCTGGGCCAGGCGCTGGTGGCCGCCACCCGGACGGTGGATGAGGGCGTCGCCCACTCGCTGCACGCCTATTTCCTGCGCCCCGGCGCCATGGACGCGCCGATTGTCTACGAGGTGGACCGGGTGCGCGACGGCCGCAGTTTCGCTGCCCGACGCGTGCAGGCAATCCAGCACGGCCGGCCGATCTGTTCCGTGATTGCCTCGTTCCAGCAGCCGGAGGAGGGGGCCTCGCATCAGGCCGCCATGCCCGAGGTGCCGTCGCCGGAATCCCTGGCGCCCCAGTCCGAACTGCGCCGCAAGTGGATGGACGACGCGGGCCCGCTGCCCGAGCGGCTGCAGTGGGCCCTGACGCGCCCGCTGGCGCTGGAATTCCGGCCGGTCAATCCCTGGAACGGGCTGGATCCGGACGCGCGCGAACCGCAGCAGCAGATCTGGTTCAAGGCCGCCGGGCCGCTGCCGGCGGAACCGGTGCTGCATCGCTGCATGCTGGCCTATGCCTCTGACTACAATCTGCTGACCACCGCGCTGCTGCCGCACCGCATGTCGTTTCTGCAGCCGGACATGGTGGTGGCCAGCATCGACCACGCGCTGTGGTTCCACCGCACGCCGCGGGTGGACGACTGGCTGCTCTACGACATGGACAGCCCGGCTGCCAGCGGGGCACGCGGGCTGACTTTCGGGCGCATATTCAGTCGCGACGGCGATCTGGTGGCCTCCGTGGCGCAGGAAAATCTGATGCGCCGTATCGATGGCAAGCGCGAGTGAGCCCGATGATCTTCGCCGGGCGCTGACCGGACAGCGCCTGCCGGCCGCCTTTGTCGATCTTGACGCGTTTGACGCCAATGCGGCCGCCCTGCTGACCCGCGCCGGCAACCGCCCGATCCGGGTGGCCAGCAAGTCCGTGCGCTGCGAGTTGCTGCTGCGGCGCGTTCTGGACAGCCATCCCCGCTACCGGGGCCTGATGTGCTTCACCGCCGCGGAAGCCGCCTGGCTGGCCGGGCGGGGCTTCGACGATCTGCTGGTGGCCTATCCGACCACCGATGATGTCGCCATCGCCGCAGTCTGCGACCACCTCGCGGCGGGCAGGCGGCTCTGCCTGACGGTCGACGATGCCGCACATCTGGATCGTCTGGCAGCGATCGCGGCCCGCGTCGGGGTGGTGTTGCCGGTCTCGGTGGAATTCGACTGCTCGCTGCGGCTGCCCGGACTGAATTTCGGCGTTTGGCGCTCGCCGCTCCGTCAGCCGGCGGATCTGCTGGCGCTGGCACAGGCCGTCGCCGATCACCCGCATCTGCATCTGGCCGGCCTGATGGGTTACGAGGCGCAGCTGGCCGGGGTGCCGGATGCGGCTGCCGGGAGCCGGGCGAGAAATGTGGTTGTCCGCCGGCTCAAGCAGCTGTCGCGCCGGGTCATTGCACGGCGGCGCGGCGCCCTGCTGGCGGCCCTCGCGCGTGAAGACCTGCTGCCGGCGATGGTCAACGCCGGCGGCACCGGCTGCCTCGAGGCATCGTCCACGGCGGACGGGGTGACGGAAGTCACGGCCGGTTCCGGGTTGTTCAATCCGTGGTTGTTTGACGGCTACCGGGGGTTTCGTCATTGCCCGGCAGCCGGCTTCGCGCTTCCGGTGGTCCGTCATCCGGCACCGGGGGTCGCCACCTGCCTGGGCGGTGGCTATCCCGCCTCCGGCGGCGAACGGCCGGCGCCGCAGCCCTGGTGGCCGGCCGGCGGCCGATTGTCGCCGCTGGAAGGCGGCGGCGAGGTGCAGACGCCGGTGTTCTTCGCGCCGGATGCGGTGCCGGCCATCGGCGAACCGGTGCTGTTCCGACACGCCAAGGCCGGTGAGCTGTGCGAGCGTTTCGATCGCCTGCTGCTGATTCAGGGCGGCAGGGTGGTGGACGAGGTGCCGACCTATCGCGGGGCCGGGCAGTGTTTCCTGTGACGATGGCCGACTGACGTGTCGCGATGGCGCAATTGGTCCGGCGTCATTGTCTGCACCCCGCGCCGGCTTGCGATCCCGGCCGATGAGGCGGAACTGGCAGCCATCATCCTGGCGGCTCGTGAGGCAGGCGAATGCGTGCGGCCGGTCGGGGCGGGCCACTCGTTCACCCCGCTTTGCGCGACCGATGGGGTGCAGGTCTCTGTGTCCCGCTTTACCGGGCTGCGGTTGGTGGATCAGGCGACCGGTCGCGTGCGGGTCGGGGCCGGTACCCGCCTGGGCGAACTCGGGGCGGCACTTCACGACCATGGGCTGGCCATGCCCAATCTCGGCGACATCGATGTGCAGTGTCTGGCCGGAGCGCTGGCCACCGGCACCCATGGCACCGGCGTGGCATTCGGCAATCTGGCGACCCAGGTGACCGGCATGCGCTTGGTTGGTGCCGACGGGCAGGCTCGCTGGTGCAGCGCGGATAATCATGCCGACATTTTTCACGCCGGCCGCATTCATCTCGGCGCTCTTGGCGTGGTCACCGAGGTGGAACTGGCCTGTGTCCCTACCTACCGCTTGCACTACCGCAGCGGGCGGATCGGCTGGGACGACATGCTTGCGGGCCTCGAGGCACGGCGGGCCACCCACCGCAACGTGGAGTACTACTGGTTTCCCTATACCGACACAGTCCAGCTCAAGACCATGGACGAAACCCGCGAGTCGCCCCGCGGCGGTGGTCGCTGGCGACGCTGGCAGGACCTGCTGGTGGAGAACGGCGGCCTCTGGGTGCTTTCGCGACTCGCCCGTGCCCGGCCGGCGAGCTGCCCGCGCCTGAACCGTATCGCCGCCGCCGGGGTGCCCCGTCATGACCAGATCGCGCCGGCCCATGCCGCCTATGCTACCGCCCGGCTGGTGCGCTTCAATGAAACCGAATACAGCCTGCCGCGGGCGGCATTGCCCGAGGTACTGCGGGCAATCCGCACGGTGATCGAACGCGATCGCTTTGCCACCAATTTCCCGCTGGAGATCCGCGATGCCGCGGCTGATGATGTTCCGCTATCGCCGGCTTACGGTCGGGATTCGGCCTATATCGCCGCCCATGTGCATGCCCGCATGCCGTTCACCGATTACTTCACCGCGCTGGGCGAGATTTTCCGGGATCACGGTGGCCGGCCGCACTGGGGCAAGTGGCATGACGAGGATGCCGGGCGTCTGGCATCTCGCTATCCGGCATGGCGAGATTTCGAAGCGGTTCGCAAGCGGCTGGATCCGGATGGGGTGTTCCTGAATCCGCATTTGTACCGGGTGCTGGTTGGCAGCGGTTGATCCGCGCGGCTCAGCCGCGTGCCGGCAGCGGCGTGACCCAGAGTTTCCAGGTGCCGGTGGCCTTCACTTCGATATAGAACTCACCGCTGGTGTCCACGTCGAGATGACCCTCGCCGGGGCCGGTGCCGTAGGAGCGAACCAGCTTACCGCTGGTGCGGTAGATGTAGATCACGAAGATCACGTCCTCGTTGCGGTAACGCACCCGGAATGGTCCCGGACTGGTGAAGACGGCGGTGCTTTCGCGACCGTGGCCGGCGAAATCGAATGACAGGTGCCGGTCAACTGCGCGGTCGTAGCAGGCCAGCCGGTCGTTGTCCCCGGTTTGCGCCCGGCAGGAGCGAAGCGCCGCGGCGGCCTTGTCGCCGAGCGCCGGGTCAGCCGCGAGTACGCCCGATGCGGCGAGCACGGCGACTACGGCAAGCAGACCGGCGAAGCGCTGGCGGACGGTCACCAGTCGAACGGACAGGCGGTACAGTCTTCCATGTGAGTGCCCTGGAAGATGGCGTAGGGATAGCGCGCGCCGGTCATGTCGGCACCGGCCAGATTGGCCAGCGACAGCTTGGCTTCCTGAAGATTGGCATTGACCAGCCGCGCCCCGTCGAGCTGGGCCTTGGGCAGCCAGGCCATCTCGAGATTGGCGGCCGTGAGGTTGGCGCCTGACAGGGTGGCACCGGACAGCCGCGCGAAGTTCAGGTTGGCGCCGCGCAGGTTGGCGTCGGTCAGATCGGCCCCCTGCAGGAAGGCGGTGACCAGAACGGCGGCTTCCAGATTGGCGCCGCGAAGATTGGTGCCGCGCAGGTTCGCGTGCTCGAGATCGGCCCGGGCCAGGTTGGCCCCGGCGAGATTGGCACCGGACAGGTCGGCATTCTCCAGATCGGCGTGACGCAGATCGGCGTTCCGGCAGTCGGCGCCGGCTTCGATGCGGCAGTCGCCAATGGTTCTGGCCGGCGCGTCATCGGCGGTCTCGCCGGCGGCGAGACTCTGCCCGGCCGTCGCCAGGCATAGCGCCATGAGGAGAATTGCGGGCTTTCGCATGATGGATTCCTGAAAAAAAGAGGGCCGAATCCGTGGCGGAGCGACTTAGTGGAGATTTGGAGACTAAGACACCACGGATTCGGCCCGGCACT
Source organism: Spectribacter hydrogenoxidans (assembly GCF_031846275.1). NCBI lineage: Bacteria > Pseudomonadati > Pseudomonadota > Gammaproteobacteria > Salinisphaerales > Salinisphaeraceae > Spectribacter > Spectribacter hydrogenoxidans. The sequence goes on from NZ_JAVRIB010000009.1 coordinate 58,526, forward strand.
CTGAAAGGAAAGCGTCAGGTTGTTTTTGAAGTAACGGTTTTCCGGTTGACCTCTAGTTCTGGGCGGCGAAGTCCGGAATCTTGAAGGCGATGAACGAGCCGCCCTGGGATACCGGCTTGGTCAGGTTGGCCAGGTCACCACCCCATAGCGGCACGGCGCCGCCGTAACCGGTGGCAATGCCTACGTACTGGTCGCCGTCATGCGTCCAGGTAATGGGGCAGCCGACCACGCCGGAGCCGGTCTGGAACTTCCACAGCTCCTTGCCCGTCTTGGCGTTGAAGGCCTTGAAGAAGCCGTCGCTGGTGCCGGTGAAAACCAGGTTGCCGGCGGTAGCCATGGTGCCGGCCCACAGCGGCAGCTTCTCGTTGTGTTCCCACACGATCTCGCCGCTGGTCGGGTCCATCGCCCGCAGGGTACCCACGTGGTCGTCGTACAGCTTCTTGATGCGGAAGCCCTGGCCGAGATAGGCGGCGCCCTTCTTGTAGGTGACGTTTTCGGTCCAGTAGTCCTCGGTCCAGTTGTTGGCGGGGATGTAGAACAGGCCGGTATCCGGGCTGTAGGACATCGGGTTCCAGTTCTTGCCACCCAGGAACGGCGGGGTCACCTGGATGGACTCGCCGCGATCCTTGCCCTCGGCGGGCTTGGGCGGACGCTGGCCGGCCACTTCGATCGGGCGGCCGGTCTTCTCGTCGATGCCCTCGGCCCAGGTGATTTTGTCGACGAACGGGTAACCGGCGATTACCGCGGTGCCGTCGTTGATGATGTCGTCATCCCGATCCGCCAGATCGTTGATGTCGGTGACATAGAAAAACCCGTTGCGGTCGGCATGGGCCCCGGCGCGAACGGTCTTGCCGTCCTTCTTCATGTCGAAGAGGATGATCTCGTTGTTGCCGGAGAAGTCCCAGGCATCGTTCGGGGTGTGCTGGTAGAAGCCCACCAGTTCGCCGTTGCTCGGGTCCACGTAGGCCTGGCCCGAGGTGTAAAGGCTGTCGTAGTCCTGCGGGTCGCCGGTCTCACCGGTGCGCTTCCAGGTGTTCCACGGCGCCGGATTGCCGGCTCCGATGATGATGGTGTTGGTGGCCACGTCGAACGACGCACTCTGCCAAGGGGCGCCGCCTCCATGGCTCCAGGATTCGGCCTTGCCCGTGCCCTTGTAGTCACCGTCTGGCCAGGATGGGGCGGCCGGGTCGCCGGTTGGCGTGCTTTCCTCGCCGTCCAGGCGGCCCATGTGGCCCTCCACCAGCGGCCGCATCCAGATTTCCTCGCCGGTGTCCGGGTTGCGGGCGTAGAGCTTGCCCAGTACCCCGAATTCGTCACCGGAGCTGCCGTGGATCAGCATCACCTTGCCGGTTTCCTGGTCCTTGATGATGGTGGGCGCGCCGGTCATGGTGTAGCCGGCTTCGTGATCGGCGAACTTCTCCTGCCAGACGACCTCGCCGGTGTCCTTGTTCAGCGCCACGATCGCCGCATCCAGGGTGCCGAAGAACACCTTGTCGCCGTAGATCGCGGCACCGCGGTTGACCACGTCGCAGCAGGGGCGGATGTTCTCGGGCAGACGGTGGGCGTACTCCCACAGCTTCTCGCCGCTTTCCACGTCCAGCGCGAAAATGCGGGAGTAGGAGGCAGTGATGTAGGCCACGCCGTCGTGAATCAGCGGCTGGGTTTCCTGCCCGCGCTGCTTCTCGTCGCCGAAGGAAAACTGCCACGCCGGCCGTAGCCGCTCGACGTTCTTGACGTTGATATCGTTCAACGGGCTGTATCGCTGGGCGTCCGGCCCGAACCCGTACATCAGGATGTTTTCCGGGGTCTGGGCATCGTTGACAATGTCCTCCCAGCTGACGTCGGCGGCCAGGGCCGGCGCGGAACTGACGGCCATGCCGGCCGCCAGGGCCAGGGCCGTGTTGCGACGCCTTGGCGTCGTGGATTGCTGTCGCATGAATCGGTCTCCTCGTGGAACGCGTTGTATGGACTCCCGCGCGGCGCTTGTGGCTATGGTTTTGTGAACGCCTTGCCAGCCACACTGGGGCAGCAACCCTGAGAAAGACTTGAGAGAAAGATGGGAAAACGCTGAGAGTGAGTCAGCGCCTCACGCCACCAGCCGATACCCCACGCCGCGCACGGTCTCCAGCCGGGGCGGGGCGTCACACTGGCCGAGCTTGCGGCGCAGGTAACCGATGTAGACGTCGACCGTATTGAAGGTGACGTCGGCGTCTGGGCCCCAGACCCGCTCCAGCAGGCGGGTGCGCGATAGCACTCGCGGCGCGCCGGCCATCAGGCAGTGCAGCAGCGCGAACTCTCGGGCGCTCAGCACGATGGTTTGATTGCCACAGCGAGCTTCGTGCATGTCCGGGGTCAGCGTGAGTTGCCCGACCCGCAGGCATTGTTCGGCCGGGTGTCCCCGCCGGCGCCTGTTGATCGCCTCCAGGCGGGCCAGCAATTCCTCGAATGCAAAGGGCTTGGTCAGGTAGTCGTCGGCACCCGCGCGCAGCCCGGCCACGCGGTCGTCCACCCGGTCACGGGCGGTGAGCATGAGAATCGGGGTGACGTCGCCGTCGTCACGGATCTGCTGGCAAAGCCGCACCCCATCGAGGTCTGGCAGGCGCAGATCCAGGATGATCAGGTCATAGTCCACATTGCCCAGACGGGCCAGGGCGGCGGCCCCGCTTTCGGCGGTGTCGGGCGTGAACCCCTCTGCGGCCAAGCCGCGCCGCAGCATGTCCGACACCCGTGGGTCATCCTCGACGATCAGCAGATTCATGGCGCGGCTACCTCGGCTGCGGCCAGCGGCAGCACCAGTACCGCCCGGGTGCCGCGCCCGCCGGGGCCGGCGCCAAGTTCGATGGTGCCCCCGTGGTCCTGGGCGATGCGCCGGGCGATGGTTAGCCCCAGGCCGAGACCGCCGGTGTCGCCGCCACGGGCGAAGCCGTCGAAAGCCCGCTCGCGCTCGGCCGGTGCCATGCCCGGTCCCTGGTCGGTGACGGTGATGATGCCGCTACCGGTCGGCAGGTCGTGATCCAGTTCGATGTGGACGCAGCACTCGTCCGGCGAGTGCTTGATGGCATTATCGAGCAGGGTCAGCAGTGCCTGCTGAAGGCGCTGGCCGTCGCCGCGCAGTGTCACGGCGTGACCGGGCGCCAGGTAGATCACGCGGATGCCGCGTGGCCGGCCGAGCGCGCCGGCTGCGGCCGCGGCACGGCTGACGATCTTCCCCAGTTGCAGATCCTCGCGCACGAAGGCCAGTTCGCGGCTGCGCGAGCGGGCCAGGGCCACGAGATCCTCGATGGCATGGGACAGGCTGTCGGCCAGCCCCACGATCTGCTGCAGAGCGGCCCGTAGTTGCCCGGTATCCGGCGCGCGCTGGCGCAGGGCCATGTCCGCCTCGCCGCGCAGGGCGGTCAGCGGCGTGCGCAGTTCGTGGGAAATCTCGCTAAAGAACTGCTCGCGCCGGTTGTCGACGGCCTGCAGCCGGCGATTGCGCTGTTCCAGTTCGGCGGTGCGCGCCGCGACCTGGTTGGCCAGATCCACGCGCAGGCTGTCCAGCCGGTGCCGGTCGCGCTGAAGGCGGGCGGCCATGCGGTCGAACATGGCGGCGAGCAGGCCGATGTCGTCGCGGGTGTGGTCCTGCAGGCGATAGTCGAGCCGGCCGCCGCCGACCAGCGCGGCCCCGTGCATCAGCCGGCGCAGGCGTGATCGCATCGCACCGACCAGGCCCAGATTCACCGCGGCCGCCAGCGCCAGTACCAGCAGGGGCAGGCCCACGGCCAGCAGGGTGGCTTCCCGCGCAGTGTCGGCCATCTGACGGGCATTGGCCTGGACTTCAGCGCGTTCGTCACGGATTGCCTGGTCGAGTAGTCGCTCGATGTGTTCACGGGTGACCCAGAGCGGTTCGCGGCGGCTCAGTAGTACCTCCTCGGCGCGGGTGAGCAGCGCCTCGATGGCGGCGATCTGATCGAGTTCGCCGCGCTCGTCAGCGCGGGCCGCAGGCTCGAGCAGCGCCAATTCGGCGCCAACGGACTGACGCCAGGCTGTCAGCAGTTCCATCGCGTCTCGCTGGGCCTGCGCGTCGATACCGGGGGCAGCCAGCGAGGCCATGTAACGGTCGATGCCGCCTGCTACCCGAGCCAGCAGTTCCAGCTGCTCGTGAGCATGGCCGCCCCTCCGCAACAGAAACTGCGCCTGCTGCCAGCCGATCGCGGTGACGGCGCCCCCGCAGGCGAGGGCGATGCCGGTGATGGCCAGTGTGATGATCAGCAGGCCGTTCAGGCCGCGGATCGGCCAGTGGCGGGTATCGGCGCGCGGGTGGGAGTTTCGGGGTCGGATAGGGTGGGGGCGATCCTGAATGCTGCGGCCTATGAAGACCCGCTTCCGGCCCGAGATCAATAAGGCAGACTTCCCCTTTTTGAATTTCCGGATCTAGTCCGCGCGCCGCTGAAGCAGGTATTCCCGCCGGCTTCGGTAGGCCTGCCGCCAGCTTTCCGCCAGTGGCGGCAGCTCGGCAAGCGCGGCCATCTCGTCGAGATCGGGCGCCGGGTCGTTTCGCACCGACCATAACCGGGCGAGGGTGAATCCGTGCCCGGCCGCCTCGATCCGGGTCGGCACGTCATCCGGTGCCACCTCACCCGGCTCGGCCACCCGGTACAGCCAGCCCGAACGGCCGGTCTGCGCCACCACCTGAGCGAAGTTGCGGATACCGGTGCGCCTGGCGATCTTGTAGCAGGGGTAGCGCGGCTGGGTAATGACGATGCAGGCGGTGCCCAGGCGGAAGACATCCCCGGCGTGGACATCGGTCTCGGTCATGCCGCAGGTGCTGAGGTTCTCGCCCAGCAGGCTGGGTTCGAACTGGTCGGCCAGATCCGGGTATTCCTGCCGCCAGTGGTCATAGTGCTCGGCGGGATAGTGATTGAGTGCGCGCTCGGGGCCGCCGTGGTGGGTGCGGTCGGCCTGGCGGTCGCCAGCCAGGCCTTCGGCCGCCAGGACGACGGGCGCGTCGGCGCGCTGCTTGAACATGCCGGTGAGCGATCCGACGCCGGGAAGCTGACGCAGGTCGCCGACGAACAGGCCCAGGGTTTCGATGGAAGCGGCATCATGAGCCATGGCTATCTCCGGGGGCGATGGGTCTGGGGGTTGATGCCGCCCGGCTTGTCGGCGATCCAGGCCACGAAGCGGGCGATGTCCGGATGGCCGAGCAGGGCGTCACGGTCATGATAGCGCTCGGCCAGCGTCTTTTCGTCGAGTACGGCGTGGATCTGCTTGTGGCAGGGGCGGCACAGGAAAAGAATGCGCTGCTGGCGTTCGTTGCGCGAGAAGCGGCGGCGAATTCGCTTGAGCCGATGGGTACGGCGCGGGATCAGGTGGTGGCGCGTCAGCCGCACCTCCCGGCGTTCGCAGAGCTGGCAGCAATCGGGCTCGACCATGATCTAATCCTGACGCGGACCCGGCCGGTTGGCCAGCGGTTAAGCTGGCGGCATGACCGACACCCTCGAGGTAACCGGCTGTCAGCGTGTGTTTACCACCAATCCGGGTCTGGAGAAGGTGGTGATCGCCGAATTTCGCCAGCGCTGTTATGCCGCCGGCGCCCCGGCCGGTGGCTTCGATGCCCGCCGGAGCGGCGTCCGCGGTCGGGTGCTGGCCGGCGCCGATGGTGTCGTGATGGCTGCGGTAGCCCCGCGCATGCGCAGCATCCATCACGTGCGCCGGCCGGTTGACCGGTTCGACCTGCCGGACGGGCCCGATCCTCTGGCGGCGATTGCGGCCCGGGTCGCGCAACTGGACCTGCCCGAACTGGCCACCGCCGCCAGCTTCCGGGCGAGTTGCATCCGGCGCGGCGACCAGCGGTTCACCAGCGAGGACGTGATGCGTGCCGTGGGCGCGGCGATCAACCGCACCTGGCAGGTGCCGGTGGACCTGACCGGTTATGACGCGGCGGTACATGTGGACGTGATCGAGTCGCGCTGCATCGTGGATGTCGTGCTTCCGCACCAGGCGCTGTCCAATCGGCACCCCCGTGTCGAGACCCATCCCACCGGCCTGCGTGCCAACATTGCCTACGCGGCCCTGCGCATGGCCGGCATCGAGGAGGACAGCACCGGCCGGGTGCTCGACCCCTTCTGCGGCTCCGGCACCATCCTCCTGGAAGCCGGTGACCTGGCCCCGGGGATCGAAGTGGTTGGCTGCGACTGGAACGAGCGGGCCGCGGCCGGGGCCGAAGCCAATCTGGCGCAAGCGGGTCTGGGCGGCCGGGGGTGGGTCGAGTGCCGCGACAGTCTTGCCGGGCTGGATGATCTTGGCGCTTTCGACGCCGTGGTCACCAATCCGCCCTTCGGTCGCAAGCTGGGCCGCGGCATGAAGTTTCCGGATTTCTATCGGCGCCTGTTCGAGCTGGCGGCCGACCGGCTGGCGCCGGGACAACGGCTGGTGTTTCTCGCGGACCGCGGCGGGGCGGTCAACCGTGGCCAGCGGGCCGCCGGGGGCTTTCGCCTGCGGCGACGGCGGCTGATCCAGATGAGTGGCGTGTGGCCCTGCATCTACGTGTTCGAGCGCCTCTGATTGCTGGCTATACTTCCGGGATAACAAGAGGAGGGAACTGCAATGACCGTCGAAACCACTGTCTTTCTGTTCACTATCGGTCTCGGTCTTGTGCACATTCTCGTGATGGCGATGTGCAATATTCCGGTCTATGGGTTGATGCCGCTGCTGGGCGCGCGGGACAACCTGCCGAAATCGGATAACGTCTTTCTCAACCGGGCCTGGCGAGCCAATGACAATTTCAAGGAAACCGCGATCTGGGCTCTGCCGCTGCTGGTGCTGGTCCAGGTCACCGGCGATGCCAATGCCACCACGGCGCTGGGTGCCTGGGTGTATTTCTGGTCGCGGGTAGCCTATCTGCCAATCTATTTCTTCGGCGTGCATACCCTGCGAACCGTGGCCTGGTTTGGCGGGCTTATCGGTATCGGCATGATAGCGCTTCAGCTCTTCTAATCGCGTTTCGATCCCGGGACTTTAATGGAAGCCCCGGGATCGAGTGATCAATCGGCCGAGCAGAGGGCTGTGGTCCTCCAGGCGCTTGGCGCGCAGGTGGCGGGCCTCGCCGCTGCGCTGCATGCCCCCGCTGACCAGTAGCAGCCGCTAAGCCAGTGCCGGCCGGCTGATTGGCGAACAGGCCGGGTGGCCATAGATCGGCAACCGTCCCGTTCACGGCCTATCGCTGAACTCGCCGCGGCGGATTATGCCCACGGCTCGGCCCTCGATTGCCAGCGACTGGCCGCTGCCATCCACCACGATGGGCTCGTAGGCAGGGTTGGCCGGTAGCAGCTCAATGATGCTGCCGCGGCGTCGGAAGCGCTTGACGGTGACCTCGTCATCCACCCGGGCCACCACCACCTGGCCGTTGGCCGCCTCGCGGGTGGCGTGCACGGCCAGTAGATCGTCATCACGGATGCCGGCGTCGATCATGCTGTCGCCGCGTACCCGCAACAGGTAGTCGGCCCGCGGCTTGAACAGAGAGGGAGCGATCCGGTGATGGGTTTCGATGTTCTCCACCGCCAGGATCGGGGCGCCGGCGGCCACCCGGCCGATCAGTGGCAGGGTATCGGGATCGGCGACCTGGGGGGACAGCCGGATGCCGCGGCTGTGACCGGCGCTGAGCTCGATCGCCCCGCGCCGGGCCAGCGCTCGCAGATGGGCCTGGGCGGCATTGGGCGAGGCAAAGCCGAAGTGGTCCATTATCTCCGCCCGCGTCGGCGGAATGCCCCGTTCGGCGAGGGTGTCGCGGATGAAGGCCAGAATCAGGGTCTGGCGGTCGGTGAGTTCGAGCATGGAGCGATCCGATTGCCGGTTGCGTGTAAATATATACAGCTAGTGATCGATGTACAACGCCTCCATGCGGGTTATTCGATCTTCCACGAAAAAGCCCCCGGCCGAGGGCCGGGGGCTTGTTGCGCGAATGCCGTTACCCGAGGAGGGTTAGGACGGCAGATTCGGCAGCATCAGCAGATCAGTCAGGCTGCCCAGCCCCGGGAGTGCGGGCAGACCGGCGTCGCCCAGGCCCGGAAGCGCGGGCAGGCCGGCATCACCGAGGCCCGGCAGTTCCGGCAGGCCGGCATCGCCAAGGCCCGGCAGACCGACATCACCCAGACCCGGCAGACCGCCAGCAGCGCCTCCGGTCGGATCGGGGATCACGGTGTCCAGTACCAGATTGAATTCGAGTTCTTCCAGGAAGACGATGGCCGGGTCGCTCAGCGGCGCACCGGCATCGGCGAGCTGGCCGGCGGGGCCGTCCAGCGCTTCGAACAGCGGAAGACCAGCATTAACCAGCTGCTGGCCAAGATCACGGCCGGCAGCGATGAACTCGAGTTCCATGCCTTCCAGCGGCGTGCCGACCAGCGTACCGGTGAACAGGTTGGCCGGGACGTCGGTCAGAGTGTTCTCGACGTAGTCCGGCGCGATGATGTCGCCGTTATCGTTGACCAGTTCACCGTTGAGGCTGGCAATCAGGCTGGAATCCAGACCGCGATTGGCGGCAGGTCCTTCAACCAGGCCATTGACAGTGTTGTCAACGTTGTTGAGCAGGACCTGCAGGTTTTCCGGCCCCTGGGCTGCGGCGCTGCCGACAAAACCGGCTGACAGCACGACTGTAAGTGCAATGCGTTTCATGGTGGCTCTCCTACGCTCGGCCATTATTGAGATGGTTCGAAAATGACGTGTTCAAGGCAGAGACCGTTGTTGTTCTGCTGCCAGGACCGCGTAGGAAGCAGACTACACGAAGAATCGTCAGTAATGAAAACCCGCCCGACGCAAGGCACGTCGGGCGGGTCGGAAACGGGACGTTGTCATGCCATCGCCCTCGCCTGTCACGGGCGGCGCGATGCCTGTGTTTACAGCCCCTGCAGGGTGACATCCCGGGCCAGCGCGGTGAGCGTGCCGCCGTCGACCTGATTCAACGGTAGCGGCACTTCCTCGGGCAGCAGACCGTTGTTGCCGCCAGCCAGCACCATGCCGCTGCCCAGCAGCCCACCGACGATGGGCAAGCCGCCCTGGCCGCCCAGCAGGCCGCCGATCAGCGGCAGACCGCCGTCGTCGCCGCCCAGCAGATCGCCCAGAAGCAGCAGATCGCCGTCACCGCCCAACAGGACGCCGACGATGGGTAAGCCACCCTCGCCCCCGAGTAGATCGCCCACCAGGGGCAGCCCTCCGGCACTGTCACCGCCGAGCAGGCCACCCACGATCGGGAGGCCGCCCTCGCCACCGAGTAGGCCGCCCACGATCGGGAGGCCACCCTCACCGCCGAGTAGGCCGCCCACGATCGGGAGGCCACCCTCACCGCCGAGCAGGCCGCCTACGATCGGGAGGCCACCCTCACCGCCGAGCAGGCCACCCACGATCGGGAGGCCACCCTCACCGCCGAGTAGGCCGCCCACGATCGGGAGGCCGCCCTCGCCACCGAGCAGGCCGCCGACCAGAGGCAGACCGCCTTCGCTGCCACCGAGCAGGCCGCCGATCAACGGCAGGCCGTCGGTGCCGCCCAACAGCGGCAGGCTGCCGTCTCCGCCGGCAATCGGCAGCAGTACACCGCCCATGTCCCCGTCGCCAGGACCGACCAGATCCACTTCGGTCAGATCCCGGACCACCACCAGCAGGCCGGTGGGCAGACCCAGGCCACCCAGCGATGGCAGGGCTCCATTGCTCAGCAGAACAATTTCCTCACCGTTGACCAGGGGAATGCCGTTGGCCAGCAGGCCGCCGTTCACGTAGAGCGCGCTGAGCGGTGTACCGATCTCGACCAGCGGTGCTGACAGATTGCCAAGTAGCGGGGCCAGATTGCTCCCGGCAATGCCGAACAGCGGGTCGGTGAGACCCTGCAGCATGCCGTCTTCGGCGGCGAGGTCAGCCAGGGGGCTGCCGTCGGCTAGGTCCATCGCCAGCGTGTTGACCAGAATCTGCAGATCGTCGGTCGCGGCAACGGCATTGCCGGTCAGGACATTCTTGAGTGTTGAGTCCAGATTGATCACGGCGTGGTCCAGCGCCGCCACGATGTTGCCGCCATCCTGGGCCCAGCTGCCGCCGGAAGCGGCCAGTAGTGCCAGACCGAGCCCGGCGGATTTCAAGCAATGCTTGGTTTTCATGATGCATTTCCTCCCTGAAATGACGAATGGCGTCGGGCGGGTGCACGACGCAGTCCGGAATACCTGCCCGCATGATCCCGCCGGGGTCGGGACGGGTCTATCGGTGATTTGCGCCAGCGGGCGTCAGAAAATTGACGCCATGGTCGGCGTATTGCCAGCGCGAGGATTGATACCCGGCCACGAAAAAGGCCCGGCGATGAGGCCGGGCCCTGATTCGCGGGTCTGTTTTGCCCGACGTTGGTTGGCTCAGAGGCCGGCCAGCGAGACCCCGTTAACCAGCGCACCGGCCGTGTTCGGATCGAGCGACTCGAGTGGCAGCGGCAGTTCCGTCAGCAGCATGCCCTGACCGTTGCCGGCCACCATGCCGCCGCCGAGCAGGCCGCCGATGACGGGCAGGCCGCCCTGGCCGCCGAGCAGGCCACCGATCAGCGGCAGGCCATCCTCGCTTTCCAGTAGCCCGCCGATGATGGGGATACCGCCTTGACCGCCCAGCAGGCCACCGATGACAGGGATGCCGCCCTGGCCGCCCAGCAATCCGCCGACAATCGGGAGGCCACCCTCGCCGCCGAGCAGCCCGCCGATGACGGGGATGCCGCCTTCGCCACCCAGCAAGCCACCGATCAATGGCAATCCGCCGTCGTCACCGCCCAGCAAGCCACCGATCAATGGCAGCCCGTCGCCGCCCAGCAGGTCGCCACCGAGCAGGGGCAGGCCATCGAGTTCGCCACCGCCCAGCAGCGGCAAACCCTCACCCAGCAGGTCATCGGTGACCTGGATCAGCGGCAGGGTCAGCGGTTCACCGACCTGGGCCACCGGGATGGTGATGCCGTCGAGGGTTGGTGTGAGGCCCAGCGCGGCATTGGTCAGCGAATCGGTCAGGGCGATGCCCGAGTCGGCCAGCCCGGCCGCCGGCGTACCGGCGGACAGATCCCCGATCAGCGTGGACACGGTCATGCCCAGGTTTTCGGTGGTGGCACTGGCATCGCCCATCAGCAGCGTGTTCGCCGTGCCGTTGAGGTTGATCGCCAGCTGATTGAGGCCCCCTGTGAGATTGGCGACCGGATCCTGCGCCTGGCTGACCCCGGAAAGCGCCAGCAGGGCAGCGCCTGCCACCCAGTGTTTGCTTGTATGCATCGTCTTTTCCTCCCTCTGGGATTGAACGGTGCCGTGTGGCACCGGGCGTGGTCGGTGAGAGGATCAGGGCTGTTGGCGGGTCTGCCTATCAGCGAAATGCCACGGTAAATGTCGGAAAATGCTGTCGCCGGGTCGGGCCATGGCGGTCAGTGGTTCGCCAGAGCGCTCAGCAGCCGTTCGTGGATGCCGCCGAAGCCGCCATTGCTCATCACCACGACCCGGTCGCCGGGGCGTGCTGCCGTGACGATGGCATGCACCAGCGTATCGATGTCGTCGGCGAGTGCGGCGTGATCGCTCAGGCCGGCTAACGTCTCGGCAGCGTCCCAGGCCAGATCGGCGGTGTAGACGAACACGGCGTCCGCCGCGGCCAGCGAGGTGGCCAGGCGGTCACGATGGATGCCCAGCCGCATGGTGTTGGAGCGGGGTTCCAGCACCGCCAGGATGCGACCGTCCGGGAAGCTGGCGCGCAGGCCCGCCAGGGTGGTGGCGATGGCCGTGGGGTGATGAGCGAAATCATCATAGACGACGACCCCGCCGGCCTCGCCACGTTGTTCCATGCGGCGCTTGACTCCGGCGAAGCCGGCCAGGGCGGCACAGGCCGACGCAGGTGCCACCCCGGCGTGGCTGGCCGCTACCAGGGCGGCCAGGGCATTCATGCGATTGTGCGCGCCGGTCTGGTTCCAGTTCACCGCGCCGGCCAGCTCACCGGCGTGTAGGACATCGAAATCGGTGGCGGAATCGCGGCGGGGCAGGGCCTGCCAGCCGCTTGGTGTCCCGAAGGCCTCCCGCGGTGTCCAGCAGCCCATGGCCAGGACTTCGTCGATGGCCGGCTCGGTGGCGTTGTGGATGATCCGGCCACGCCCCGGCACGGTACGCACCAGGTGATGACACTGGCGCTGAATGTCGGCCAGGTCATCGAAGATGTCCGCGTGATCGAATTCCAGGTTGTTCAGCACCAGCGTGCGCGGTCGGTAGTGGACGAACTTGGAACGCTTGTCGAAGAATGCTGTGTCGTATTCGTCGGCCTCCACCACGAAGCATTCGCCCTCGCCCAGCCGGGCCGAAACGCCGAAATTGCCGGGAATGCCGCCGATCAGGAACCCCGGCGCCAGTCCGGCATCCTCGAGCAGCCAGGCCAGCATGCTGGCGGTGGTGGTCTTGCCGTGGGTGCCGGCCACGGCCAGCACATGCCGGCCCGCCAGCACGTTTTCGGCCAGCCACTGTGGCCCGGACGTGTAGGGCAGACCGGCGTCCAGCACCGCCTCGACCTCGGCATTGCCACGCGACAGCGCATTGCCGAGGACCACCTGATCCGGCCGGTGTATGAGGTTGTCTGCGCCGTAGCCGTCGAACACCTCGATGCCGGCCTCGGCCAGCTGTGTGCTCATGGGTGGATAAAGGCCCTGGTCCGAGCCGGTCACCCGGTGGCCGGCGGCCCGGGCGAGCAGTGCCACCCCAGCCATGAAGGTGCCGCCGATGCCGCTGATGTGGACCTGCATCAGCCGCGTACCCGCATGCGCCCGGTTGTGGCCGTCACCGCAACGCGGGACCGATCAGGGCGAATGCCATGAACAGCAGCATTTCGTAGCCCAGAGCCACCAGTACCCCGAGTCCGAGCGACAGATCCAGCGCATGCCGGTAGATGTGGCCGAAGGCGATCAGCCCCCAGATGCCCACGATCATGTACACCAGCAGCACCAGCGTCGAGGGCTGGGGAATGTCATCCGGCGAGGCCCCCTCGGCCAGGGCCGTGAGCATCGGCGCCAGTGCGCTGGTGGGGCCGAGCATGAGAATGGTCAGTGCGCTGCCCGTGGCGAACAACGCGATCAGCGTCTGCAGAAAGCGGGGGCTCAGATCGCGGAACTTGAGCACCCCGTGAACGTAGAGCGCCAGCAGCCCGGTGGCCAGCAGGGCCTGGGCCAGCGCGGGGCCCACCGATGCGGCCACGCTGACCTGGGCGAACGTCAGGGTAAGATAGGCGCCCGCAACCAGCGACAGCAGGTTCCAGTCCGCAGGCAGATCCTGCGGCCCCCGTCTCAGCAACAGGATATCCAGAGTGACGCGTAAGGTTTGGACGAACATGATGCAACAATCCTACAAGTGGGCCGCATGATACCGGAGGCACCCGACAAGGTCGCCGTGGTCAGCGACAAGGCCGGTCTGGCCGCGCTGGTCGATCGGCTTCGGCAGGCCGAGTGGGTGGCGCTGGACACCGAGTTCATGCGCGAACGAACCTACTTCCCGCAGCTGTGTCTGATTCAGGTGGCCACCGCCGACGAACTGGCCTGTATCGACCCGCTGGCCTGCGAGGATCTGACCCCCCTGGCGCCGCTTCTGGCGGACACCTCGGTGATCAAGGTCTTCCATGCCGCCAGCCAGGATCTGGAGGTCCTGTACCAGGCGGTCGGCGAGATGCCCCGCCCGGTGTTCGATACCCAGGTGGCGGCGGCGCTGCTGGGTCATGCCGACCAGATCGGCTATGCCCGGCTGGTCGAGGATGTGCTGGGTGTGCGACTGGAAAAGGCCCATTCCCGCACCGACTGGAGCCGGCGGCCGTTGAGCGCCGACGAGATCGATTATGCCGCCGATGATGTGCGTTATCTGACCGGGGCCTATACCGCGCTGCGCGATGAACTGGAGGCCCGCGGACGTCTGGCCTGGCTGGCGCCCGAGTTCGAGGCAATGACCGATCCGGTCCGTTACACGCCGGACCCGGACAATGCCTGGCGCCGGGTGAAGGGTGTGCGCAAGCTGCGCGCCGGTCAGCAGCGGGCATTGGCACAACTGGCCGCCTGGCGGGAGCGCACCGCGGTCGACAGTGACCGGCCGCGCGGCTGGATCATCAAGGATGACGTGCTGGTGGACCTGGCCCGACGCCGCCCGCGTGATGCCGGCGAACTGGCCCGAGTGCGCGGGCTGGCCGACGCCACCCGCCGCAAGCAGGAGGCGGCTATCCTGGCCTGTATCGCGGCTGCAGCCGATGAGCCATCGGAGGCGCTCATCGGACCCGGCCAGCCGCTGGATGCCGACGGTCAGGCGCTGGTGGACCTGCTGACCTGCGGCCTCAAGGCGCGGGCCGCCGAGGCCGAGATCAGCGCCGGCGCTCTGGCCACGCGCAAGGATCTGGAATCACTGGTGAGCGGCGAACGCGACCTGCCCATCCTGCGGGGGTGGCGCCGGGCTGCCGCCGGCGAACGGCTGCTGGCACTGCTGGAAGGGCGTGCGTTGCTGCGCGCCGACGGCAATTCGGTGGTGCTGGAGGAAGTCCCGGCCAGTTAGCAGGTTCTCAGCTCGGCAGCGCGGCTCGGATGCGGGCCTGGATGGCGTCCATGTCGCCCATGCCGTCCACCGCCTCGAGCTTGCCCTGGTTGCGGTAGTACTCGATCAGTGGCTGGGTCTGATTATCGAAGACATCCAGCCGGTTGCGGATGGTGTCCTCGTTGTCGTCCGCGCGGCCGCGTTCGAGCAGGCGCTGGACGATCTCCTCGTTGTCGACTTCCAGGTGGATCACCCGCTGCACCGGCCGGCCGAGTTTCTCCAGCATGGTATCCAGCGCCTCGGCCTGGGCCAGACTGCGCGGAAAGCCATCCAGAATGAAGCCGTTGGCGGTGTCTGGCTCGTCCAGCCGGTCGCGGATCATGCCGATCACCACCTCGTCGGCCACCAGCTCGCCGGCGTCCATGGCGGACTTGGCTTTCCTGCCGAGTTCGGTGCCGTCGGCGACCGCCGCACGCAGCAGATCGCCGGTGGAAATCTGCGGGACCCCGAAATCCTCGACCAGCTTCTCTGCCTGGGTGCCCTTGCCGGAGCCGGGGGCCCCGAACAACACGATTCGCATGTTGGTTCTCCTCGGAATCGACGCACGCTCTGATTATGGCGGCGGAATAATGGATTCCACGGCCTTGCGCGCGCCTTCTGGAAGCCGCGCAGGCTAAACAGTGCTCGGGGGTAAGTCAATTTTCCGTGCCGGGAAACAGCGGGTATTCTTGTAGCCCCCAATCCCTGCAACTTGACTGCGAGAGAGCCCCGATGACTGCCCGCAATGCCTTCTATGCCCAGAGCGGCGGCGTCACCGCCGCCATCAATGCCAGCGCCTGCGGGGTGATCGAGGCCGCCCGCGAACATCCGGACGCCATCGGCAAGGTCTACGCCGGACGTGACGGCATCGTCGGGGCGCTCACCGAAGACCTGATCGACACCAGTTGCGAATCCCCTGCGGCGATCGCTGCCCTCAAGCATACGCCGGCCGGGGCGTTCGGGTCGGCCCGCTACAAGCTCAAGGGGTTCGACCAGAATCAGGCGGAGTACGAACGGCTGATCGAGGTCTTCAAGGCCCACGATATCGGCTACTTCTTCTATAACGGCGGCGGCGACTCCGCCGACACCTGTCTCAAGGTGAGCCAGCTGGGCGAGCAGATGGGCTATCCCATCCAGGCCATCCACGTGCCCAAGACCATGGATAACGACCTGCCGCTGACCGATTGCTGCCCCGGTTTCGGCTCGGTGGCCAAGTACACTGCGGTATCCATCCGCGAGGCCAGTTTCGATCTGGCCAGCATGTGCAAGACATCCACCAGGGTGTTCATTCTGGAAGTCATGGGCCGTCACGCGGGCTGGACCGCCGCCGCCGGCGGGCTGGCGTCGGACGAGGACGGGCGTGATCCGCACATCCTGCTGTTTCCGGAAGTCACCTTCGACGAGGCCGCGTTCCTGGCCCGGGTCGACGAGTGCGTCAAGCGCGACGGCTACTGCACCATCGTCGCGTCGGAAGGGGTGCGCAACGCGGACGGGCAGTTCCTGGCCGACGCCGGCAGCACGGACGCCTTCGGCCACACCCAGCTGGGCGGCGTGGCGCCGACCCTGGCCAATCTGATCAAGGATCGGCTCGGCCACAAGTATCACTATGCGATTGCCGACTACCTCATGCGAGCGGCGCGCCACATCGCCTCGGCCACCGACATCGAACAGGCCTATGCCGTGGGTCGGGCGGCGGTGGAATACGCCATGGCCGGCAAGTCTGGCGTGATGGTGACTATCGAGCGGGAGTCGGACGACCCCTACCGCTGGTCGCTGGGCGAGGCGCCGCTGGACCAGGTGGCCAATGTCGAGCGCAAGATGCCGGCCGAGTACATCAGCGCGGACGGCTTCCATATCACCGAGGCCTGCCGGCGCTACCTGGCGCCGCTGATCGCCGGGGAGGACTACCCGCCGTTCGTGCACGGCCTGCCGCAGTACACCCGGCTGCAGAACGTGGCGGTGGAAAAGCGCACGGGGCGCTCGTTCCAGGTCTGATCCGCGGCCGTCCCGGTTGCCCCCGGCGTCAGTCCAGGTACTGGCGCCAGTCGTGGCGGGTATCACCGAAGGCCAGGAAATGGGGGTTGAGCAGACCATCGCGCTGGTTGTAGCGCAGCGGGTTGCCCGTGAGCTCCACCACTTCACCGCCGGCCGCGGTGAGCACCGCGTGAGCAGCGCCGGTGTCCCACTCGGAGGTCGGGCCCAGGCGGGGATAGAAGTCGGCCTCGCCCTCCGCGATCAGGCAGAACTTCAGTGACGAACCCATCGCCACCGGCTCGAAATCCGGCATCCGGGTGAGCAGGGCATCCACTTCCGGCGTGCGATGCGAACTCGACACCAGCACCCGGGGCCGGGCCGGATCCACCGTCGCCACCGACAGCGCCCGCTGCGAGCCATCGGCCTCGCGCTTGGTGGCGCCGGCCCGCGGGGCGGCCGACCATGTGCTGTCCAGTTCCGGCGCATGTACCACGCCCAGTACCGGCACACCGTCCTCGATCAACGCGATGTTCACCGTGAACTGGCCGTTGCGCTTGATGAACTCCTTGGTGCCGTCGAGCGGATCGATCAGCCAGTAGCGCGACCAGCCATGACGCGTGGCGGCGTCGATGTCGGCACCTTCCTCGGACAGCTGAGGCCAGTCCGGTGTGAGTTCGCGCAGCCCCGCTGCGATTACCCGATGGGCGACGAGATCGGCCGCCGTCAGCGGGCTGTCGTCGGCCTTTTGTTCGACACCGAAGTCGCCGTGGTAAACGTCGAGAATGGCGCGTCCCGCGTTCTCGGCGATGGCGATGACGTCGGGTAGCAGTGGATCGGCCTGGGGCATGTCGGTATTGCCGGTGAAGTGGGCGCGACATGATACCGACGCCGGGCGGCGGTATCCTCCCGCGCATGACGCATCGCATCGTGGACTGGGCACAGGTGGACACCGTCCTGCTGGACATGGACGGCACCCTGCTGGATCTGCATTTCGACAACCGCTTCTGGAACGAGCACCTGCCGCGCTGCTATGCGCAGGCCCGCGGGCTGGATGAACAGGCGGCTCGCGCCGAACTGATGCCGGTGTTCGAGCACCATGCCGGCCAGCTCAACTGGTACTGCACCGACTTCTGGAGCCGCACCACGGCGCTCGACATCATGGCGCTCAAGCAGGATCTTCGGGACCTGATTCAGCCGCTGCCCGGCGCGCTGGCGTTTCTGGATGCCGTGACCGCCGCCGGCCGGCCGGCCTGGATCGTTACCAACGCGCATCCCGACGTGGTGGCCCTGAAGATGGAGTGCACCGGTCTGGCATCGCGGTTTGCGGGCATCGTCACCTCGCACGACATCGGCCATGCCAAGGAGCATCCGGACTTCTGGACGGGCCTGGCCGAGCGCATCGATTTCCAGCGCGAGCGGGCGCTGTTCGTGGATGACAGCCCGGCGGTGGTGGCCGCCGCCCGGACCTACGGCATCGGACAGGTGGTGGCGATTGCCAGGCCGGATACCCGCGCCGCGGTGCGCGAGCATGTCCATCGGCCAGTGGTGGACGGTGTGGCCGATATCCGGCCGGACTGAACGGCGCGATTCAGCGTCGGCCGCCGCCGCTGTTGCGACGGCGATCGCCGCCCCGACCGCCGTTACCCCCGCTGCGCCGTCGCGGTCCGCCGCGGGGTTTGCGCGGCCGCGGGGCGGGGCGCTCGATATCGTTGGCGTAATAGTCCGAGGGGGCCACTTCCGAATCGATCTTGTGGCCCATGTACTTCTCGATGTCGGGCAGCGAGTACACGTAGGTCTCGCAGGCCAGCGAGATGGCGTCGCCCTCGGCGCCGGCCCGGGCAGTGCGGCCGATACGATGGACATAGTCCTCGGCGTCCTGGGGCAGGTCGTAGTTGAACACGTGTGATACCGCCGGGATGTGCAGCCCGCGGGCCGCCACGTCGGTGGCCACCAGCACCGGCAGCTTGCCCTCCTTGAAATCGTCGAGCAGGCGCTCGCGTTTCTTCTGTGGCACATCCCCGGACAGGGTGGCGGCCTGGATGCCGTTGGCGTTGAGGGTGTCCTCCACCTTCTCGGCCTCGCGCTTGGTATTAATGAACACCAGCGTGCGGGTCGGATCGATGCGCCGCAGCAGGCCCAGGAACAGCGGCAGCTTGTCTTCGCGGCTGACGTGGTAGAGCTTCTGGCGGATGGCCTTGACGTTGACCGTATCGGTATCGGTCTTGATCAGCTGCGGGCTGTTCATGTGTTCGTAGGCCAGCTCCATCACCCGATGGGACAGCGTGGCCGAAAACAGCATGTTCAGGCGGTCGCCGGGCGGCGGCATGCGCCGGAACATGAAGCGGATGTCGTCGATGAAACCGAGGTCGAACATGCGGTCGGCTTCGTCGAGCACCGCCACTTCGATTGCCTTCAGGGTGTAGACCTTCTGCTTCCAGTAGTCGATCAGCCGGCCGGGTGTGCCGATGAGAATGTCCACGCCGTCGGCAATGGCCTGGCGCTGTGTGTCGTAGCCGGTGCCGCCGTAGCACACCACCAGTTTCAGTCCGCTGTGCTTGCTCAGGCCCTCGGCATCCTTGTGTATCTGGATCGCCAGCTCGCGGGTCGGGGCGAGAATCAGCGCGCGCGGCTGGCTGGCGGTCTGCGGTGCGCGATTGGACGGATCCGGCGCGTTTGCCAGCAGTCGGTGCATGGTGGCGAGCAGGAACGCCGCTGATTTGCCGGTGCCGGTCTGCGCCTGGCCGGCCACGTCCTCGCCCCTCAGGGCCAGCGGAATGGTGTCGGCCTGAATCGGCGTACAATACGTAAATCCCAGTTCCGCGGCCGCTCGGGACAGCGAAGGATCGAGCCCGAGGGCATCGATGGAAACGTCGGTCAGCAGCCGGGAATCAGTCATGTGGGGGCTTCTCGTCACCAGTACGCGCCCGCATGCCGAGGCGGGTGTCGTCGCTCGGGGTTGAAATACGCCGAATAATGGGCTCCAATACAGGTAACGCCCGCCGCGCCGGCGGGCGGCTTCCGCCATAAAGTCGCGTATTCGGCCCTGGACGGGAACTGTTCCCGCCGATTCGCCCGACATCATAACAGTTTGATCATTCGGGGTTGCGCCCCCACATTAGAGCCGTGGCGCCGATACCCGTACCCCCGGCGCGATACCGATTCCCATTGTCCTGCAAGTCACGAGGACGCAAGCGAATGAGTGAAAACATAGTCAAGGTTACCGATGACAGCTTCGATCAGGATGTGCTGGGCGCTGACACGCCGGTGCTGGTCGACTACTGGGCAGAGTGGTGCGGCCCGTGCAAGATGATTGCACCGGTGCTCGACGAGATTGCCGACGAGTACGAGGGCAAGTTGCGCATCGCCAAGCTCAACATCGACGAAAACCCGAACACGCCGCCCCGCTATGGCATCCGTGGCATTCCCACGCTGATGCTGTTCAAGGGTGGTGAAGTCGAGGGCACCAAGGTTGGCTCGTTGTCCAAGACCCAGCTGACCGAATTCCTCGACGGCCACATCGGCTGAATCGACTTTCCGGCCGCCGGCCTTGCCGGCGGCCGTTACGCTCTCTCCCCGCGACTGACATACCCCGAAACCGGCCCTGCGGCCGTTTCCACCACTAGACGGAACTGCCAAGTGTCCGACCAGAAGATCGAAGAACGTCCCGGCTTTGACGATAGCGTCGAGGCTTCCGGCGGCCCCGCCCGCGGCAAGAACAACAACAGCGGCGGCGGCGACGGTGGCCCGCGCAAACCGCGACGGCGTCGCGGCGACAAGCGCGGCGGTGGCGGCGGCGGCGGTGGCAACCGCGGCAACGGCAATCGCCGCGGCGGCAATAACAACAACGGGAACAACAACAACGGCAACCGCAATCCCAATCGCGATCCCAACCAGGGCGGCGATTTCGATTTCGACGAGGAAGAGCTGGCCGCCTACGAGGAAGAGGACGACAACGACGACCGCCCGGTGATCAACCTCACCGAGCTCAAGCGCAGTACGGGCGCTGAGTTGATGACCATGGCCCAGGAACTGGGTATCGAGAACATCTCGCGCACCCGCAAGCAGGACCTGATCTTCACCATCCTCAAGGCCCGCGCCAAGCTGGGTGAACGCATCCACGGCGACGGCGTGCTGGAAATCCTGTCCGATGGTTTCGGCTTCCTGCGCAGTGCCGATGCCTCCTACATGGCCGGTCCGGACGACATTTATGTCTCGCCCTCGCAGATCCGACGCTTCAACCTGCGCACCGGCGATACCGTCACCGGCCGGGTGCGCCCGCCCAAGGATTCGGAGCGCTACTTCGCGCTGCTCAAGGTCGACCAGATCAACTACGAGCTACCGGAGAAATCCAAGGGCAAGGTGCTGTTCGAGAACCTGACGCCACTGTTTCCGCAGGATCGGCTGGGCCTGGAGATCGGCAATGGCTCCACCGAGGACATCACCGCCCGGACCATCGATCTGGTCGCACCGGTCGGCAAGGGTCAACGTGGCCTGATCGTGTCGCCGCCCAAGGCCGGCAAGACCATGATCCTGCAGAACGTGGCCCAGTCCATCGCCCACAACCATCCCGACTGCTACCTGATCGTGCTGCTGATCGACGAGCGGCCCGAGGAAGTCACCGAAATGGAACGCTCGGTGCGCGGCGAGGTGGTGTCATCCACCTTCGACGAACCCGCCGCCCGCCACGTACAGGTGGCCGACATGGTGATCGAGAAGGCCAAGCGTCTGGTCGAGCACAAGGTGGATGTGGTGATCCTGCTGGACTCCATTACCCGTCTGGCTCGCGCCTACAACACCGTGGCGCCCTCGTCCGGCAAGGTGCTCACCGGTGGCGTGGACGCCAATGCCCTGCAGAAGCCCAAGCGCTTCTTCGGCGCGGCCCGCAACGTGGAAGAGGGCGGCAGCCTCACCATCATTGCGACCGCCCTGGTGGAAACCGGCTCCAAGATGGACGAGGTGATCTACGAGGAGTTCAAGGGCACCGGCAACCTGGAAGTGCACCTGGAGCGTCGCATCGCCGAGAAGCGTGTCTACCCGGCGATCAATCTCAGTCGCTCCGGCACTCGCCGTGAAGAACTCATGGTTGATCCGGTGGAACTGCAGAAGATCTGGGTGCTGCGCAAACTGCTCCACGGCATGGACGATCTGGCCGGCATGGAACTGCTCATCGATCGGATGAAGCAGACCAAGACGAATGCCGAATTCTTCGAGTCGATGAAGCGGCAGTAGCCGACGTCCTGCCTTGAGCGCGGCGCCATGAATGGCGCCCTACAATCGACGTGCTTGTAGGGCCGCATTCATGCGGCCGAATCAAACATCTGAATCGGAAAAGCCGAAGATTCCACCCCGCTGAAGCGGGCCGGGTGTCTTTCTTGTGCGACAAGAAAGTCACCAAAGAAGCGCTTCCGGCGGGCGAGTCCTGCCTCGAACGGGGTTCGAGGCAGGATGCCCTGTGCGCTTCGGTCGGCGAGGGGGTGTTTCGACGGGTCATCCATGACCCGGCGAAAACCGCGCGCCCGTCCTGGGCGCGCCCCTACGGGCCGGGAACCTCGCCGCCCTGCAGTGCTCAGCTCGTCCCGACGGGAATGAAGAAAAGGTGTCACAGCCGGGTGGGGTCGCTTCTTCCCTCCCGTTAGCGCTTGCCGCCCGGCGGTCGGGCGGGAATCCCCCGGTCAGCGCTACCGCGCTGACCGGGGGACAAGCGGTCCGGGCGCCCTTCTTTTCGTTGCTTTTCTTGGGCGCGCAAGAAAAGGAACTCGCCCTTCAGGGCGAAATTCTTTCACGCCATGAATCAGAAATCGCCGGCAACGCGCTTCGCTTGTGCCGGTCTACGACTGGGCAGGCGCCATGAATGGCGCCCTACGGCTCCGTGTTCGCTTACCGCCCAAGCCGGCGGTGCAACCCCCGATGAACCAGCAACCCCAACACTGCCAGGGGCAAGGCGGTAACCGCCCACTGCACCGCAATGGCTCCGAACAGCACCGGCGCCCGCATCATCGTCGACATCAGCGATTCCTGGTAATAGAAGAACCACTGGTGGTCGGCGGGGAAGATCCAGACATGCAGGTGGTAGAACACCGCCGTGGGGCCGGCGATCACCAGCAGGGCGGTGAGGCCGGCGGCAATCACGCCGGCGCCGGTGGCCAGCGACCGCCAGGCTGGTAGCGGCCAGCGACGGCGGATGATCAGGCCGCCGAGCAGCGGGGTCAGCACCACCGCGCTCCAGCCGGCGACGCGGAACAGCCCGACCAGCCAGGCCACATCCTCCAGGTGCCGGATCTCGGGTGGTCGCAGCAGCCGGCCGAGGGGACGGCCGTCCGGGGCGTGATAGGTCAGACCGGCCAGGCGGTCGGGGTCGCGGTTGATGGCGGTGACGATCTCGTCGAACAGCCGGGTCCGCTCGGCCTCGGTGGTCAGTTGGAAACCCTGCCGGTAACGGTTCTGCGGTCCATATTCGGCGATGTTGTCGTCCAGACCAACGGCCTCGTGCCAGAAGCCGTAGCTGAAACCGGCTGCCGACCAGACCAGCCAGGTCAGCCAGAACGCGGCCAGCAGCAGGCCGAGGATGAAAGCGCTCCAACCAAGGGCACGCGCGGCGCGCCGGAGTTCAGGCAGACGTGCCATCGCCCCCGAACAGCCGCTTGGCCAGGGCAACCCGGTCGACTGCCCGGTCCGGAATCGTTTCCAGCGCTTCGACCGCCCGCAGGCGCTTCAGCAGTCCGGCCTGGTTGGCAATCTGGATGGCCAGCCCTGGGCGGGCGTTATACTCCAGCACCAGCGGGCCCTGGTCGCGGTCCAGCACCACGTCGACGCCCAGATAGCCCAGTTTGGTGAGATCGTAGGAGCGGGCCGCCAGTTCCAGCAACAGATTCCAGTCGGGGATTTCGATCGCCCGGATGGACTGGCCTGAATCCGGGTGTTCGTCGATCACCCGGTTGAGCCAGACCCCGTCGAGCGTGCGGCCCGTGAGCAGGTCCACGCCGGCTCCGACGGCACCCTGATGCAGGTTGGCCTTGCCGTCCGACTGGCGGGTAGGCAGGCGTACCATGGCCGCCACCGGCACCCCGCGAAACACGATGGTGCGGATGTCGGGGACGCCCTGGTGGCTGACGGCATCGAACACCGGATGCGGTTTGACCCGGTACTCGATCATCGCCTTGTCGGGCAGGCCGCCCAGGCTGTACATGCCCGACAGGATGTTGGACACGAAATGCTGGATGTCGCCGTCGGTGGCGACCACGCCCGAGGCCCGGATGTAGCGCCCGCCACGGCGCCCCGCAATCACCATGATGCCGTTACCGCCGGAGCCCTGGGCGGGCTTGATCACGAAATCGGTGCGCCCGCCCAGCATGTTGGCCAGATCACGTGCCTGGTGTTGGATCTCGATGACGCCCAGCAGCGCGGGTACCGCGATGCCGGCGTCCATGGCCAGTTGCTTGGTGCGCAGCTTGTCGTCGACCAGCGGATAGAAGCGCCGCTGGTTGTAACGCATGATGTAGTCGCCGTTGCGCTGGTTCATGCCCAGCAGTCCCTGTCGGCGCAGGGTCCAGGGCATGATCAGTGGCGGATTCCGGCGTGCCAGCCGACGCATCAATCGGAGGCGGCTCATCAGCGCCATGGTCGTCAGCCCTTGCGGCCGGACAGCGACGAGCGGAATCGCCGCAGTTCGGACAGCCGGTAGCCGGTATAGCGACCCATCAGCAGCGTGGCGGCCAGCAGCACCAGCAACAGTTCGGGGAACACGAAGGTCAGATAACTCAGCAGCGGGTCCGCCATCACCAGATAGCCGATGATGGCCACCAACAGACTGCCCAGGCCGGCCAGCAGTGCCTCCTGAGGTCCGGATTCATCCCAGGTCACCGACATGCGCTCGATGGTCATGGCCAGGATCACCATCGGGAACAGGGCGATCGACAGCCCGCGGTCCAGCCCCAGCTTGTGGCTGACCACCGACACCCCGGCCATCAGCAGGATCACGATGATCACCACCGAGGCCAGCCTGGGCACCAGCAGCAGCTTCAGCTTCTCCAAGTAGAAGCGGATCATCACGCCCAGCGCCACCAGCGTGGAGAACAGGATGATGCCCCAGATCAGCTTGGTTTCCCGGAATGCCAGCGCAATCAGGATGGGCATGAAGGTGCCGAAAGTCTTGATGTCGATGAAATTGCGCATCAGCACCACCACGAAAACCCCCAGCGGCACGGTCAGCAGAATCTTGTAGACGTTCTGGGTGGAAACCGGCAGCGACAGCAGCGAGAACTCCAAGAGCCCGGAATCCAGCAGCCGCGCCCGTTGCTGGGCCACGCTCATCACCTCGCGTGACGAGCGGCTGATGGCGAAGGTGAGTTCGGGTTTGCTGGCGTTTTCCGCCTGGGTAAGCGGCACGTCGCCGGTGGTCCAGGCCAGCACGTTGTCGGGGAAGCCGCTGGCCCCCGTGGCCGGATTGAAGGCTACCCACTGGTCGCCGTTGTGTACCTCCAGCCAGGGCTCGAGTTCCGTCTCGCGGGTGCTGTCCTGCAATACCAGCACATGAACCACGCGGCTGGGAATGCGGGCGCCTGCCAGCACGTGCCGGATTTCGGCCACCCGCTCGGCCGGCGTGCCCAGCTCCTCCCGTAGCAGGCTGACATTTTCGTTGGGTGTGGGATCGTTGAACTGCTGGAGCAGCTCGCGGGTGAAGGAGACGATGTCCGCCGACTGGTTACGCACACCGTCGAGCAGCGCCATTACGGCCGAACTCTCCGGTTCCGGATAATCCGGGACTTCCGGGTAGCGGGGCTTGGGCTGTGTGCGGTCGCGGTTGTTGTCCGAGTCCTCGGCCAGCACCACGCGGTAGTACAGCGTCTGGCCGCCGCGCACGTTGCGGGCGGCCCAGAGGGCCTGGCGATTTACACCGGTGAGTTCCGTGGCCAGGCCGAACCCGCCGGAGACGAAATCCTCGTCCAGCATCGAAAAGCCGGGCGGCTTATGCGGAATCCGCGCCGAGATCTTGGCCGAGCGGCCCTGACCCTGGAACTGCAACCGGGCCTCGACCACCCATACCTGGGTCTGCCCCGACGGGCTGATCGGCAGGCCCAGCCGTTCCACCTTGTAGACACAGGTGCCGATGCCGATGATAGCCAGCACCAGCGCCAGCAGCTTGACGTGCAGATCCTTCATTGCGGGTGGTTCACGGGCGTAGCGACCGATGACACGGGGTCAGGTGCCGATATCCTCGTCATCCTCCCGCCCCTCTTCGCGCGACACGGGAGAGTCGTCATCACAGGACGGTTCGTGCAGGAAGGTGGCGGTGACATCCAGCAGCCCCAGGTGCTGGATGGTGCGACGGCCGATCAGCAGCGGGTAGTTCATGTCGCTGCGGTTCTCCAGCGAGAATTGCTCCTCGTAGACACGCTGGCCCATGCACATCTTCATCAGCACCACCGGGCGGCGCTCGGTGCCACCGGCCCCGCGGATTCTGACGTTGCGGAACAGGGGGCGCTCGTAGGTGCGGGTGACGGTTTCGTCTTCCTCGGTGTCTTCCACGTCAACGGTGAAACGCACCCAGTCCTCGTCATCCTTCTCGAAGCGCTCGATATCCCGGGCATGCATCGACGAGGTCAGGGCCCCGCTGTCCAGTTTGGCCTTGATTTCGATCCCCCAGGGCTCGATCTCGGCCTTTTCCACCCAGCCGAAGATGCGCGCATGCTCGGTGTACTCGCGGGCCTGGGCGGCGCCGACGATGATCGGCAGTACCAGGGCAGCGGTCAGCAGGGCGGGCAGTCGCATTCGGTGGTCTCCTGTGCTTGGTGCAATGCGCGGCGGCTTTCAGGAAGCCGCTGGTTCCGACGTCTCCCCGCCCCTCGTAACGCTGCGCCGGAGGGCACGATAGCCGATGTCCGTGCGGTATTGCACGCCCGGCCAGGTGATCCCGGCCACGCGGCGATAGGCACGGGCCTGTGCTGCGGCTATGTCCGAATCCAGCGCGCACACGCACAGTACGCGGCCACCGGCCGTCTCCACTCCGCGCTCACCGGTCCGGGTGCCGGCATGGAAAACCCTGGTGTCGGGTTCGCCGTCCACGTCCAGGCCTTCGATGAGGTCGCCCTTGGCGTAGCTGCCGGGATAGCCGCCCGCCGCCATCACCACACCCAGGCAGGGGCGAGGATCCCAGTCGGCGGTGATCCGGTCGAGCCGGCCGTCGAGCGCCGCATCGATGATGTCGACCAGGTCGGTGCGCAGCCGCATCAGCAGCGGCTGGGTTTCCGGATCACCCATGCGGGCGTTGAATTCCAGCACCCGGCAACCGCCGTCCGGTTCCACCATCAGCCCGGCGTAGAGAAATCCCGTGAACCGGCGTCCCTCGGCCGCCATGCCGGCTACCGTGGGTCGCATCACCTGCTCGAGAATGGTGTAGGCCACCGCGTCGGTCACCACCGGCGCCGGGGAGTAGGCGCCCATGCCGCCGGTGTTCGGGCCGAGGTCGCCATCCAGCGCCGCCTTGTGATCCTGGGAGCTGGCCAGGGGGAGAATGTGCTCGCCGTCTACCAGCGCGATGAAGCTGGCTTCCTCGCCCTGCAGGAAATCCTCCACCACCACGCGCTTGCCGGAATCGCCGAACGCCTGCCCGGAGAGCATGTCGCGCACCGCGGCCACCGCGGTATCCACATCCTCGGCCAGGATCACCCCCTTGCCGGCCGCCAGGCCGTCGGCCTTGACCACGATCGGTGCCCCGCGCTCGTGGATGTAGGCGACGGCTTCATCGGGGTTATCGAACACCCGGTAGTCGGCGGTGGGAATCCGGTGACGGGCGAGAAAGTCCTTGGTGAAGGCCTTGCTCGATTCCAGCTGGGCGGCCGCCCGGGTAGGACCGAAGCAGCGCAGCCCGGCGGCGCGGAAGGCATCGACAATACCGGCCGCCAGCGGGGCTTCGGGGCCCACGATGGTCTGGTAGACGGATTCGCGGCGGGCCAGATCGAGCAGGCCGTCGATATCGGTGTCAGTCACCGCCACGTTTTCCACCCCCGGTTCCAGCGCGGTGCCGGCGTTTCCCGGCGCCACCAGCACCCGGCTCACCCGCGATGACTGGGCGGTTTTCCAGGCAAGTGCATGTTCGCGGCCGCCGCCGCCGACGATCAGAACCGTGTTGTCTGCCATGGAATCCGGGCTTGGAGAGCGGGCGGCGCGGATATTAGCAGCAACCGGGCGGCGGCCCCAGCGGCGGCGGGCTGTCATCCAATTGTCATGTTCCTGTCACATGGCCGTCAGAGCCCGGGGCTAGCCTTCGGGTCATGACCCGATCCGCGAGGCCGAGCCCATGACCGACACCAGCGACAACACCCGCGCCGGTTACCGGACCATCTGGATTTCCGACGTGCATCTGGGTACGGCCGGCTGTCAGGCCGAGCGCCTCACGCAGTTTCTCAAGGACAACCAGTGCGACACGCTGTATCTGGTTGGCGACATCATCGACGGCTGGCGTCTGCACAACCATTTCTACTGGCCGCAGACCCATACCAACGTCATCCGC
The DNA here is from genome assembly GCF_031846275.1 of Spectribacter hydrogenoxidans. Lineage (NCBI taxonomy): Bacteria > Pseudomonadati > Pseudomonadota > Gammaproteobacteria > Salinisphaerales > Salinisphaeraceae > Spectribacter > Spectribacter hydrogenoxidans. Next base: position 86,561 of record NZ_JAVRIB010000009.1, read on the forward strand.
AAGATTCTGACCAAGTCCAAGCGCGGCACGCAGGTCTACTACGTCACCGGCAACCATGACGATTTCCTGCGCAAGTTCGTGGACTACGAACTGCGGCTGGGCAACGTGCACGTGGTCAACGATATGGTGCACGAAACCGCGGACGGCCGGCAGCTGTTCGTCATCCACGGCGACCTGTTCGACGTGGTCACCCGCTACCACAAGTGGGTGGCGCTGATCGGCGACGCGGCCTACACCTCGCTGCTGCGGGCCAACCGCTACGTCAACTGGGCGCGGGCGCGGCTGGGTTACCCGTACTGGTCGCTGTCCGCCTTTGCCAAGCAGCGGGTCAAGACCGCGGTGAACTTCATTTCCGAATTCGAGAAGGCGGTGGCTCACGAATGCCGGCGCCGCGGCTTTGACGGGGTGGTCTGCGGCCACATCCACCATGCCGAGATCAAGAACCTCGAAGGTGTGACCTACTACAACTCGGGCGACTGGGTGGAATCCTGCACCGCGCTGGTCGAGCACCACGACGGGCACATGGAAATCCTGCACTGGGCCGACACGGAAGAAACCCACCAGAACGTCACCCAGCTGCGCGTGGCGTGATCCGGGCCGGCTTGCGCCACGGCGGGTGACCGCTGACACTGCCGGCATGAACGATGCCGTGGAAATTCTCGCCGAGGGCCGCTTCCTGCGCCTGTCGCGGCGCGGCAAGTGGGAGTACGTGTCGCGGGTGAATGCTGCCGGTGCCGTCCACATTCTCGCGGTCACGCCGGATGATGAACTGCTGATGGTCGATCAGTACCGCGTGCCCATGGGCGGTCGGGTGCTGGAGCTGCCCGCGGGCCTTGTCGGCGACGCAGACGGCGGCACCGATGACACGCCGGAAACCGCCGCAGCGCGTGAGTTGCTCGAGGAAACCGGTTACCGCCCGGGGCGGGTTGAACACCTCTACGACGGCCCTTCCTCGCCGGGCATGGCCTCGGAACTGGTGACCATGGTGCGGGCGTTCGACCTGGAACGCGTGGGCGAGGGCGGCGGCGTGGGCGGCGAGGACATTCGCGTGCTGCACGTCCCGCTGGCCGGCGTGCGCCACTGGCTGGCCGAACAGGTTGCCGCCGGCCGGTCGGTGGATCACAAGGTCTACGCCGCGCTGTTTTTCCTGACGGACGCCGTGAGGTCTTGAGCCTCGGCCGGTGGTGGCGCCCCTTCGGCGGCTGTGCACAACGCGTAACCCGCCGGCGCCGGCGGGCGTGACAGCCGGAATGCCCGGTCGTCCAGCCATGCGGTGTCCGCTTCGATCCGGACCGCGGCCAGGCGGCGTGGCCCGACCTGTCCGGTCGCCTTGATCACCGCCTCGCGTGCGGTCCAGCTCACGAAGAACATCGCCGGGTCATGTTCCGCGGCCGCGTTTTCCGCCAGCGACAGCAGCCGCAGCACCCGCAGGGTCCGCAGCGGCCGGATGCGCTCGATGTCCACTCCGATGGCACCGCCATCGGTCACCGCGCATACCGCGTAGTCCCCGGCATGGCTGAGACTGATCGCGGGCCCGTCGGGCATGCCCAGCTGGCCGTCCCGCCGCGTCAGCGCAGCAAGATCAATCGGCCAGCCGTCATGGCCGGCGGCGGCCGCCAGCAGCCGCAGCCCGTCCTCGCTCTGCCGGCGGGCGCGGGTACTGGTCATGGCCGCGAGACGCTCACGCACCGGTGCCGACAGCGCCGCCCGCCAGGCCGCGGATACCGGCGGCAGATCGCGGCGGTTGAGCAGGTAAAGCCCGGATTCCGCCGTCACGTGCCCTGCCAGGCCTGTTCGGTGAGTTCGTTGAGCAGCCGTCCCAGCCGTTCGGCCTCGGTGGCGGCATCCGCATCGCGGCCGATGATCTGCGGTGGCCCAAGGGCAATGCGGAAACGGGCGAACGGCTTGGGAATCAGCGTGCCGTCCCAGGTGCGCAGCTGCCAGTAACGGTTGAGCGCACAGCCTACCGGTAGCACCGCCGCCCCCGTACGTCGCGACAGGATCACCGCTCCGGCCTTGAACTGCTGCGCCGGCCCGCTGGGACCATCCGCGAACACCACTGGCGATTTGCCCTCGCGCAGGGCCTTTCCCATGGCCCACAGGGCCTCGCGGCCGGAGCGGGTGGATGACCCCCGCATCACGGCGCCGCCGTGCAGGGCTGCCACCCGGGCGATGAATTCGCCTTCCCGCGACGGGCTGATCAGAAAGCCCATCCGCATGCCCAGCCGTTGCCAGTTCAGCAGGTAGATGCCGCTGACCAGTTCCGCCTGGTGCCAGGCGCAGGCGATTACCGGGCCCTCGCGGCGCGCGGTCTCGACATAGCCGCTGCCGGCCACCACATCGAAGCGACAGGTCCAGCGCACCAGCCAGAGATACGCCGACACCACCCAGGCCAGCAGCGTGATCTGCAGGCTCTGCCAGAACGTCAGGTTGGCCCGCAGGCTGCCGTCGGGATTGCGGAGAAAGGGTTCGCGTTGGCCCATGGGTGAGGTAAGGGCTCGTGAAGCATGCCGGTCCGGTAGTATCGCCGATCGACCGGCGGCCCCGCACGGATTGAAAGCACCCACGCCCGGCCGCAGGCTTCACTAGAACTCCGGAATCAATCGGCACATGCTTCGATCATTGAACAGCGGGTCACTCGCCCTGCTGACCGATCTCTACCAGCTGACCATGGCTTATGCCCACTGGTGTGCGGCCGATCCCGAGCGTGAGGCGGTATTCAACCTGTTCTTCCGGGAGGCGCCGTTCGGGCAGGCATTCGCGCTGGCCGCCGGTCTGGAGGACGTGCGCGACTACCTGGCCGATTTCGCTTTCGCACCGGACGACATCGACTACTTGCGCGGGTTGACCGACGCCCGTGGCGGCCGGCTGTTCGAACCCGCGTTTCTGGATTATCTCGCAACCCTGAGATTCACCGGCGATGTGGATGCGGTGCCCGAAGGCACCGCGGTGTTCCCCCGTGAACCCATGCTGCGGGTGCGCGCGCCCATCCTGCAGGCCCAGCTGCTGGAAACAGCGCTGCTCAATCTGGTGAATTTTCCCACCCTGATTGCCACCAAGGCGGCGCGCATGGCCCGTGCCGCGGGCGGTGATCCGGTGCTGGATTTCGGCCTGCGCAAGGCCCACGGCCCGCAAGCCGGGGTGATCGCCGCGCGGGCTGCCTACATCGGCGGCTGCGCGGCTACCGCCAACGTGCTGGCCGGCAAGCTGTTCGATATCCCGGTCAGGGGCACGCATGCCCACAGCTGGGTCATGGCCTTCGACGATGAACTGGACGCCTTCCTGCGCTACGCCGAGGCCCTGCCGAACAACTGCATCTTCCTGGTGGATACCTACGACACGCGATCCGGCATCGACAACGCCATCGCCGCCGGCCGGCAGCTGCGCGAACGCGGCCACGAAATGCTGGGCATTCGTCTGGACTCCGGTGATCTCGGAGCGCTGGCCCGCGAAGCCCGCGCCAGGCTGGATGCCGCCGGATTCCCCGACGCCCGTATCGCAGCCAGCTCCAGCCTGGACGAGCACAGAATCGCCGAGCTCAAGCAGGGCGGTGCGCCCATTGTGTTGTGGGGCGTGGGCACGCGGCTGACCACCGGCGCGCCGGATGGCGCCCTCGACGGCGTATACAAGCTGGGGGCGATCCGCGACGACGACGGTCGCTGGCGGCAGCGCGCCAAGCGTTCCGATACCGCCGACAAGCAGACCCTGGCCGGCAGCCTCCAGGTGCGCCGCTTTCTCGACGCCGATGGCCGGCCGCTGGCCGACTGGCTGTACGACGACGAGGTGGTCGGTGCCGATTTCCGGGCCGGCCGGTTGCTGGCAGGCGGCGAGGCCCGCGCACTGCCGGCGGCGGCTTCCACGCGGGACCTGTTGCAGCCGCTAGTGCGTGGTGGCCGGCCGGTGGGTGACCCGCCCGACCTGACATCCATCCGCGAGCACGCCGCGGGTGAATGCTCGGCATTTGCCGCTGTCACAGGCTATGAGGTCGCGCTGGAGGCGCGGCTGGCCGATGCGCAGGGAGATAAGTGATGGCAACGGACGCACTGATTCTGGTCGACATTCAGAACGATTTTCTGCCCGGCGGCGCGCTGGCGGTTCCCGAGGGGGACGCCGTAATCCCGGTGGTCAATCGCCTGCAATCCGCGTTCGATATCGTCGTGGCCTCGCAGGACTGGCACCCGGCCGATCATCTGTCCTTCGCCAGCCAGCACGAGGGTTTGACACCATTCGAAGTGACGGAAGTGGATGGCTTGACCCAGATTCTATGGCCTGATCATTGCGTTCAGGGGTCGCATGGCGCGGAATTCGCGGCCGACCTGAACATGGGTCGCGTGGACGCGGTATTCCGCAAGGGCACGGACCGTCGTATCGACAGCTACAGCGCCTTCCACGACAACGGCCATCGCAAGGCCACCGGACTGGCCGACTGGCTGCGGGCCCGCGACGTGACCGCGGTGACGCTGGCCGGTCTGGCAGCGGATGTATGTGTGTACTTCACCGCCATGGACGCGGTGGACGAAGGATTCGCCACCCGGCTGGTGTCCGATGGCACCCGCGGGGTGGATCTGCAGCCCGGTGACGTGGACAGCGCGTTCGATCGCATGCGCGCCGCCGGGGTGGAGATGGTTACCAGCGAGCGGATTGCCGGCCACTGACGGCCGCCAGCCGTCTCGATCAACCCCGACACGAGTTGAAAGCCATGCCCGATGCCGAGCAGGTTGACCAGGTCCCGGTGGATACCGGCCGAATCACGCTCGACCGCATTGCCGCGGTCATCCACGTTCAATGCAGCGGCGAGGCCATCGCCAGATCCGGACATGCCTTCGAACTGCGCGAGGCGGGCTATCCGCCGGTGATCTACGTGCCCATCGCCGATGTTCGGCCCGGTGTGCTGAGCGACAACCCGGCCACCAGTCACTGTCCGCACAAGGGCGACGCCCGCTACTACGACGTCACCGTCGGCGACCAGGCCCTGCCCAATGCCGCCTGGCACTATCCCGACCCCAGACCGGAACTGGCTGCGATTGCCGACTGCGTGGCCTTCTACCCCGACCCCATCGTGATATGGCGGGAGTAGGGTACCGCTACCAGACGGACTAGCGCTTCGGATACAGCAGCCGGGATACCGGGTAGCCGGTTGCGGCTGGCAGTGCTCCGGCAATCTCAGCCGCACTGGTCAGCAAGCGATCCCCGGCAACCGGCCCGAAAGCCCGGCAGGCGGCTACGTACAGCGCATGGATCGCGGCGGCGATGGCCGGCTCGCCCAGTGCAGGCATGGTGGTGCGACGGCCGGCCAGCCAGTCCGCCACCTCATCGGCGCTTGCCGCCAGTGCCGGTTCGCGGCCGACCGCCGGGGCAATTTCCGCCGCCAGGCGAGTGGTGTCCGCCTGCTGCCGGATGGCATCCACCAGCGCGGCGCCGACTTCCCGGGCCCGCGGATTCGGTATGCCGTTGCTGTTCGCTGCGGCCGGTGTTGCTGCGGGTGCCGGGGCGGTGCCGTGCACCATGGCACGGTAGATCGCGGTGCGCAGGGCATGCCGCTGGCTGGTGGACAACTCGAAGCGCGCGCTGATGTCGCGCACGAAGGTCAGCACGCTGGCGGCCTGACCATTGGCGTACTGCGTATGCCAGAGATGCGATGCGGTGGTCGCCTGGTAGTCGGGCAGATGGGCGCTCAGTACCGCATCAATCGCCTGTTGCCAGTCCGTGTCGGTCACGGGGGTCAGCGCGGCGGGGCCGCGATGGGCGACTGGAATTCCGGGTAGCCGATGTCGGCGTGCTCGGTGTAGTCCAGGCCGTGCTGCTCATGCAGCGTATCGGCTCGCAGACCGAGCACGGCCCGCAGCAACCCGAATACCAGCAGCGCCGATGGAAAGGTCCACGCGAAAGCCGCGCCAATGCCGATCAGCTGCACGGTGATGCGGGCGCCGTCGAACAGGCCGTCAACATGGAACAGCCCGGCGGCCAGCGTGCCCCAGGCGCCGGCGAAGCCATGGACCGGCACCGCGCCTACCACGTCGTCGATGCGTAGCCGCTCCAGCAGGGCCGCGCCGAGGGTGGCCACCACGCCGCCCGCCGCACCGGTGATCACCGCGAAGGGCGCATCCATGCTGGCGCAGCCGGCGGTGATGGCAACCAGCCCGGCCAGTCCGCCGTTCAGGATGGGCACTGCCGCCAGTGGCCGGCGGGTCAGCCCGAGCGTCAGCATGGCGCCCACCGCCCCTGCGGTGGCGGCCAGTTCCGTGTTCATGAGCACGGTCCCCACATCCAGGCTGGCGGCCAGCGTGCTGCCGCCGTTGAAGCCGAACCAGCCCAGCCACAGGATGAACACGCCCAGCGCAATCAGCGGCAGGTTGTGCCCCGGAATGGGGCGGGCGCTGCCGTCGCGCCCGAAGCGCCCCAGTCTGGGGCCCAGAACCAGCACTGCGGCCAGTGCTGACCAGCCGCCCACCGAATGCACCACGGTGGAACCGGCGAAGTCGGTAAAGCCCATCGCCGCCAGCCAGCCGGTGCCGTCGCGCACGCTGCCCCACACCCAACTGCCGAATACCGGATAGATGCCGGCGGTGAGCACCACCGAGCCCATCACGTAGGGCCAGAAACGCATGCGTTCCGCCACCGCTCCCGACACGATGGTGGCCGCGGTCGCCGCGAACATCGCCTGGAACACGAAGAACACCGCCTCGCTGCCGTTGATGCTGCCCAGCAGGAAGCCGTTGGTGCCGAACCAGCCCGAGGGGTTCACCCCGAACATCAGCCCGTAGCCCACCGCCCAGTAGGCCAGTACGCCGAAACACAGATCGGCGTAGTTCTTCATGATGACGTTGGTGGCGTTCTTGGCGCGGGCACAGCCGCCCTCGAGCAGCGCAAACCCGGCCTGCATGAAGAACACCAATGCCGCCGCCATTGCGACCCACGCGATGTCGGCCCCGCCGCTGACCGGTGTCACTTCGGCCCCGGCAATGCCGGGCCACCCGATGGCAGCAATGCCGGCAAGGGCTATGATGCGCGACAAGCTCATGCGTCCGCTTCCTGGGGGGATGAACCACATCGGGGCAGCAAGAACGGTGCCGACGCCGTTTGCCTGGCCGTCGGAGCCGGTCCGGCAAGCGGTGCAGCCGGGTCGTTGCGCATGTTCTAATAAACCATCCTACGTCACTGACCGACCGCTGATGAGCGCTCCCGCTTCCCGTATTTCCCAGGAACTGATGGACCGGACCGGCAGCCTGACCACCGAGGTCACGCAGCCACTGCCCGGGTCGCAACGCATTCACGTGAGGGGGACCCGTCCGGATATCCGGGTGCCCATGCGCGAGGTTGCCCAGGCCGACACCCCGGCCACCTTCGGCATCGAGAAGAATCCGCCGATCACGGTCTACGACACGTCCGGCCCGTACACCGACCCGGACGTCGAGATCGACCTGACCGCCGGCCTCAGGCCGCTGCGCGCCGACTGGATCGCCGAGCGCGGCGACACCGAGCGCCTGGCCGATTTCTCCTCCGAATACGGCCGCCAGCGCCACGCCGACAACGCCCTGGATCACCTGCGCTTCCCGGCGCCGCCCAAACCGCTGCGGGCGAAGGCCGGCGCCAACGTCAGCCAGATGCACTACGCCCGGCAGGGCCTCATCACGCCGGAGATGGAGTTCGTGGCGATCCGGGAAAACGCCCGCATCGACGAAATCCGCGACTCGCGCCTGCTGCGCCGGCATCCGGGCCAGGGCTTCGGCGCCAATCTGCCGCAAGAGGTCACCCCGGAATTCGTGCGCGACGAGATCGCCGCCGGCCGTGCCATCATCCCCAACAACATTAACCACCCGGAATCCGAGCCGATGATCATCGGCCGCAACTTCCGGGTGAAAATCAACGCCAACATGGGCACCTCGGCGGTTTCCAGTTCCATCGCCGAGGAAGTGGAGAAGATGGTCTGGTCGGCCCGCTGGGGTGGCGACACCATCATGGATTTGTCCACCGGCAAGCACATCCACGAAACCCGCGAGTGGATCATCCGCAATTCGCCGGTGCCGGTGGGCACGGTGCCCATCTACCAGGCGCTGGAGAAGGTCGACGGCAAGGCCGAGGACCTGACCTGGGAACTGTTCCGCGACACACTCATCGAACAGGCCGAGCAGGGGGTGGACTACTTCACCATCCATGCCGGCGTGAGGCTGCCGTTCGTGCCCATGACCGCCAGGCGCATCACCGGCATCGTCTCGCGCGGCGGCTCGATCATGGCCAAGTGGTGCCTGGCCCATCATCGCGAGTCCTTCCTTTACGAACACTTCGAGGACATCTGCGAGATCATGGCCGCCTACGACGTGGCCTTCTCGCTGGGCGACGGCCTGCGCCCCGGCTCGATTGCGGATGCCAACGACGAAGCCCAGATGGCCGAGTTGAAAACACTTGGCGAACTCACCGAAATCGCCTGGGCCCGCGATTGCCAGGTAATGATCGAAGGCCCCGGCCACGTGCCCATGCAACTGATCAAGGAAAACATGGACGCCGAGCTGGAAGCCTGCAACGAGGCGCCGTTCTACACCCTCGGCCCGCTGACCACCGACATCGCCCCGGGCTACGATCACATCACGTCCGCCATCGGCGCCGCCCAGATCGGCTGGTACGGCACCGCCATGCTCTGCTACGTCACGCCCAAGGAACACCTGGGCCTGCCCAATCGCGACGACGTGCGAGAAGGCATCATTACCTACAAGATCGCCGCCCATGCCGCGGATCTCGCCAAGGGCCACCCCGGCGCCCAGATCCGCGACAATGCGCTGTCCAAGGCCCGCTTCGAATTCCGCTGGGAAGACCAGTTCAACCTGGCCCTGGACCCCGACCGCGCCCGCGGCTACCACGACGAAACCCTGCCCAAGGACAGCGCCAAGGTGGCCCACTTCTGCAGCATGTGCGGACCCAAATTCTGCTCCATGCGCATTTCCCAGGAAGTCCGCGAGTTCGCCGCCGAGCGCGGCATCGAAACGCCCGAGGATGCCCTGGAAGCCGGCCTGGCCGAAAAGGCCGAGGAATTCGTCGAAACCGGTGGTGAAATCTACCGCTGATACGTCGCTAGCCTGAGCGCGCCATCCCCTCGCTCCGACACAAGGGGAGCGGGCCAAGGAGAGGGAATTGCGCCTCCCGGCGCGACACAAGAAATCCAGACAAATGCTTCATATATTGTTGCGTGATGCGCAACGCGCTATAATCGCGGCGTGATCAAGTCGTTCCGCCACAAGGGGCTCAAGCGCTACTTCGAGTCGGGGTCAAAGGCCGGCATTCAGCCCGAGCACGCTAGGCGGCTACATATGCAATTGGCCGCGTTGGATACGGCGATCAATATCGAAGATATGGATATTCCCGGCTTCAGGCTGCACACCCTAAAAGGGTCGGACGGCGGACGCTGGTCCATCTGGGTGAGCGGAAATTGGCGTATTACGTTTGAGTTCCGGAACGGAAATGCCTTCGTCCTGGACTACGAGGACTATCACTGATGACTATGCATAACCCCCCCCATCCTGGCGAATTCATTCGAGAGGTATACATGGAACCTTTCGATATCACGGGACGCAAGCTGGCGCAGAAGCTGGGCGTCTCTCCCTCGACCCTGAGTCGCCTTCTCAAGGGAAGTAGCGGCGTCAGTTCTGAAATGGCACTCCGTTTATCCAAGGCACTCGGGCGTTCCGCCGAAAGCTGGCTGGCGATGCAGGATAACTATGAACTCTGGCAGGCCAGGGATTCGGTCAATCTTGATGCCGTCGAAAAAATCGAGTTTGACGCGGCGTAGCGAATTATCGCGTTTAACCAATCGGGCCGTTACGGTGAGCTGGTAAGCAGGTTGCTAGCTTTTGCCGCCGTCGAACAAGCTGATCCTGCGGACCCCATTCGAGATCGAGGCGCAACAAATCGTCACCGTCCTGGCGGTCCGTCATCGGTTAGATGACAATTGCTATTAAGCTGGTTATCAACAACAGAGCTCGGGTCGCGATCCGGCATCAGTAAACGACAGGAATGAATTGATGGGATCGCAGCCGGCACTTCCGCTGAACTCGAACCAGCTCAACAGGACGACCGGACTCAGCACCGCCCTCGTGGCCATGGCGGCGTTCTGCTGGGGCATATCGGGTGGTATCGGCGGCATTCTCATGGCCGACGGCTGGAGTGCGTTCGTGGTGGCGTCCTACCGTGGCGCCATCGGGCTGCTGTTCGTGCTGGGCTGGCTGGCGTTGCGCCCGCGGGACAGTGGCCTGGCCAGTGGCCGGTTGTGGGTCTGGTCGGTGATTGCCGGCCTCGGGGTGGCGGGCAACTTCTCGTTCTATTTCGTGAGCATCGGGGAGGGCAGTGTCGCGGTGGCGGCGACGCTGATGTATTGCGCCCCGGTGTTCGTGTATCTGGTGTCGTTCGCGCTCAAGCTGGAGCGGGCCACGCCGCTGAAGTGGGCGGCAATCGCCATGGTGATGGTCGGGGTCGCGCTGCTGACCGGCATTTACAACATCGGGGCGAGCGGCGTTACACCGATCGGCGTGGGCGCCGGGCTGCTGGCCGGGTTGTCGTACGCGTTGTTCATCTTCGGCTTCAAGTACGCGGCGCCGCACGGCAGCCCGCAGGCGATTCTGGTGATCGCGTTCGCCGCGCTTTGCGCCATCCTGATCGGGTTTGCCGATACCGGCCAGGTGGTGGCGGTGCTGAGCACCCCGGACTGGCCGCTTTTCGGCATTCTGGGGGTGCTTGGCGCGGGGCTGTCATTCATTCTCTACATCGTCGGACTGAACCACACGGCGCCGGCGGTGGCCTCGATTGTGGCCATGGTGGAGCCGGTCACGGCATCGCTGTTCGGCGTGGTGGTGCTTGAGGAAAGCCTGGTCGGTATGCAGGTAATTGGCATGGGTCTGATTCTGGTCACGGTGACGGCGCTGAGCGTCTATTCGAGCGCCCGGCGACCCGCTTAGCGCGCTGATTGATTGGCCGGGCTGGTACTGGCCGATGGCGCCTGCAGGCCTGGGCGGCGACGCTGCCTGGCAGGCCGATGCCGCCGCTCCAGGCATGGTCACAGGGGTTCCCGCACCTGCCGACAAACCGCGATTTGCCCCGCGGCCCACGCTTTCCGCCACACTGTGCGTCCCTCAACGATGCAGCAGGGCTTCCCCGACATATGCGCGTCTTCGCCAACCCCATCGGAGCCGGATCGCTCTGGTTCGACAATCTGACCACCGCCCAGGGCACGCCGGTCGCCTACGACCCGCAGGCGCGGGCGTTTCTGGCCATGCCGCCGTTCTGCGTGAACCGTGGCGTGATCGGCTGCAACTGGATTGCGCCGGAGGAAGGCTCGTTCTGCCGATCCTGTGCGATGACGGCGCTGGCCCCCGATCCCTCGATTGCCGATGCCATTCCCAACTGGGCACTGACCGAGGCCGCCAAGCGCTGGGCGCTGGACAACCTCGGCCGCTGGCACTGGTTCCGGCCGGAAGACCCGGGCACGCGGCCGGTATTCCACATGCTGGCCGAGGGGGCGACGCCGGTGCCGATGGGGCATGCGCAGGGCGTGGTCACCATCAGCGTGAACGAGGCGGATACGGTATTGCGCACTACCCGCCGCCAGGCCCTGCACGAGCCCTATCGCACCATGATCGGCCACATGCGCCACGAAATCGCCCACATGCTCTGGTGGCGGCTGAGTCTGCGCGACGATTTTCTTGATGCCTTCCGCGCCATGTTCGGCGACGAGCGCGACGATTATCCGGCTGCCCTGCAGCGCCACTACCACAACGGTCCGCCGGCGGACTGGGACCGACGCTTCCTGACCACCTATGCTTCGGCCCACCCGCACGAGGACTGGGCCGAGACCGCCGCCCACCTGATGCACCTGACCGACATCACGGACAGCTTCGTCGCCGCCGGCCTGACCGCCGCCGATCTGCCGAGCCCGCGCTGGGACCCGTATGCCGAGCCGGATGCGGACCGCTTGATCCGGGTGGCGGCATCGCTGACCGTGGCGGTGAACCACGTCAACCGCGCCATGGGGTTGTCAGATCTGTATCCGTTCGTGCTCTCGGAGGCGGCCCGCCGCAAGCTGGGTTTTGTGCACGACTGGCTGCGCCGGGGCGCGCAGGGGCTGTAACGCGGACACTGGCTCTCCTGCGTCACGGGATATGCCGCTGGCCCGGTTTGCGGCAGACTGCGGGCATGGGTATGGCGATGGCGCCGGGAACCAGCCTTTCCAGTCTTGACCATGAAGGAAGATGCCATGAACCGGAATTGCCTACATCACTGGCCGATCGGGTCGGCCGCTCTCCCGCTGGCCCTGGGCGCCGTGATCGGCCTGGGCGCTTGCGTCAACGACAGCGGTGATCTGGCCACCAGCGCCAGCACCGCCGGCACCACGGCCTATCTCATCCACGAAGACCGCGAGGATGACGACTTCGCCCGGGCCCGCGACTTCGCCGACAAGCGCTTCGTGGCCCTGCGCCGCGACGTGGCCGCCGGCGAGGGGGAACACCTGGATGCATTTGCCAATCTGATGGGTGAGGCCGATACCGAAGCCTTCGGCCGCTGGCTGCAGGGCAACTACGCCAGCCTGTACGGGCCGGCGGCCGCCGAGGGCGATCTGGTCAATCGCGTGGTGGCGCTGCGCGAGACTCGCTAGCGAGCAGGTATGGGGCACGCGGTTGGCAGCCCCGCCGGTTGCCGGCCGGGTGCCCCGCGCCCGGCCCATTGCCGGGAGGGCGCTTCAGGTTCGGCAAATACGCCGGGAATCGGCTATTATGGCCGGCTTTTCCCGGCGATTTTCACGCGACATGAGCCATAACCTGTCCGATCGCGAGCTGCCGTTTCCGCTGGCCCGCATCGGCATTATCGGCGGCGGCCAGCTCGGCCGCATGATGGTGCGCAAGGCCACCCAGCTGGGGTTTTCCGCCATCGTGCTGGATCCGACGCCGAATTCGCCGGCCGGCCAGGTCGCTGGCCACCAGATCGTGGGCGATTTCTTCGACCCGGCCAAGCTGCGCGAGCTGGCCGAACTGTCGAACGTGACCACCTTCGACATCGAATCCATCGACTCGAAGGCGCTGGAAGAGCTGGTGGCCGAGGGGTTCAGCATCCTCCCGTCGCCGCGACTGCTGGCCAGCATCCAGAACAAGCTGACGCAGAAGCGGATGCTGGCCGACAGGGGCATTGCCACCGGCCGCTTTGTGGAACTGGACCAGCCCACGCCGGCAGCCCTGGCCGAGTTCGGCTACCCGCTGGTGCAGAAGGCCCAGCGCGGCGGTTACGACGGCCGCGGGGTGGAAATCTTCCATGACGACACCGACCCGGAGCGCATCCTGCCGGTGCCCAGCCTGCTGGAGGAATACGTCGACTGCGACAGGGAGTTGGCGGTGATGGTCGCGCGCGGGCTGGACGGCACCACGCGCGCCTATCCGGTGGTCGAGATGGTGTTCGATCCGGAAGCCAACATCCTGGACCAACTCCTGGCCCCGGCCCGTATCAGTGAAGAGCAGACCCGCGCTGCCCGCGAACTGGCCATCAAAACGATCGACGCCATCGATGGCGTCGGCGTGTTCGGCGTGGAGCTGTTCCTGGCCAAGGACGGCCGCCTGCTGGTCAACGAGATCGCCCCGCGCACGCACAACTCCGGGCACTACACCATCGAGGCCTGCGTGACCGACCAGTTCGAGCAGCAGATCCGCGCCATCACCGGTCTGCCGCTGGGCTCGACCGAGCAGGTGCAGCCAGCGGTGATGATCAACCTGCTGGGTGAGCCGGGTTACAGTGGTCGTACCATTGTCGAGGGCCTCAGCGATGCGCTGGCCGTCGAGGGCGCGGCGGTGCACATCTACGGCAAGGCGGAATCCCAGCCAGGCCGGAAAATGGGTCACGTGACCGTGGTCGACCGCAGCATTGAAGCGGCCGGCGCCAAGGCGGAACGGATACGCCAGGTTCTGAAGATTCGTGGAGAGCGCCCCCTATGACAACGGAACAACAGCCGCTGGTCGGCATCATCATGGGCAGCGACTCCGATCTGCCGGTGATGCAGAAGGCGGCCGACATGCTCGACCAGCTGGCGGTGCCGTATGAGCTGACCATCGTGTCCGCCCATCGCACGCCACAGCGTCTTTACGACTACGCCACCGGTGCCGAGGATCGCGGCTTGCGGGTGATCATCGCCGGTGCCGGCGGCGCCGCGCACCTGCCGGGCATGGCCGCGGCCATGACGCCGCTGCCGGTGATCGGCGTGCCGGTCAACGTCACCGCGCTCAGCGGCCAGGATTCGCTGCTGTCCATCGTGCAGATGCCGGCCGGCGTGCCGGTGGCCACCGTGGCTATCGACAACGCCACCAATGCCGGCCTGCTGGCCGCGCAGATTCTCGGCACCGGCGATAGCACGCTGCGGGATCGCGTCAGGGCCTATCGCAAGACGCTGGAAGAAAAGGTGCTGACCAAGGCCCAGGACCTGACCCGCCGCGGCGGATAACCGGACGGACGCAACGACCGGCGGTTTCCGCCCGATGCCCATTGTGTGGCAGATTCGCGGTATGGACTGGCGAATCCGACTGACCATGCTCGTGCTTGCACTGGCCCCCGGCCTGCCGGTGGCGGCGGGCGAGGCGGAGGATCCGCGGGCCTTCATCGAGTTCGGGCACGAGTACGCCTCCGCCTGCACCCGCCACCGCGCCGAGATGCGGCTGGTGGCCAACACCCACGAAGCCCGCGCCATCGAAATCGTGCTGTGGCGCTATCTGGGCGATACCCGCAGCCAGGGCCGCAGCGTCAAGACACTGGCGCCGGGCGCCGACCCGGAACCGCTGGGCTGCACCAAGGCCAACGGGCTGGAACGGCGCTGGGAAATCGAGCGGATCGACTTCGTACGCTGATTTTCCGGACAATATCGACGCCCGGGAATGGGTTGTTCGACGGTTGGATGCTGGTGGCCACACGGGTGGAACGATAACTGCAACGACTCCGGTAAGCGCCATCATCTTGCCGACGGCGCCGGGTGTTTGCTGTGCGCCTGGTGCCGCATACTGCGTAAGACAACGCTTTCACGAACCGGGGACTGCATTGGTGACAACGGTTAGCGCCAGGCGCCGATCACTGCTGCGGGCAGTCGTTGCGACTGCCGGCGCGTTTCTGCTGGCGCTGGTCTTATTCCAGACGCTGGTCTGGCAGCAGGGCCAGGAGCGCCAGCATCAGGAGCGTGAGCGAGTGGTCGAACACGCGGCCAGTCTGCGCTCACGGCTGGATACGGGGTTGAGTTCGACGCTGTATCTCGCCAACGGGCTGGTGGCCCTGATCCGCGGGGTGGACAACCCCACCCCGACGCAATACCGGGGGGCATTGCGCGCCCTGCACGATGCCGATCCGCGGGTGCGCAACATCGGCCTCGCCCCGGACAACCGGATTGCCTACGTGCACCCGCTCGAAGGCAATGAAAAGGCCATCGGGCTGCGTTTGGACAACCAGAAGGATCAGTGGCCGAGCGTTCGCCGGGCCATCGAAAGCCGCAGTTCGGTGGTGGCGGGGCCGGTCGATCTCGTCCAGGGTGGCCGCGGCATCATCCACCGCACACCCGTTTTCCTCGAAGATGGCGACTACTGGGGGATGATATCGATCGTGATCGACATCCCGCGGCTGCTCGACTACGTCGGTCTGGCGCCGGAAGTGGATGGCATCCGCTACTGGCTGCTGGGCGATGCCGACGGCAGCGGTGGGCGCGGGCGTTTGGCGGGCCAGGGTGACGTCCCCGCCGATGCGGTGTCCATGCCGATCAGCCTGCCGGGCGCATCCTGGCAGCTGCTGGCGGCGCCGGTCGACGGCTGGCGTCCGCAAGCCGGCTATGTCTGGACCTGGCGGCTGGCCGGTCTGGTACTGGCGGGTCTGGTGGCCTGGGTGGTCTGGCTGCTGATCCGCGCGAATCAGCGCCACCGGGCGATGGCCGGCGCCATGCAGCGGCTCAATGACGAACTGGTGATGAAGAACACCGAACTGACCCAGTTGTCGCGCCACGATGGCCTGACTGGTCTGTCCAACCGGCGGCACTTCGATGACGTCTACGCCAAGGCCTGGGCCAGGGCGTGGCGCCAGCGCCGTGCCATTCACGTGCTGATCATCGATTTCGACAACTTCAAGGCGATCAATGATCGTTACGGCCATGTCGCCGGGGATGCCTGTCTGATTGGTGGTGCCGCTGCCATCCGGCGAGCCGTGGGCCGGGGCGAGGATCTGGTGGCGCGCTCCGGTGGCGAGGAGTTCGCCGTCGTGATCGAGAATGCCGATGCCGCCGCCGTGGATCTTCTGGCCGAACGCATCCGCCGTGAAGTCGCGGCGGCGTTAATCGATGCGCCCGGGCAGCTCGAGCCGCTGTCGCTGACCGCCAGCATCGGTGTGGCCGGCGCCGTGCCGAACGGCCCCGATGGCGGCGCCGATCTGTACCGCGAGGCCGATGGGGCGCTGTATCGGGCCAAGCGGCAGGGCCGCAACCGCGTGTGCTGGGCCGAAAGCCGTGGATGAAAGTGTCCGGCGCGCGATGGCGCGCCTGCCCAACGTGCCGGACCTCTACGGCTGGCTGCACCTGGACCGGCGCGGGCGCTGGTTTGTCAATGGCGAGCGCATCACCCACCCGCGCATCCTGGCCTTCATGGCCCGCAACTACGCGGTGGATGATCGTGGCTGCTGGTTCTTCCAGAACGGGCCGCAGCGGGGCTACGTCAGCCTGGAATACACCCCGTTGATCCTGCGGGTGGACAGCGCGGGCGACCTGATCACGCATACCGGCTTTCCGGTGACCACCATCCACCGGATCTGCCTGGACGAGCAGGGCAGCCTGGTGGCGGACACGCCGCTTGGCGCGGGCGTGATCGACGACCATGATCTGGCATGGGCGCTATCGCGCCTGCGCCACGGGGATGATCCCGCCGATGATACGGCCATTGCCGATGCCCTTGCACTGCCCGGCGGCACGGCTACGTCGCTGTGGTTCACGTTTGCGGGGGATTCGGTAGAAGTGGGCCGGGTGGATGCCGATGCGTTACCCGCGGCGCTGAGTTTCGTCCGTGAGCCGTCAGCCTCGTAACGGATTCCGGCCAAACCGCAGGGTGCAATTTATTGCGCCGGCCCGATGATCCGCAACTGACCCGACTGGGCGCAATCGCCTACCCGCTGGCCCGCATTCCCCCGCCGGAACCCGGGCCGGTGGGCGGCGTCCACACGTTGCGGATCGCCTGCCGCCCACGTTCCGGAAAATCGTCGGAAAACCGCAGCCGCGCATGGCGACCTGCGCCCTTGCATTCGATTTTTCCGCGGTCGATGCCGTGCAGGGTAGCGATATCCTGCACCGCGTTGAGAAAACGCGGCGGCGGTTTGCCGACGGCGACATGCACGCCCTCGGCGTCGATGCGCAATCGGTAGGTCAGCCGGAAACGGTCGAACATGCGGGGCAGCCCCGGGTCAGTCGGTGGATGTGGCGGCGGCCGCGGCCCGCCGCCGCTCGCGAAAGAATGCCCAGATCGCGGCGTTGGCGTCGATCACCTCGGTAGCGGGGCCCAGAATGCGCGTCAGCGCGGGCTCGGCACCCGGCCAGACGTGGCCCGCGCCGGACAGCTGCCACAACTGAACCGTGGCGCCAGCGGGGCAGTCGGCGTAGCTCAGCCGCACCGCCCGGTGTTCGGTGTCGGGGCCGCGCCAGGTCCGTTCCTCGTCGGTTGCCGCCCGCGCAGGTCGGCAGCCATTGCGTTCGGCCCAGGCGGTGAGCGAGGCATTCACGGGCGGATGGTGGACGCGTGTTCGCGTCAGGGGAAAGGGCGGCCCCAGCCCGCCGTCAAACAGCGCCCGCGGATCGTCACGGCTGTGGATGTGCAGGATCGGCACCGGGGTGCCGCCGGCATCGGTCGGCGCGATGATACCGGCGATCGGTGCCACCGCCGCCAGGCGATCTCCCAGCGCCTGCGCCAGCCGGTAGGTCATCATGGCACCGTTGGACAGGCCGGTGGCGTAGATGCGCTGCGGGTCGGCGGGCAGGGTCTCGATCAATCGGTCGATCAGCGCGGCCACGAAGCCGACATCGTCCACGTTCTCCCGGGCGGCATGGCCACAGCAGTCGCCCGCATTCCAGGTGTGCAGGCGCCCGAGGATGCCGCCGGTGCCGTCGGGGTAGACGGTGACGAAACCCTCGCGCCCGCCCAGTTCATGCAGCCGGCTGTAATCCTGCTGGTTGGCGGCATGACCGCCGCCGCCGTGGAAATTGAGGACCACCGGCCACGGCGGTTCACCCGCGTCGTCCGGCACATGGACCAGCGCCTGGCGCTGCCGACCGTCGTGTTCCAGTTCGAGCGTGTGTACGCCCGGGTCCAGTGCCGCCGCGGGCAGGGCGACAATCCAGATTATCAGCGCCAGCCATCCCGCGCGGCGGCGGTTCCCGGTTGCCGGCATCCCTGCCGTACGCATGAGAGCCGACTCAGAACATCAGCGCATAGGGCCCGCCCCGTTCCAGGGCGCGCTGGTAGGCGGGCCGCGCATGAATGCGCTTGAGAAAGGCCGAGAGGTTGGGGAAATCCTCCAGGCTGGTGCGGGCCTGGGCGGCTTCCAGCGGGAAGCTGAGCATGATATCGGCGGCACTCAGGTCGGCGCCGGCGAACCAGTCGCGGCCGGTGAGTTCGCCTTCCAGAAACGCCAGATTCTCGGCGATGCGGGGGTCCAGGAACTGCTGGCCCACGCCATAGGCCAGCAGCCCGCCGAACGGCCGCAACGGCAGCGGTACCGGCTTCGAGCCCAGCTTCGAGAAGATCAGCTTCATCACCAGCAGCGGCATCAGCGTGCCCTCGGCGTAATGCAGCCAGTAGGTGTAGCGCAGGCGCTCCTCGTCGTCATCCGGCACCAGCAGGCCGCCCGCCCGGCTGGTCCGGTACTCGATGATGGCGCCGGTTTCGGCCACCGTCCGCTGGCCGTCCACGATCACCGGCGACCGGCCCAGGGGATGCACCTGCTTGAGCTCGGGCGGGGCCAGCATGGTCTTGCGGTCACGCTCGTGCCGTACCACCTCGTAGGTCAGATCCAGCTCCTCGAGCAGCCATAGCACCCGCTGGGAGCGCGAATTTTCCAGATGATGGACGGTGATCATGGGCGTGGCCGATAGCTGTGGACGTGGGGCGCAAGGATATCGGCGGGCCGCGGGCAATGCGAGTCATGCCCGTGGGACAATGCCGTATGTCCGTCGACGACAAGCCCTTCGCCCCGGCCTGCGAGCGCAATCGCGAGCCGATTCTGGCAGTACTGCGGCGCTATCTGGCTGATTGCCGCAGTGTGCTGGAGATCGGCAGCGGTACCGGCCAGCACGCGGTTCATTTCGGCGCCGCCATGCCGCATCTGGTGTGGCAAACCAGCGATGTGGCCGCCAACCACCCCGGCATCCGGGCCTGGCTGGAGGAGGCTGGTCTGCCCAACGTGCGGGAACCGCTGGCGCTGGATGTCACCGGCGACTGGCCCGCAGGTGACTACGACGCGCTGTTCAGTGCCAACACCCTGCACATCATGGACTGGTCGGCGGTCCGGGCATTCTTCAACGGTGTGGGTGATGTCCTGGCGCCGGGCGGCTGGCTGATTATCTACGGGCCGTTTCATGATGATGGCCGGCCCACCGGAGAGGGCAATGCCCGTTTCGACGCGTCGCTGCGGGCGCAGCCCGGCGGCATGGGGATTCGCGATGTCGTCGATGTCGATCGACTGGCGGCGCAGGTCGGTCTGCGTCTGTCAGATGACGTGGCAATGCCGGCGGATAATCGGTGTCTGGTCTGGTGTCGGGATGAGGGCGTTGGTTGAGTCGTTGCGGCTATTCATTGGCCGTAGGGCGCCATTCATGGCGCCTGCCCGATCGATCTGGCGGGGCCGTCAACAGCTTTCGTGCAGGACTTGCGTTGGTGGGTTGTTCTGATTCCCGGAGTGGAAGAATTTCGCCCTGAAGGGCGAGTCCCTTTTCTTTGCGTCGCCAAAGAAAAGAGACGAAAAGAAAGGCGACCCGGACCGCTGGTCCCCCGGTCAGCGAAAGCTGACCGGGGCATTCCCGCCCGGCCGCCGGGCCATGGCCGGGTCGCGCCGACGGCACGTCAGTGTGCCGGCGGCGCTAAGCCGGACGTCCTGTCCGGCTTACCCTATGGCCCACCGGCCGGGCGGCAAGCGCTAACGGGAGGGAAGAGGCAGCCACATTTGGATTGGGCAGATCTTCTTTCCCGTCGGGACGAGCCGAGCACTGCAGGGCGGCGAGGTCCCAGGCCCGAAGGGGCGCGCACAGGAAGTGCGCGCGGTTTTCGCCGGCACACGGAGGTGCCGTCGAAACACCCCCTCGCCGACCGAAGCGCACAGGGCATCCTGCCTCGAACCCCGTTCGAGGCAGGACTCGCCCGCCGGAAGCGCTTCTT
Source organism: Spectribacter hydrogenoxidans (assembly GCF_031846275.1). Lineage (NCBI taxonomy): Bacteria > Pseudomonadati > Pseudomonadota > Gammaproteobacteria > Salinisphaerales > Salinisphaeraceae > Spectribacter > Spectribacter hydrogenoxidans. The sequence continues at coordinate 106,960 of NZ_JAVRIB010000009.1, forward strand.
TGGTGACTTTCTTGTCGCACAAGAAAGTTACCCGGCCCGCTTCAGCGGGGCGGAAATCTTCCGATCTTTGTTTCAAACGGATCTCGGAAAACCGGTTTTCTCATTACCAAAAAGAAAGCCCGCCGAAGCGGGCTTTGTCGTCACGACTGAGGGACAGCCTATTCGTCGAACATGCCCCTCAGATTATCCAGCCCCGCCTTGTAGACCCCGTTGATGGTCTCGGTGGCAGTGGCGTCGTCCGCGCCCGCGGCATTGAAGGTGCCGCTCCAGCTGACGTTGCTGCTGTTGTCGCCGGCCGGCATCACCGTGATGGTGGCGCGGTAGTCGGACACGGGCAGCACGCCATCGATGATGGTGTAGGTGTAGCTCATGCCCTCGGCGTCGTAGGACTGCAGTTCCTCGGTGACGGTGCCGCCGTCGCCGCCCAGGGTCAGCAGGCGCTGGGCGCCGGGTTCGTTGTTGGCGCCGGTGGTGATTTCGGTGTCGGCAACGGCCGGATGCCAGCTGTCGAGGTCATCGAAATTGCCGATGGCTTCCCAGACATCCGCGGCCGGCGCGGCGATGGTGGCGGACTGGCTGGCGCTGAGGCTGCTGTCGCCGGCGCTGCAGGCGCCGAGCAACAGGGTGCCGGCGGCCGCGGAAAGTATTGCAATACTGCGGGACATGTAAGGTCTCCTCCCTTGGATTTGTGGTGGGCCGCCGGTTGTCCGTATCTTGTGCGCAGGCGGCCGGTGAACAGTTTCGCAAATGCGGGACTCAAAAGCGACGCAGCTGGTCACCCCAGGCCTTCAGGTCCAGCAGAATCTGCATTTTGGCGGCGTCACCGTCGATGTGATCGGGCAGCTGCGCCAGCAGTTCGTCGTAATCGTCCAGGGTGAGACCGCCGTCCGGGGCGTGGGTCAGACGCCGTTCCCGCCAGCTCTGCCATTCCTCGCGATCCCCGGCATCCAGGGTATCGGGGAAATAGCGGGCGCGGTAGCGGAATAGCAGTTCGCGTAGGCGCGGGTCTTCGAACGCGGGCGGGTCGGCGGCCAGCTCGGCGCCGTCGGCACGGCGCACCCGTTCGCAGGCGGCGCGGTCGGCATCCGGCACGAAACCGCCGTACAGGTCCTGCTCCGGGTCTCGCTGGTCATCGAACTCGCCCTTGGCGAACACCGCCTGCACCTTGGCGCTGACGGTGTCGATATCCGCCATCAGCGCATCGCGGTGGCGGCGCAGGGTATCGCCGTCCAGTTGCAGCCGCTGGGCTTCGGCGGGACTGAGCATGCCGGCCGGGGCCAGCACCGGGCACTTGTTGATGTGGATGCCCTTGAGCGGGATGCGCGCCACACCCTCCGGCAGGTCGGCGGCGGGGGTGAACAGCCGTTCGTGGATGTCCTCGGGCGGCAGGGTCAGCAACTCGGACGGATCGTGGCGCAGGTCGAACGCGATCACCGCGTTGCGGTTCACCGGATGGGCAACAACCGGCATCACCAGGCTGAGGCAGCCCAGTTCGGCCGGGAACTTCTCGGACACGTGCAGCACCGGCCGGTGGTTGTCCACGTCCAGCAATGCCCGGGCGGACGCCTTGTCGCGGTTGGCCTGGACGAACTCGTACAGCCGCGGCTGGCGCTCGCGGATCAGACGGGCCAGGCCGATGGTGGCGTGCACATCGGACAGGGCGTCATGGGCCCGCGCCTGTTCCAGGTTGTTGGCGGCGGCCAGGTGTTCCAGCTTGAAGCTGGGGGCGCCGTCGTCGCGGGTCGGCCACTCGATGCCGTCCGGGCGCAGGGCGTAGGTCAGGCGCACCATGTCGATGATGTCCCAGCGCGAGCAGCCGTCGGCCCATTCCCGCCGGTAGGGGTCGAAGAAGTTGCGCCACAGGGCGTGGCGGGTGATCTCGTCGTCGAAGCGCAGGCTGTTGTAGCCGACCCCGCAGGTGCCGGGCCGCGCCAGTTCGGCATGGATGGCGGCGATGAACTCGGGTTCGGGCAGACCCTCGCGTTCGGCTTTCTGCGGGGTGATGCCGGTGATAAGGCAGGCGGCGGGTTCGGGCAGCCGGTCGGTCGGCGGCTGGCAGTAGACCACCAGCGGATCGCCGATGACATTGAAGTCCGCGTCGGTGCGGATGCCGGCGAACTGCGACGGCCAGTCGAAGCGCGGGTTGGCGCCGAAGGTTTCGTAGTCATGCCAGTAATAGGTGGTGGCGGCCATGGTCAGGCCTCCTCCAGTTCGCTGGCGCAGTCCATCCAGCGCTGTTCGATGTCGTCCCGGGTCTTGCGCAGCCGGCCCTGCTCGGTGGTCAGGCGGGCGGCCCGTTCGCGGTTTTCCGGGGCGTAGAGCTCGGGATCGGCCAGTTGCTTTTCGAGGTCGTCCAGCTGCCGGGTCACGCGGTCGAGTTCGCGTTCCAGTTTCTTGAGTTCATTGCGCAGCGGCTTTTCCCGCGCCCGCTGGTCGGCCGCGGCCTGGCGGGCCTCGCGGCCACTGGGCCGGGCCGGTTCGGGTTCGGCGGGCGCGGCAGGGGCTGCGCCGCCCTCGGCGTTGGGCTGCTGGGCCCGCAGCCAGCGTGCGTAGTCGTCCAGATCGCCGTCGAAGGGTTCGCAGCGGCCGTCGGCCACCCGCCACAGCTGATCGCAGGTGGCGTCGATCAGGTGCCGGTCATGGGCGACCAGCACCACGGCCCCGGCGAAATCCTGCAGCGCGCGCTCCAGCGCCTGGCGCATGTCCAGGTCCAGATGGTTGGTGGGTTCGTCCAGCAGCAGCAGGTTGGGCTCGGTGTACACCACCATGGCCAGGGCCAGCCGCGCCTTTTCGCCGCCGGAGAACGGGGCCACCGGCGCCAGTGCCTTGTCGCCGTGGAAGTCGAAGCCACCCAGGAAGTTGCGCAGCTGCTGCTCGGTGGCCGCGGGGTTCATCCGCTGCAGATGGGTGAGGGCGCTGGCCTGATGGTCGAGCTGTTCCAGCTGGTGCTGGGCGAAGTAGCCCACCTTGAGATAGCAGTCGCGTCCCACCGGCTCGGCCAGCGACGGCTGCTCGCCGGCCAGCAGCCGCATCACGGTGGATTTGCCGGCGCCGTTGCGCCCGAGCAGGGCCAGCCGGTCGCCCGGGGCGATGGTCAGCTTCATCCCTGCCACCACTGGGGTGTTGTTGTAGCCGGCGGCGGCGCCGTCCAGCCGCAACAGCCAGGTGGGCAGGCGCTTGGGCTCGGCGAAGGCGAACGTGAACGGGCTATCCCAGTGGGCCGGGGCCACGGTTTCCATGCGTTCCAGTTGCTTGAGCCGGCTCTGGGCCTGCTTGGCCTTGGTCGCCTTGTAACGGAAGCGGTCGACGAACGCCTGCAGGTGGGCGCGGCGCTTGGCCTGGTTTTCGTATTGGGCCTGCTGCTGTTCCAGCTTTTCCGCCCGGCGTACCTCGAAGGCCGAGTAGTTGCCGGTGTAGAGCACGCCCCGCTTGCCCTCCAGATGCAGTATCTGCCCGGCCACCGCGTCGAGGAAGTCGCGGTCGTGGGAAATCACCAGCAGAGTGCCGGGGTAGCGGGACAGGAATTCCTGCAGCCACAGCACCGCGTCCAGATCGAGATGGTTGGTGGGCTCGTCCAGCAGCATCAGGTCCGACCGGCACATCAGTGCCTGCGCCAGATTCAGCCGCATGCGCCAGCCGCCGGAGAAGCTGTTGATCGGCCGGTCGAAGGTGTCCGGCGCGAAGCCCAGCCCGTGCAGCAGGCGGGCCGCCCGGGCGCGCCCGGCATAGCCGCCGATGGTATTCAGACGTTCGTGGATGTCGGCCTGGCGCGTGACGTTCTGGTCGGCCTCGGCCCGTGCCAGGTTCACCTCCAGTTCGCGCAGCTCGGTATCGCCGTCGATCACGTATTCGATGGCGGCGCGCGTGCCGGCCGGGTTTTCCTGACTGACCGTGGCCACGGTCAGGCCGGCGGGAATCTGCACCTCGCCACGGTCGGCCCCGAGCTGGCCCAGCAGCAGGGCGAACAGGCTGGATTTGCCGGTGCCATTGCGCCCGACCACGCCCACCCGCTGGCGGGCATGCACCGTCAGGCTGAGGTCCTCGAGCAGAATGTCGCGCCCGCGGCGCAGGGTGACGTTGTTGAGATTGATCATTGCGCGAGGATTTTACGCGACAACCGGCTTCGGTTCCGGCTAGGCTGGCCAGTCATTCACGCCGATTTCCCCGGGAGCATTCCGCCCGCCCATGACCCTGCTGCTGCTCTATCTGGCCCTGGCCATCCTGGTGTCGTTCATGTGTTCCGTGCTCGAGGCGGTGCTGCTGTCGGTGAGCCCCTCCTTCATCTCCATGCTGGAACAGCGGGGTACCGCCAGCGGGGCGCGGCTGAAAAAGCTCAAGGACGATGTCGACCGGCCGCTGGCGGCGCTGCTCAGCCTGAATACCATCGCCCACACCGTGGGCGCGGCCGGGGTCGGGGCCCAGGCCCAGGTGGTGTTCGGCAACGCCTACGTCTCGATCACCTCGGCGGTACTGACGCTGCTGATCCTGGTGTTCTCCGAGATCATCCCCAAGACGCTGGGGGCCAGCTACTGGCGCCGGCTGGCCCCACCCGCCGGATGGATGCTGGAATGGATGATCCGGTTGCTGTACCCGCTGGTGCTGCTGTCGATGGTGATCACCCGCATGCTGGCGCGCGACGACGACGAAGCCACGGTCAGCCGCGAGGAATTCCGCGCCATGACCGAGCTGGGGGCGGAGGAGGGCATCTTCCGTGACGAGGAATCCCGCATCTTCCGCAACTTGTTCCGGTTCGGTTCGCTACAGACCCGCGACGTGCTAACCCCGCGCGTCGTGACCATGGCGCTGCCGGAATCCCTGACCGCGGCCGAGGCGTTCGAGCGGCTGACCCAGCGCCGGTTCTCGCGCCTCCCGGTCTATGCCGACGAGCCGGAAGACATCACCGGTTTCGTGCTGCTCAACGACATCCTGATGGCGGTGGCCCGCGACGAGCACGACACCCGCTTGCGGGAACTTCGGCGCGACGTGCTTACCGTGCCGGAAACGCTGTCCCTGCACGGGCTGTTCCGGCGGTTGCTCGAGCGCCGCGAACACCTGGCCGTGGTGGTGGACGAATACGGCGGCATCCAGGGCGTGGTCACCATGGAGGACGTGGTGGAAACCCTGCTGGGCCTCGAGATCATGGACGAGGGCGACCGCATCGAGGACATGCGGGTCGCCGCCCGGCGCCGCTGGCTGCAGCGCGCCCGCCGTCTGGGGCTGGTGGAGCCGGATGCCGATATCGACGACCTGCCCGGGAATCAGTCCCGGGAGTGATCGTCGGGGCCAATGAGTCCGGATTATGCTGCCTCGCTACCGACCTGAAGTGCCACCTGCATACCCGCGGCGACGGCCATGTTGACCAGAGTATCGAGGCTGAATCGGTCGATCTTGCCCCGTATCAGATCGGACACGCGGGGCTGGGTTACGCCGAATAGTTCGGCTGCCGCGGTCTGGCTCAGATTCCGGTTCTCGATGTGTGCTGTCAGCGCGATCATCAAGGACGAACGCAGCTTCATGTTCTCTGCCTCGGCCGGTGTGTCCTCGATGGCGTCCCAGACGCTGCTGAACTGCTTTTGAGTCATGGCTTTCGCTCCTGCATTAACGCCTTGAAACGCTTGGTCACCAGATCGATATCCCGTTTGCTAGTGCGTTGCGTCTTTTTCTGGAAGCAGTGCAATACGCAAACAACATCCGCGAATCTGGAGAGGACTCTCTGATTCATTCCGCGCGGCCTGCGCCGGCGTCCTTTGCGCGTGGCTGGCAAGGAATGAGGAGTGCAGTTTGCTGATTGCAAATAAGCGACGAATGACGCCGTCCAGGCGCGCGCAAAGGCCCGGCCCCGAAGGGGTTTGGCCCAAGCCACGCCACACCGGCGTTGCCCGGCTTGGCCGTGGGGCCTGCCACGGCCAAGCCGGGCGCCTTGTTGTGACGCGGCTTGGGACACAAACGCAGGTCGCGGGGAATGAATCAGAGAGTCCAGAGACAACGCGGAACTGCCCCGCCTCGTCTCGGATGCGAATCTCTTCGACACCTCGGCCCAGACTTGGCATCGGCTTCCAGTCGAATGGTTGCCAACCGCGCTGAAGTCGGTCGATCTGGTGACCGGCTTCTCGTCTCGCGCCACTCGGAAATGCGCGAAGTTCATCCAGCGCATCGCCACGGAATTCGACTGGCTTCAGGCTTTTCGTCATCGATCTCGATTATATAAAATAATATATAATCAAGCAATGATGACTCCCGCCGGGGCGATGATCTGATTCGTCGCGCCGGAACCCGGGCGAAGCGGGGGAACTGTATCGCTCACGAACCCAATCGGAATGAACAGGCCGGCTTCAGTTCGCCGCTTTAACCGGTTCGCGGCAGGTCGGGTTTGTTACCGACATCACACCCAAAGAAAAGGCGCCGCGATGCGGCGCCCTTTCTGTTCCCTCACCCTGGCTCTCTCCCGCGAACGGGAGAGGAGACGGGCTGTTTCGCTCAGTTCGATCCCTGGCGTCGTGCACCACGGCCGCGGTTGCCGCCGCGCTTGCGGCGGGGCGGGGCACCCGGGCGACCGGGGTTGCTGCCCGGACGGCGGTTGCCCTGCGACTGGCGGGGGTCGACTTCATCCTCGCGCTGCGCCACCTGGGCCTGCAGATCGAAACCCTCGATGGTCAGCACCGGGATCTCGCGCTTGAGCAGGCGCTGGATGTCGCGCAGGTAGGTCTTCTCCTCGCCGTCCACCAGTGCCAGGGCCTCGCCCTCGCTGCCGGCGCGGCCGGTGCGGCCGATGCGATGGATGTAGTCCTCCGGCACGTTGGGCAGTTCGAAGTTGATCACGTGGGGCAGGGCGTCGATGTCGATGCCGCGGGCGGCGATGTCGGTCGCCACCAGCACCCGTACCGAGCCGGACTTGAAGCCGTCCAGCGCCTTGGTACGCGCGCCCTGGCTCTTGTTGCCGTGCAGGGCGGCGGCGCTCAGGCCGTCGTTCTCCAGCTGTTTGCACAGCCGGTTGGCGCCATGCTTGGTGCGGGTGAACACCAGCACCTGGCGCCAGTTGTTGGAACCGATCAGCCACGACAGCAGCGCCCGCTTGCGCGACTTGGGCACGAACACCACCTTCTGGTCCACCAGTTCGGTCGGGGCGTTGCGCGGGGCAACGTCGATCTCTTCCGGGTTGTTCAGCAGGGTGCGGGCCAGCTTGCGGATGTCGCCGGAGAAGGTGGCCGAGAACAGCAGGTTCTGGCGCTTGGCCGGCAGCCGCTCGATCACCCGGCGAATGTCGTGAATGAAACCCATGTCCAGCATGCGGTCGGCTTCGTCGAGCACCAGCATCTCGATGGCGGACAGATCGACATTGCCCTGGCGGACATGGTCGAGCAGCCGGCCTGGCGTGGCGACGATGATGTCCAGCCCGCGCCGGAAGGCGTCCACCTGCGGGCCGAAGCCCACGCCGCCGAAGATCACCGCGGTGCGCACGGGCAGGCCGCGGCCGTAGGTGTGCACGCTCTCGGCCACCTGGGCGGCCAGTTCACGGGTCGGGGTCAGCACCAGCACGCGCGGCTTGCGGCCGCGCTTGTCACCGACGTCGCCCAGCTTCTGCAGGATCGGCAGGGTGAAGGCGGCGGTCTTGCCGGTGCCGGTCTGGGCGGCGGCCAGCACATCGCGGCCGGCCAGCACGGCGGGAATGCCGCGGGCCTGGATCGGGGTCGGGGTGGTATAGCCGCTGTTGGCAACGGCGGTCTGCAGGGTCTGATTCAGACCCAGTTCGGAAAACGACATTGAGTTGGAACTCCGGATGGGCCTGCAAACGCGCTTGCGCGCGGCGTCCGGCTCAGACCGCGATAGGGAATGATGCGCGTGGGTTCACGCGGCGGGATGGCTGAAGCATCGGCCGGGGGCGCCTGGCGGCGCCGCGGGAAGCTTCCGGCGCCGAACCGGCGGACGCCACAACCTGCCCGACGGAGTATATGCTCATGGCAGCATAATCACCAGCACAAATCCCGGGGACGTGACTCGTGGCCGAATCATTCCAGCCGCTGTCGATTGCGGTACTGACCGTATCCGACAGCCGCGACGACAGCACCGACAAGTCCGGCCGGCTGCTCGTGGAGCGCCTGCAGGCAGCCGGCCACGTCCTGGCCGAGAAGGCCATCTGCCCGGATGACATTTACGAGATCCGCGCCCGGGTGGCCCGCTGGATCGCGGACGACCGGCCGCAGGTGGTCATCACCACCGGCGGCACCGGCCTGACCGGCCGCGATGGCACCCCGGAGGCGGTCACGCCGCTGCTGGACAAGGTCATCCCCGGCTTCGGGGAGATGTTCCGGGTGCTGTCGTACCAAGACATCGGCACGTCCACCCTGCAGTCACGTGCGGTGGCCGGCGTGGCCAACGGCACCTACGTGTTCTGCCTGCCGGGCTCGTCCGGTGCCTGCCGCGACGCCTGGGACAAGTTGATCGAGAAGCAGCTTGATATCCGTACGCAACCCTGCAACCTGGCGGAGCTGATGCCGCGGCTGGGAGAGTAGGGCGGAATTTATTCCGCCTTGTCCACTCGCCGTATAACGGCGTGATGCCAACCGTGTTCGGCGCCCTGGATAAGTATGTCTGACGGCACTGCAGGCCGTGACACCGAATCGTATACTTGCAGGCGACGCTTACGGCGCGAGGATACAGTGCCCGAGGTCAGCCGCTTCTACGGCATCATTATTGCGCTTTATTACAACGATCATCCGCCCCCGCACTTCCACGCCAAATACGGCGATGACGAAGCCACGATTCTCATCGATACGGGGAAAGTGCTCGACGGTAGGTTGAGCAATCGTGCGCTACGGTTGGTCGAAGAATGGCGGGCACTGCACGCGAGCGAACTGGTGCGGAACTGGGAATTGGCCCGAGCGAGGTATCCGTTGAACAGGATAGACCCCTTGGAGTGACGACATGATCCCGAAAGTCACCTCAGCAAAGTACGTCGAAAATTACACGCTCTGGCTGGAATTCAGCGATGGCAGATCCGGCCTGATCGATTTGTCTGCAGAGTTGTGGGGGCCGGTATTCGAACCGCTCAAGGACCCTGCTACTTTCAGACAGGTCACGATCAACCCCGACCTGGAAACGATCAGTTGGCCCAATGGCGCCGATTTCGCGCCGGAGTTTCTCTACGAGCAGCTTGCTGTTGGCCAGTCGGTTGGAGAGGGCGCGACACATCCATGAGATACATGGTCGTCGTCGAGAAGGGCCCCGCCAGTTGGGGCGCATGCGTCCCGGACCTGCCCGGTTGCGTCGCCGCGGGCGACAGCCGCGACGAAGTGTTGTCACTGATTCACGAGGCCATCGAATTTCATCTCGACGGCTTGCGGGAGGACGGCGAGGCCCCGCCCGCGCCGCATTCGAGCAGCGAGTTTGTCGAAGTAACCGCGGCGTAGCCTGCCCTGTCGCCGTGGCCGGTCGGATGAATCCGACCCTACGGCCTGCAAAGCGCCTTGCCGTAGGGCGGAATTCATTCCGCCAGTGTGCCCGGCCCGGCCGGCGCCATGAATGGCGCCTTACGTTCCGTTCGGGGCAGGGCGCAATTCATTCCGCCTCACGCCAATGCCCGATCAGGCGGCCTTGTACATCTCCACCGACCGCTCGATTTCCTGACGTGCGGCTTCGTGGCCGACCCAGCCGTCGATGCGCACCCACTTGCCATCCTCGAGATCCTTGTAGTGCTCGAAGAAATGGGCAATGCGGTCCAGCGTCAGCGCGTTGAGATCCTCGACCGTCTTGATGTGGTTGTAGGCGGGGAAAATCTTGTGATGCGGCACGGCGATCAGCTTGGCATCCTCGCCGGACTCGTCGGTCATCTTGAGCACCCCCACGGGGCGTGAGCGGATCACGCAGCCCGGCTGCAGCGGCACCGGCATCACCACCAGCACGTCCAGCGGATCGCCGTCGCCGCAGAGGGTGTCCGGCACGTAGCCGTAGTTACAGGGATAGTGCATGGGCGTGGTCAGAACGCGATCCACGAACAGCGCCCGGGTTTCCTTGTCCACTTCGTACTTGACCGGTTCGCTGTTCATCGGAATTTCGATGATCACGTTGATGTCGTCCGGCAGGTTCTGCCCGCGCGAGACTTTTTCCAGGCTCATGCTTGCTCCGTGTTGGGGTTCGAGGGCGCGCGATGATACCGCAAAACGTGCGACGGATTGACGTTTGCCCCGGCCGCGCGCCCGGCCTACACTCGATCGCAGTCATCGCTATTTCCCAGTCTACGGGCCGGCTTTACCGCCGGTCGGGGGCCTTGTTGGTTGAAGGAGGAGTGCGACCGCCCACACGGGCATCGCGATAAATAATGACCTTATAAAGGAGTCGAGCATGACTGCGACGGTTCTGGTTCCGCTTTTGGGGATTGCCGGTCTGGCAATGGCCTTCTGGATGTATCGCCTGGTGCTGCGATACCCGGGAGGCGAAGGGAAGATGGCCGAGATTGCCGAGGAGATTCACACCGGCGCCATGGTGTTCATGCGCCGGGAATACTCGATCCTCGCCATCTTCGCCACGGTGGTCACGGTGTTGCTGATCATTGGCTTCCAGAGCTGGCACACGCCGCTGGCGTTCGTGGTCGGCGCGCTGGCCTCGGGCACGGCCGGCTACATCGGCATGTACACCGCCACCCGCGCCAACGTCCGCACCACCGAGGCCGCCCGCACCCTGGGCGCGGCGCCGGCCCTGTCGGTGGCCTTCTTCGGCGGTTCCATCATGGGGCTGACCATCGCTGCCATGGGCCTGCTGGGGCTTGGCTCCCTTTACCTGTTATTCGGGTCCGATCCGGCGCACGCCGAGGCCATCCACGGCTTCGGCATGGGCGCCTCCAGCGTGGCGCTTTTCTCGCGTGTGGGTGGCGGCATCTTCACCAAGAGCGCCGATGTCGGCGCGGACCTGGTTGGCAAGGTGGAGGCCGGCATTCCCGAGGATGACCCCCGCAACCCCGGCGTGATCGCCGACAACGTGGGCGACAACGTCGGCGACGTGGCCGGCATGGGCTCGGACATCTTCGAGTCCTACTGCGGCTCGATGATCGCCACTATCGCCATTGCCACCACGCTGACCGCCGGCGCCATCGCCGTGATGGGCCCGCGTGAACAGCTCATGTTCCTGCCGCTGGCGCTGGCCTCGGCGGGGCTGATCTGTTCGATCGTCGGTATCGGCATCGTGCACTTCTTCTCGGCCAACGCCCCCGCCCGGGCGCTGCGTTCCGGCACCATCGGCGCCACGCTGATCTTCATGCTGGCGGCATTCGCCGTGATCACCGCCCTGGGCATCAACTGGGCGGTCTGGGTGTGCGTGGCGATCGGCGCCTCGGCCGGCATCATCATCGGTCTGGTCACCGAGTACTACACCGGCGGCAAGCCGGTGCGCCACATCGCCGAGGGCGGCGAGACCGGGCCCGCCACGGTGATGATCCGCGGCCTGGCCGTGGGCATGGAATCGGTGGTGCTGCCGGTGCTGTCGATCGTGGCGGTGATCTTCTTCGCCAGCCTGCTGATGCCCGAGGGCGCCGGCGTCTACGGCGTGGGCATTGCCGCCGTGGGCATGCTGTCGACTGTGGGCATGACCATGGCCATCGACGCCTACGGCCCGGTGGCCGACAACGCCGGCGGCATCGCCGAAATGGCCGGCCTGGGCGATGACGTGCGCGAAATCACCGACGGCCTGGATGCCGTGGGTAACACCACCGCCGCCATCGGCAAGGGGTTTGCCATCGGCGCCGCCGGGCTGGCGGCCCTGGCCATCATCGCGGCCTACATCCAGTCAGTGGCCCGCCACGTGGAAGGCTTCGACCTCACCATGAACGACCCGCTGGTACTCATGGGCATGTTCCTGGGCGGCATCTTCCCGTTCCTGGTCAGCAGCATCTGCATGCGGGCCGTGGGCGACGCTGCCTATGAAATGATCAACGAGATCCGGCGTCAGTTCAAGGAAATCCCCGGCCTGATGGAAGGCACCGGCAAGCCCGACAACGCCCGCTGTGTGGACATTGCCACCAAGGCCGCCCTGCGCCGCATGGTGCTGCCGGGCGTGCTGGCGGTCGGCTCGCCGGTGGTGGTCGGCTTCGGTCTGGGGGCGGCCGCCCTCGGCGGCATGCTCGGCGGCGCCCTGATCAGCTGCGTGCTGCTGGCACTGATGATGGCCAACGCCGGCGGCGCCTGGGACAACGCCAAGAAGTACGTGGAAGAGGGTCATCTCGGCGGCAAGGGCTCGGACACCCACAAGGCTGCCGTGGTGGGCGACACCGTGGGCGACCCGTTCAAGGATACCGCCGGCCCGTCCATGAACATCCTGATCAACGTCATGGCCATCGTCAGTCTGGTGATTGCACCGCTGCTGACGCACTGATCCGGAGCCCGCTGCTTCTCAGCCCCTCTCCCGCGGGAGAGGGGCTGGGGAGAGGGCTGGTCGACTTGAGCACCGAACGATCCGGCCACTTCTGATGTCAGGCTACGGCCCGATGCCATTGATCGGCATCGGGCCGTATTCATTCGGCCGATCTGATTCCGGTGCTTAACCAACCCGCCGTCATCGCGAGAAAGCCCCGCGCCAGCGGGGCTGCCGCGGCGATCTCCGGCCGGATTAAGCCGCCACATGGTGCCCACCCGAAACACCATAGCCGCGTCGCTAATCCTTCAGCACCTGCTGGATGAAGATTCGTGCCGACAAGATTCGGGTACCGGCATATCGCCCCAGCGCCACCAGGTCACCCAGATCGCCGCTGACCAGATAGTCGGCCGAGCCGGCTTCCGCGATTGCCAGTATCCGATTGTCGTCGGGATCGGGGCTGGTCGAAACGGTGTGCGGCTTATCGATCAGCGCCTGGCCAGCCGGGCAAAACGGACGGCTTCCTCGCTGAGCCGGTCGATCTCCTCGTCATCGAGGTCCGAGAAGCGGTCCCTGAAGTCCTCCGTGGTCCGATCCAGGACACGCCAGCACACCGCCTCCTCGACGAAGCGCGATAGGTCGCCCTTTTTGTAACCTCGTTCAGCCAGGAAGCTGCGTACCTGCCGGTCCGCTTCGTTCGATACCTTGAGGTGCCAGCGTGTCTGCTCAGTCATTGGCGAATTAGGCGCTTGTGTGTCCAAGCGCATATTGAAATCAAGCCCTCTCTGTCGCAATCGATGATCCCACTGCGCGTGCTAAGCGCGTACTCTGCGGACGTGATGGTTTGGCCAGTCCGGTATAGTTAGCCTGGCTATTCCAAAGATGCCTGCGTCCCGATAATGCCCGCGCTCGGGGCCGATGGCCGCGGCATTGTCCGGGCACGAAAGCGGCGTGCGATCTCTCCAGCCATGACCAACGACAACCACTGGATGACCCTGGCCCTGGAACGGGCCCGCGCGGCGCAGGCCGAGGGCGAAGTACCCGTCGGCGCCGTCATCGTTCGAGATGACGAACTGATTGCAACCGGCCGCAACGGCCCGGTCGGCACCTGCGACCCCACCGCCCACGCCGAGATCGCCGCCCTCCGCGCCGCCGGCCGGGCACTCAACAACTACCGCCTGCCCGGCTGCACCCTGTACGTCACCCTGGAGCCCTGCCAGATGTGCGCCGGCGCCATCGTCCACGCCCGGATCGAGCGGCTGGTATTCGGCGCGGACGATCCCCGCGCCGGGGCCGTGCATTCGGTGGCCGCCGCGCTGGACACCGCCTGGCTGAATCACCGGACTACCTGGACGGGTGGCGTACGTGCCGAGGAAAGCAGCGGATTGTTGCAGGCTTTTTTCCGCCAGCGGCGCGCGCGGCGGCCGGCCGAAGCCCCCTAGACACCGCGCAAGCGCGCGGATTCACCGCGCCGTCATCGCGTTATCACCCACTGTTGAAGTCGCCCCGGACGGGTGGCGCCAAACATATCGCGGTGCCCGGGAACAACCCCCTATCCGGGATTATCACCCTTTCGAAGCGCTATCCGGTCGCCAGGCCGCCGGTAACTCTTTGTGCAAACGTGATTTTTGAGCAGTTCGGTGAGGGCAAAAAGCGTTTGCGCGCAAACAGTGTGACGCGCCTGGCTCGGCTACCCGGGGCCGCTGCGCGCGGTATCACCAGGGAGTTCGCGTGCCATGGTAAAAAAAACCCAAGAAGGGTTTGACTCGCGTAAAAAGCCATGCGTATATTGCTGCTACGCGAGATTCGCGAAGGGTCCCCGTTTCTTGGGGGGCGTTACTGTTTGGACCTTAGGGAGAACAGCCCGATGAGAAGTACTCAGTTCAGGTCATCCGAGAAGGGATGGCTTAGAGCTGCAGCCGCACGCATGCTTATCGCCACAGCGGCGGTAGGTCTGATTGCAGGCTGTGGCGGTGATGACAACGTTCGGAATTCAACAGGGGGCTCTAACAATCAGATCAACGGGCCCGTCGGCACCGTGATTGGTACTGTGCAAGACACTAATGGTCAGCCGATCCCCGGCGCCTCTGTGTCTGTGGGTGATCGCACGGTGACCACCGGTGACAGCGGTAATTTTGAGATCGACGACGTGCCGGTGACGAACACCGTCGGCACGAACACCGGGGCTACGAACAACCAGTTCATCCCGGTTTCGATTGTTCCCCCCGAGGGTTTTGCCGGTGCGACTGCAACGGTCAATCCGGAGGCGCAGTTCTTTAACGAGACACCGCCGGTTTCTGCACCGAGCAATCCCCCGACCACGTTTGTTGATGGCTACTCGGCCAGCGTAGGCACCATCCGCTTGCCGGCGCTGACGACCGAGGTCCGGGGTACGCTACGTGCGTCTGCGACGGGCAATGTTATCGGCAACGAGAGCATGAGCCTTGATTTTTCGGACATCGCCATCGATTCACAGGCGACCGATAACGCAGGCAATACGATTCCGGCTGAAGGCACGACCGTGTCCTACTCGGTGCCGTTGATCACAACCACGACCGACGCCGATGGCCGTTTCGTGTTCAACAACGTGCCGGATGACTCGTGCTTCGTGTTGCGCACTGTCAACTTTGTCAATCTGGGATTTCAGACGGGTAATCCCACGAACACCAACTTCTGTGACAACCCGAATGACGGTGGCAGCCCGGTAGACCTGCGTGGTGTGCTGATCTCCACCACCTCTGAGTCCAATAATACTGTCGAACTGGCCGGTCTGACCGCCACCGATGATGTGGACAACGACCAGGTTGGACCGTACGTAAGCTTCGTGTCAGACGTGCCCGTCCTCAACACCGGTGCTTCGCCCGGCAATGATGGCAACCGGGGCACCCTCTCCAACGGTGTCGATGGCACGGGCGGTATTGTTATCCGCTTCAGTGAACCGGTTGCGACTAACCTCAACGACAGCGATCTGATCGTTGTTACCGGTGATGCCCCGAACCAGACGGCCGTCGGTGCTGATCTGACGGTCACTGGCGCCAATGAAGTGACGGTGACTCTCGACAGCGCGCTCGATCCGGGGACCGAGTTCAACGTTTACATTCGTACCCAGGCCTTGCTGGATTCTGCCGGTAACCAGCCGCGGGACGACAGCCCGGGTGGCCCGAACGGCAACGAGCCGACGTTCGACGACGCTGGTGTAATGTTCGCCAGTGCCAGCCAACTCGGCGTTTTCCTGGAGACCTTTGAGCCGACGAACACCGTGGCTGATGCGGTCATGCTGGAACAGCGTAACGAGCAGGTTGACACGGGCGATCCGGCGGATCAGTTCCCGTTCCAGACCACTTCGACGCTCGTTGACACGGTTGATGACTCGTTGCTGAATAACGCGGTCAGTTCAACAGGTGCTGTCGAAACGCCGGGTGCTCAGGGCGAATTCAATGACGAAATTCAGAACCTGAACGCGGTCAACTTGCCGGATCCGAATGAGGATTTCTTTACCGATATCCTCCACGGCATCCTGTTTGGTGACTTCGACTTCACGCACGGCGATGTTGCTCGTGTGACCGTGACCCTGCCGACGGAAAACCCACCGATGGATGTGGTCATGAGCGTGCGTCGAAATAGCACGCTGCGCGACGTCCTGATCTTCCCGGTGGAAGGCCCGAACGGCAGCGCCATCAACGCTGGTCGCCTGGGCACCACCGCCCCGGATACCAACCGCTTCATCATTGATCCGAATGGCCTCACGTCCTTCGACGTGGTGATCATCGGCCGCAATGCTGAGCGGGTGCAGCCGAGTGATGTGTTGATCGCGACCTCACGTGCCGATGCTGGCCTGCTGGGTGGTGAGGCGATGCTGACGTTGGAAGACAACGCACCGCCGACCGTCACCCCGCAGCTGTTGGCGCAGCAGATCGATCCAAGTCTGGCCGTGACCACCGGTACTGGTGGTGGCGTTGTCAGCGGCGGATCGGGTGATCGCCATCTGTTCGTGTTCCCGGTGTCGCCGCAGGCCCTGGATAACCAGGATCCGAACGGCAACTACAACAACGACACCCTCCAGGACGAACTGGGTTCCACCAACTTCGACGAAGCTGGTGAGCGTGGTGCTCGGACAATCCCGGGCGTAACTAACGGTCTGTCCGTGTTCCACGATGCGACGTCGACGGCAGCGTTCATCGCTGAGCCGGCTCGCACCCTGGGCGTGTCGGTAACCGAACCGCTGGCGGCACCGCCGCTTCTGGCCACTCCGGCCTACAGCGGTGGCGCCAGCCTGGTGGACTTCACGAGCCAGAATAATGTGGCTCTGGAAGGCACGTTGGGCGGCGTGGATCGTACACATCTCGTCATCTTCGGTGCCGAGAACGTGTTCAATCTGGAAGCTGATGGCCGCGGTACGGAAGAGAGCATTCTCGACCTGACCGACACCATCGAAGACCAGAACGGTGTGGTTGCCGATATGGCCGCCAATGCTCGCGCCCTGGTGCGTGACAACAAGCCGCCGGTCATGACCTTCGCGTTCTATGATGGTCAGCAGGTGGTCTTCCGCTTTGACGAGCCTGTGCGTTTGCAGGGCCAGATCGAGTTTCTCGATTGTGGCGCTCCGACCGCTATCAACCTCGCCAATGCGGCGACTGACCCGACTGATCCGGCCGTGTTGTCGATGGGCAACACCCAGATCACGATCCCGACCGACAACCCTGCTGTCCCGAACGTCTCGGGTTGCTTCGGGGATGCGGATCTGGAATACGCCGAGGATGCGTACAGTGCGGCTAATCTGGCCGGACTGACCAACCTGCCGATGGGTGCCATTGACGATACCCCGGGGCATGGTGCTGTCAGTTACAACACCGTTCCGGACCGTGCCGCAGGCACCGTGTTCGGTACGGCGTTCCCTGACAACACTTGGGATGACTGGGCCAGCAATGGCTTGGGCATGGACGCGCCGATCTTCGCCATGGCAGATGTCGTTGGTCCGTTTGCAATCACTTCTGTGGTTCGCGGTTCGAACTACAGCACGGTTGCTCCGGGACCGGGTGTTGCCACCGATACGTTCAACATCGATATCACGTTCAGCCAACCGTTCTTCGTCACTGACGGTGACGCGGTTGACACACGTGATGATGTGAACGGTGCCGATGCTGATGAGGACGGCCCGGGTAACAACGACGGAACCGTGACTCAGGCCGAGTTGGTGGCGTGGGCTGCCGGTAAGTTTGAGCACTTCGATGCAACCGCAGCTGCTGCGAACCCGCCGACGGATGTCCAGATCCTTGACAGCAATGGTCAGGACATTACGACGGTGTCCGGCGACAATCAGGCTGCTCAGCGCATCATCCTCACCTTTACGCAAGCCAATCCGATTGTGGCTGGTGATCAGGTGCGGATCGTCTCGGGCAGTCAGTTGGAAGCCCAGTTCGATGCTACCAGCAATACGTTGGTCTTTGCCTTCGATGAGGGCACGGGCCAGCCAGCTGGCTCGCATGGACCTGCTGACGGTAACAACGAGCCGAATGAGCTTGCGCCGATCCCGCCGGCCCCGACGACCTACACCTGCCCGCAGGCAGGCCCGGTCGGCATGGCTGGTGAGTGCTAAGGCCTAGATAAAAAGTAAGAAGACCTTTGAGAGGGGGGCGAAAGCCCCCCTCTTTTTTTGTGGATGCGCCCAGCATGGGCGCACTCCTGCGGGTGGAAGTCCCGCGACGAGTTGGCCACAACGAGTGAAGCGAAGCGCAACTGCACGAGGGCGACCGAGTGTGGGGAGGAAGCGTGGAGCGTAATCTGCGAGCCGATGGACAAGAACCGGATACAAGGCGCTGCCGAGAAAGAGGAAAAGGGGTAAGGAAAAGGGGTCAGAGCCCTTTAAGAGAAGGATCGCCTCAGCCCATCCGGGATGCATTCGCCGCCCAACCCGCCTAATCTGGGCGTCCGGGGGCTAGGAACGCCGAGGGTGCATGCCACGAAAACCACGTTTCTACCTGCCCGGTGTGCCGGTGCATCTGGTGCAACGCGGGCACAGTCGCAAGGCGGTGTTTTTCGAGGATGAAGACTACCGGGCGTATCTGATGTGGCTGGGCCTGGCCGCATCGCGTTATGACTGCGCGGTCCATGCCTATGTGCTCATGACCAACCACGTGCATTTGCTTGCTACCCCCGCGAAGGCAGAGTCCGCGGCCCGGATGATGCAATACACCGGCCGTCATTACGTACCTTTCATCAACCACAAGTACGGGCGCAGCGGTTCGCTCTGTGGGAAAAGGGGTCAGAGCCCTTTAAGAGAAGGGTCGCCTCAGCCAATCCGGGGATGCATTCGTCGCCCAGAGCAAAAAGAGCTCAGAGCCCTTTAGGTCCTTTAGTTCAGGGAACGGGATCAGAACCCTTTAAGAGAGGGTCGTCTCAGCCCATCCGGGATGCATTCGCCGCCCAACCCGCCTAATCTGGGCGTCCGGGGGCTAGGAACGCCGAGGGTGCATGCCACGAAAACCACGTTTCTACCTGCCCGGTGTGCCCGTGCATCTGGTGCAACGCGGGCACAGTCGCAAGGCGGTGTTTTTCGAGGATGAAGACTACCGGGCGTATCTGATGTGGCTGGGCCTGGCCGCATCGCGTTATGACTGCGCGGTCCATGCCTATGTGCTCATGACCAACCACGTGCATTTGCTTGCTACCCCCGCGAAGGCAGAGTCCGCGGCCCGGATGATGCAATACACCGGCCGTCATTACGTACCTTTCATCAACCACAAGTACGGGCGCAGCGGTTCGCTCTGGGAGGGGCGCTACAAGGCCAGCATGGTGGATTCCGAGGCCTACCTGTTGGCCTGCATGCGCTATGTGGAAATGAACCCGGTCCGCGCTGCGATGGTGGCTGAGCCTGCGGCCTATCCCTGGTCCAGCTATCACTGCAACGGCCTCGGCCGGCCGGATCCGCTAGTGTCGCCCCATGCGTTGTACACGAACCTGGCGGGACAGCCTGAAGCGCGGCAGGCGGCGTACCGGGAACTGTTCGCCGCCGGACTGGACAACTCGACCCGACAGGCCATTCAGGCCGCCTGCCGGACCGGCACACCCCTGGGCAATGACGCCTTCCGGCAGCAAATCGAATCGGCGCTGCGTACCCGCGTGGGCCAGGCCCGCCGAGGCCGGCCGGCAAGGCAGCGGGATTCTTAAAGGGGTATCGGAGCTCTTTAAGCTAGTTGCCTAATGTGACGCGGGGGCAATCCTCCGCCGGGGCGACCGCCGCAGCCACGCCGCTGCCAATAGCATCAGGAGAATCAGCGTCGGGTCGGCTCGGTTCTCCGTTCCGGTGCTCAGAGTGCAGCCTCCGCCACCACCCCCGCCGGCATTGCCGCCGCCGGTTTCGGCATTGAAGCCCGGGCCACCGGGGTCGCTGATGACGCCGTTCGCGGTCATGTCGGCGTCGCCGCGGCCGCCGTCCTCAAGATGCAGCGTGACGCGGTTGCCGTCGATCTGCGCGCCGGTACCGGAGGCTTCGTCGAAGTCGAAGCGCACGGCCGGTGTGCTGCCGGTACCGCCAGCCGGATACTTGTAGTAGGCATCCGGGGTGTCCGGCAGGAACAGCGTCACGGTCGCGCTGGCGCCCGGTGTCAGCCCGGTGATGTTGAAGGCGAAGAAGCCGTTGTCGAACGTGACATTGTCCGGCAACTCGATGCGATTGAGTGCTTCCTCGGCACGGATGTTGGCGATGGCACCTGTGTCTGTTGCCAGCGTGACGTATCCGCCGCGTACCCCGGGCAACGAGGCCACCTCGGCCTGGGTGCTGTCCGGCACGCCGTCGTCGTTGCCGTCGCCGCCGTTCGGTGCGTTGTTCTCGGTGTTGTCTGCCACGCCGTCGGCATCACCGTCGGCCACGCCGCTGCCGACCAGCGATACGGTGACCTCGGGGTCGTCAGGGTCATTGGAGGCGATGCCGAAATTCTGCGACACGCTGCCGGTCGTCCGGGGGGCGAACTGCACCGTGATGCTGCAGCTAGTGGCCACGGCCAGACTGCGGTTGGCGCAGTCCTGTTCCGTGATCGCGAACGGTCCGGTGGGCATGTCAACGCTGCCGATCTGCAGGGAGGTGCTGCCGTTGTTGCGCACATCGATGACCCGACTGGCGGTGCTGCCAACGCCGGTGTCGCCGAAGTCGATTGCCAGGGGCGAGACATCGATGGCAGGTGTGGCCGGCTCCTGGCCGCTGCCGGACAGTGCCACCGTGATATCGCTGTCGTTGGACGGCACGGTGACGTTTCCGTTGAAGCTGCCGCTGGCCGAGGGAGCAAAGCCCAGCGTGAACTGACACTGCTCGCCCGCGCCCAGCGTGGCGCCCGAGCAGTCGTCGTCACCGGCTGGCCGGGTGAACGGATCGTTCGGCGCGCTGATGGTGCCGAGGCTGAGCTCCGCGTCGCCGTCATTGGTCACCGTGACCGGCTGCTGACTGCTGTCACCAATGGTGATCGAGCCGAAATCGATGCTTTCGGGGTCCACCGTAATCACCGGAGCAGGTTCGGCCGTGCCGTTGCCGGTCAACGCGATGTCGTCGCTGCCGCCGTTGGTTTCGACGCGCAGCGTATCGCTGGCGCTGCCGATTTGCGTTGGTGCAAACGATACGGTGATTCCGCAGCTGTTGCCGGGCGCCAGCATGGTGCCTTCGGTGCAGGTCTGCGAGGCGATGGAAAACGGTGCGTCCGGGGTGATGATGTTGCTGATGGTGAGATCGGCCGAGCCCGAGTTGTTCAGCGTGACTGTCAACGTGCTGTTGTTGTTCACGTTGACGTCGCCGAAGTCGAGTGTGGCGGGCGAAACCGATAGCTGCGGATCATTGCTTTCCGCCACCGCGCTGCCGCTGACATTGACGCTGGCGGTCGTGTCGTTGGAGGGGATGGTGACACTGTCGCTGAAGCTTCCGGCCGTGCTCGGCTGGAAGCGGATGCTGACATTGCAATCCTGCCCGGGCGGCAGTGTCTGACCGCTGCAGCTGTCGCCGCCGGGCGCGATTGAAAACGGCGCGGCCAGGCCGCCGATGCTGCCGATGTCCAGATCCGCATCGCCGCTGTTGCTGACCGAGAGGCTGCCGGTGGTGGTACTGCCGACGGTCCGCTCCCCGAATGACAGGCTGGTTGGTGAGACGTCGATCTGCGGAGCGGGCGGTGGATCGGCGCTGCCGGTGAGTGCCACGCTGTCGTTGCCGCCATCGCTTGCGATGTTGAGGCTGTCGCTGAAGTTGCCGCTGGTATCCGGGGCGAATTCAATGGTGATGCCGCAGTCCGCGCCGGGCGCGAGTACGCCGCCCTGGCTGCAGGTCTGGGATGCAATGGAGAACGGGGTACCCGGCGCCACGATATTGTCGATCGTCAGATCGGCATTGCCGCTGTTACTGGCGGTGACGGTGCGGGTATCGCTGGTGCCGGCGTCAATGGTGCCGAAATCCAGGGGGTCCGGCGATACCGCCAGTATCGGTTCCGCATTGAAGGTGCCGGTATCCGGACAGCTGGTGCCGCTGATGAGGTTCCAGCCGATATCGCTCAGCAGACAGGCGGACAGGCCGATGCCGTTGTTGACGTTGATGTCACCGGTATCACTGGGTTCCATCAGGGCGTTTGGCAACAGGTCCTTGTCCCAGTGCGAGACGGACGAGCCGCCCTGCACGGATAGCGGGGCAAAAAGCTGCACCAGGCCCGAGTTCGTCCCGTTCGAGAGGGTTGGCGCACCGTCGGCGGTGGTGGCAGGGCCGTCGAAGACGAGCTGGCCGTCGTTGGTGACGGATTCCTCGCGCTGGGAATCCGTCAGTGCCGGCCAGAACTGGCCGAGGTCCAGATCGAACACGAAACGGTCGAAAATGCCCGGCGTGCCGTCGAAGAAGCTGCCGTCGAAGTTATCGACAAATGATATGAAGCCGAGACCGTGAATCAGTTCGTGCGTTACGGTCGCCAGAAAATCCACCGCGTTGCCGGGTGCGCTGCCGTCGACGCCGTAGTACCAGTCGACGCCCTGGAGGCAGTTGTCGTTGTCGTCGATGTCGCCATTGAATTCCGCGCCGATCTCCTCATCCATCGGAATCAGATCCGTGCCGGCAAGCGCGTTGGCCAGGGCGATGGCATAGAAGGTGTCAGGTTCTCCGGCACCGAAGTTGCGGGATGAAGCGGTTGGCCCGGCCCGTCCAAGGGTGGCGCTGTTGCTGCTGCAGGACAGCGGCGCAAAACTCGCCCGTACCTCGATTTCGACGCTGCTGCCGAGTTTGTCCCCCAGGAGGTCTGCCGCGTACTCGAATGCGAACAGGCGCTGCTCACCCAGTGTGTTCCCGGGATTGCCGCCAACCGGACTGCGCGGCGTCGAATCGTTGAAGCCGACGCCTGCCGGGTCGTCGTTGATGACGGTAATGGTGGCTGCCTGCGCCAGCGCAGGCAGGCATGTTGCGATCAGAGCGATCAGGCACCGCGCCGCCATGTTCCGTCCAACTCGGCACCGGGTTAACGCGGATGGCTGTGATTGCATTACTGGCTCTCCCCGGGGTGTTCGATGACGACACTGCCGTCAGGCTGTTTGCGTGCCTTGAGTTCGGGCCAGTCTTCGGGTTCGTGAATCAGGATCGATGAGCCATCCTCACGTTCGATGATCTCCGGCGATCGTTTGCTGCCGCTGGTCCGATCGGCGGAAGATGGTTGTTCCGATTCTGGTGGCTCGGACAGACGCTCCCCGGTTTCCGGGTCGATGTAGATCTTGCGTTCGGCGGATCCGGATTCGGGCTTGGCGGGCGCCGGAGCCTCGGTCTGGCCGCCGCATGCCAGTAGGGCAATGGCGGCAGCAAGAAGCAGGGGAGTCGTTCTGAGCATGGTTTGACCTTCAGGCGGGTCGGTGGGCGGCGGGCTTGTGATGACCGAGGTATCGGTATATCGGCTTTTCAGTTCCTTGTTGAACCCTTACGCCCGCCGGGGGGAATTGGATTTGCCGTAACATTGGGCTAAATATCCCAAAAGCGCTGGCGTTGCAGCAAGCCATCAGTCAGCCGAAACCGGCTAAGTAGATACCTTCTCAGGGTATTCACACAAATCCTCGATCACGCAGGCTTCACAGGCCGGTTTGCGGGCCTTGCAGACATAACGCCCGTGCAGGATCAGCCAGTGGTGGGCGTCGCGCTGATAGGTCTTCGGCACCACCTTGAGCAGCTTGTCTTCCACCGCGCGGACGGTTTTGCCCGGGGCGATACGGGTGCGGTTGGATACCCGGTAGATGTGCGTGTCCACCGCGATGGTGGGTTCGCCGAAGGCGGTGTTGAGTACCACGTTGGCGGTCTTGCGGCCGACGCCGGGTAATGCCTCCAGGGCCTTGCGGTCGCGCGGGACTTCGCCGTCGTGGTTGTCG
Organism: Spectribacter hydrogenoxidans; assembly: GCF_031846275.1. Classification (NCBI taxonomy): domain Bacteria; kingdom Pseudomonadati; phylum Pseudomonadota; class Gammaproteobacteria; order Salinisphaerales; family Salinisphaeraceae; genus Spectribacter; species Spectribacter hydrogenoxidans. Next base: position 130,660 of record NZ_JAVRIB010000009.1, read on the forward strand.
ATCAATGCCTGGCAGGTCTTGAGGATGTTGGTGGCCTTGCTGTTGTAGAGGCCGATGGTCTTGATGTGCGCTTTCAGCCCTTCTTCGCCGAGCGCCAGGATGGCCGCCGGCGTGTTGGCAACCGGGAATAGCCTGGCGGTGGCCTTGTTAACACCAACGTCCGTGGCCTGGGCCGAGAGGATCACCGCGATCAGCAGTTCGAACGGGGTGTCGTACTGCAGCTCGGTGGTGGGGGCCGGGTTGGCCGCCTGGAGCCGCCGGAAGATTTCCTCGCGCTTGGTCTGGTTCATGCGGTGGCTGTGCTGGAGTTGCTGATGTTGCTGTCGCTTGTTCCAAGCCGCAAGGCGGCATGAATGCCGCCCTACGGTCTGGCGATGATACGGAGCCGGGCCGATTTCGCCACCATTGTTGTAGGGCCGGATTCATCCGGCCAACCGGTCGGACGTCGTTGTTTCTGCCTGGTGTGAGGCGGCATGAATGCCGCCCTACGGTCTGGTGAGTCGCCGTGACGCTGGTGCTACAGCAGGTATCCGGCCTCGCGCTGGTGCCGAATACCCAGTATCAGCACGGTATCGTGTTCCTCCTCCAGGCTGTACAGGGCCACGTAGCCGGTCCGGCCCCGCGAGATCATGAGTTCGCGCTCGCCGCCGTCCAGCGGGCGGCCGATCAGCGGGTGGTCGGCGAGCATGGCGACCGCATCGGCGATCAGGTCGACGGTTGTCGCGGCAGCGGATGGGTTATTGTCGTGAAGGAAATCGGCAAGTCGAACCAGATCGTCGAGCGCTGCTCGCGTGTAGGCTATCCGCGCCAATTTCCTGCCTTGGGCGCCTGTGCTGCCTGGCCGTGTGCCCGGGCGCGGGCATACGCATGCACTTCGTGCGCGTCATACGCCTCATTATTGGTGATGGCGTGCTCGCGTGCCGATTGCGCCTGGCTGATGAAGTCGGTGCGCTGCTCCGACGCGATGGTGGCGAGCCGCACGGATTCCAGCAGGAATGCATGCGGGCTCATCCCGCGGGCTTGCGCGGCGTGACGCACCCGCTCCTTCAGATCGTCGGGCAGCTTCAGTGACGTGGTTGCCATGGCGGACATCTTGTTGCCGTATAGGTGTTACCAAAGTAGCACCATGTCATGCGGGCGGCAATCCGAGTGGCTACGGTTTCGCCACCATTGTTGTCGGGCCGGATTCATCCGGTCAACCGATCGGACGTCGTTGTCTCTGCTCGGTATGAGGCGGCATGAATGCCGCCCTACGGTCCGGGTGGAATTATCGGTCGCGCTTGGCCTTGGCGCGGGCGATGGCGGCGGCGATGTCCGACCGGCGGTTGTCGCTGGCGGTCTGGTCGTTACCGCGTACGCGTCGGCGCCGGGCACGGCGTTCGGCACGTTCGGCCTTCAGGCGGGCCAGGCGCTGGTTGCGGGCGTCGAAGCGTTGCCGTGCCCGGGCGGCCCGGTCCTCGTCATCTGCGGTTTCGGGCGGCCAGTGGACCTGGCCCTCGCCGTCGGCGGCGGCCGGCATGTCGATGCAGTCCACCGGGCAGGCGGGCACACATAGCTCGCAACCGGTGCATTCGTCGGCAATCACGGTATGCATGAGCTTGGGGGCACCGACGATGGCGTCCACCGGACAGACCTGGATGCACTTGGTGCAGCCGATGCATTCGTCCTCGCGGATGAAGGCCACCATCGGCTGGGGCACTTCGCCGCAGTCCGGGTCGATCGGCTTTTCCTGGTTGCCGGTGAGGGCGGCCAGTTTCTGCATGGTGGTTTCGCCGCCGGGCGGGCAGCGGTTGATGTCGGCCTCGCCGCAGGCGATGGCTTCCGCGTACGGACGACAGCCGTCGTAGCCGCAGCGGGTGCACTGGGTTTGCGGCAGAAGGGCGTCGAGCTTGTCGGCTAGTGACACAGTACGGTGGCGCTCAAGATTGCGGAGCAGGTTCTTCCGCTCGCCCATCAAATATGTTGGTCAATCTCTCGCAGATTTGGCCAGTTTTCGCAACGCTTCGTTAACCGCCTCGGAGTTCTTGAAAACCGCGGCAACGTCAGGTTCGAGAAACACCAGATTGGTGTCGCGCCGGAAGTCGCGGTAATGCTTTCCGCGCTCGGCGGTCGAAAAATCGTATTCCGGGCGCATGGTGTCGTCGTCGGGCTGATTCATATGGGCGAATCTCTCCAGGCACGGCAGACCGGGCGCTGATGATACAGACGTCGGTGTAGGACAGGATAAGTATCCGGCCGACATCGTTTCTGCCTGGGCGTTAGTCGGCACAGGATTGTCGCTTGGTATATGCTCTCGATCATGTCCGAGCTCGACGTCATAAGAGAGCAAATTGCTTATCTCAAGTTCTGGCAAGGCGTCATGGTGGTTACCGATATCAGTATCATCGGTTGGCTCATCACAAGCGCTCACCGGGCCGGTGGCGTTACGGTATTACTTGCAATTCTCGGCGTGGCTGCGATCACGCTGGGGAACCTCTGATTTATTCCCCGCGACCTGCGTTTGTGTCCCAAGCCGCGTCACAACAAGGCGCCCGGCGCCGGCCGTGGCAGGCCCCACGGCCAAGCCGGGCAACGCCGGTGTGGCGTGGCTTGGGCCAAACCGCTTCGCGGCCGGGCCTTTGCGCGCGTCTGGACGGCGTCATTCGTCGCTTATTTGCATCTAGCAAACCGCACTCCTCATTCCTTGCCAGCCACGCGCAAAGGACTCCGGCGCAGGCCGCGGGGAATAAATCAGAGATTCCTTATTGTTCTGCTACACCGGCGTATCGAAAAGGCAATTGAAAGTTTGAGAGCGCTATAACGATGGAAACTCTAGCTGCTGTCGTGCTCCTCGTCGTTGCCCTCGTGTTTCTTGGCATCGCAGTGGACGCCACACATCATCCCGATGAATAACCTCGGGCTGCTGGCGCCTCGGTGGAGCTGGTTAGTCTGCTTTTGACGGATTGATCGGTCAGCGAATCTTCATCCCCGGCGTCGCCCCGCTGTCCGGCGACAGCAGGAACGGACCACCATCATCCCCGCCGGCGGCCAGCACCATGCCTTCGGATACCCCGAAGCGCATCTTGCGTGGTGCGAGGTTGGCTACCATCACCACCAGCCGATTCTCCAGCGTTTCCGGGGCGTAGGCGGCCTTGATGCCGGCGAACACCTGGCGTTCGCCCAACTCCCCGACGTCCAGCGTCAGGCGCAGCAGCTTGTCGGCGCCTTCCACGTGCTCGGCGCGGGCCACCCGGGCGGCGCGCAGGTCGACCTTGCTGAAGTCGTCGATCTGGATGGTGTTGTCGTCCATGGCGGCTTCGTTTTTTTTGTTCGAGTCGGTCGCGGTCAGGTCTTCCTTGCTGGCGGCCAGCATGGCCTCCACGGCGTCGGTATCCACGCGGGTGAGCAGCGGGCGGAAGGCATTGATGCGGCGGCCGGCGAGATCGCGGCCGGCATCGGCCCAGGTCAGCTCGTCCAGACCGAGGAAGGCCTCGGCGGCGGCGGCCGTGGCCGGCAGCACCGGTTTCAGGAATACGGTGAGCTGGGCGAATGCGGTGAGGGCGCTGGCGCAGATGGCCTGGAGCTCGCTCTCGCGACCTTCTTCCTTGGCGATGATCCAGGGCTGGCGCTCGTTCACGTAGGCATTGGCGTCGTCGGCCAGGGCCATGATGCGCCGCATGGCCTGGGCGAACTGGCGGGTTTCGTACAGTTCGGCGATGTCGTCGGCGGCGTCGGCGAACTGCCGGCACAGGTCCGGCCGGTCGAGTGCCTCGCCCAGTTCCCCGCCGAAGCGCTTGTTGATGAACCCGGCACAGCGGCTGGCGATGTTGACGTACTTGCCTACCAGGTCGGAATTCACCCGGGCGACGAAGTCCTCCAGGTTGAGGTCCAGGTCCTCAACGCCGGCGCCGAGCTTGGCGGCGAAGTAGTAGCGCAGGTACTCCGCCGGCAGGTGATCGATGTAGGTGCGGGCGCGGATGAAGGTGCCGCGCGACTTGGACATCTTCTCGCCGTTGACGGTGAGAAACCCGTGGGCAAACACGCCGTCCGGTGTGCGAAAGCCGGCCCCGTGCAGCATCGCCGGCCAGAACAGGGCGTGGAAGTAGACGATATCCTTGCCGATGAAGTGGTACACCTCGGCGTCGGAGTCCGGCGTCCAGTAGCCGTCGAAATCGCGGCCGGTGCGCTCGCACAGATTTTTCAGGCTGGCCATGTAGCCGATCGGCGCGTCCAGCCAGACGTAGAAGTACTTGTCCTCGGTGCCGGGGATGCGGAAGCCGAAGTAGGGGGCGTCGCGGGAGATGTCCCAGTCCTTGAGCCCGGCCTCGAACCATTCGCCGAGCTTGCGCTGCGTGGCCTCCTGCAGATGGCCGCCGGCGGTCCACTCGCGCAGGAAGGTTTCGAAGTCGCCGAGCTGGAAGAAGTAGTGCTCGGAAGCCTTCTCCACCGGGGTGACCCCGGACAGCGCCGACACCGGGTTCTTGAGGTCGGTGGGCTGGTAGGTGGCGCCGCAGGATTCGCAGGAATCACCATACTGGTCGGCCGCCCCGCAACGCGGGCATTCGCCGCGGATGAAGCGGTCCGGCAGGAACATCTGCTTGTCCGGATCGAAGGCCTGCGAGATGGTGCGCCGGGCGATGTGGCCGGCGGCGTTCAGGCGTTCGTAGATGTCCGCGGCCAGCGTGCGGTTTTCCGGCGAATGGGTGGAGTGATAGTTGTCGAACGACACCAGGAAGGCGTCGAAGTCGGCCTTGTGCTCGGCGGCGAAACGCTCGATCAGGGCTTCCGGCTTGATGCCCTCCTTGCGGGCCGCCAGCATGATCGGGGTGCCGTGAGCGTCGTCGGCGCAGACGTACACGCAGTCGTGGCCGCGCAGCCGCTGGAAGCGCACCCAGATATCGGTCTGGATGTACTCCACCAGGTGGCCGAGATGGATGGCGCCGTTGGCGTAGGGCAGGGCGCTGGTGACCAGTATCTTGCGGGACATGCAGGCTGTTTCGGGGCCGGATCAACCGCCGATTATGCCACAGGGCGCCTGCTGCTCCGGGGCGTCAGCGCTCGATCTGCAGGGCCCGGAAATTCACGTAGATCAGCCGCACCAGGGTGTATTCGAAGGGCGAGCCGGTCTGGTAGTAGCGGAAATCCTGGCGTTCGCGAGTGTCGAGTGCGTACGCGGTCCAGTAGGCCACGCGCCGGCCCGGGTTGCCGGATAGCAGCAAGGGATCGATGGCGAACTCAATGCCGAAATCCGCCGCCAGCCCGCCGGTGTCGCGCAGGGTGGACGGCCCCAGCAGCGGCAGCACCAGATAGGGGCCCGGCCCCATGCCCCAGGCGCCCAGCGTCTGACCGAAGTCCTCGTCGCGGCGCGCCAGGCCAAGGTCGGTGGCCGGGTCCATCAGGCCCGCCACCCCCAGCGTGGAATTGACCAGGAAGCGGCCCAGCGTCACCGCTGCGTCGTGGCCCTTGCCCTGCAACAGCGTGTTGGCAAAGGTGACGATCTCGCCGATGTTGTCGAAGAAGTTGGAGACGCCCTGGCGTGCCGGGGGCGGCGCCACCGTGCGGTAGACGTCCAGCGCCGGCAGCAGCACATAGCGGTCGGCCAGGGCGTTGAAACGGTAGACACGCTGGTTGAACGGTTCCAGCGGGTCATAGATGGCCAGGGGATTGGCGGTGGTGTCTTCCGCGTCGCGTGCCGCCGGGGTTTCCGGTTGCACCGTGGCCGGGGGCGGCGGCGTGCCGGCGCAGCCGGCCAGTAGCACCGCGAGGCAAATGCCGAGTAGGGCGGGATTCATCCCGCCTTGCCGATGCCAGATCATGGCCGAAAGAACTCCCGGATGGCACCGATCACGTCACGATGCGCGAGATTGCCCATGTGCCCGCCGTGGGGAAAGATCGTGGCCCGCTCGCCGAAGGTCCGGCGCAGGAAGTCGACTTCCCCGCGGTCGAGAATGATCTCGTCCGCGCTCGTGATCACGCCCATGTGCCCGGCGCGCTTCAGGTAGGGCTGGATGCGCGCCAGCCGGCCTTCTCGGATCAGCGCGTCGCGCGTGAGTTGCCGGCCGTCCTTGTTGTAGTAGGGCAGCAGCAGTTCGTCGATGTAGTCGGCGAAGGACATGCCGAAGGAGCGCACCAGATAGGTGTCGAGGCTGGTGAAGGTGCCGGGTTCGCGTGCCACCGGCACGATCACGCCGCTGTTACTGAGCAGGTCGGCGGCGAAGTTCATGTTGGCCAGCCACAGGCGGAAGGCCAGGCCGATGATGGCGGCGATGTCCTGCTCGCGGGTTTCGGTGGCGAGATAGGCCTGATAGAGGAAATCCTCGTTGAACTCGATCGGATCCTCGCCGGCATAGATCTGCCGGAAACGCCCCAGCGCCTGTTCCAGGAACGCCGGCAGCCCGGCGATACCCTGTTCCAGCCCGGTATCGAACAGCCGATCCATGCGGCGGACGGAGGCATACAGGTCCACTGCGGGGTTGATCAGCAGTACCCGCTCGAAGCCGAAAACCTGTTCCTGCCGATCCCGCTGATCGACGAACGCCGCCTGCAGGCCGCCGAGACTGTAGCCGGTCAGGGAAAAGCCGGTGATCCGGACGCGCTCGGGCAGGTCGTCGCGAACTGCCTGCATGAAGCGATATATATCCGCCACGTCGTTGTTCATGCGGCCGGGCACCGGATGGGTGGCCGCGCCCAGCATGAACCCCACGCTGGTGGGTGAGGGCAGGGTGACGACGTGATAGCCCTCGGTGTAAAGCGCCCGGGCGATCACATCGCTCTTGGCACTCTTGGCCCCGGCGCCGGTGCCGGCGAGGATGAACATCAGCGGGGCCGGTTCGTCCTGGGCGATCAGGCCGTATTCCAGCGGCACGGCATAGGCCAGTGGGGACGGCACCGGGCGTTCCACCAGCGGGGCCAGCGTTCGGGATTCCCGTGGCAAATCGGTGGGCAGGCTGGCGCGATAGGCCTTCGGGGTGCCCACCACGGTCGCGGCCAGCGGGTCGTCGATGGGATAGGCCCCGTCACCGGCTGCGGCACTGGCGGCCGTGTGGGCCAGCAGGCCGATCAGCAGCGTGGCCGCAGCGGTCCGGGCGTGCCGGCGGAACGAGACTGGCGGAAACGTCGGAACCATGCGGGGGACGGTCTGCCCTGGCGGTTTGGCGGTATCAAAACAGCGCGCCGGCGTGGTGGGCGCCGGCGCGTGAGTGTATCGATTCCGCGCGATCTTCGCGCGGCGGGAAACGTCAGACCCGTGATTCCCCGGGCAAGTTCACCGGGAACCCCTAGATGCTGCCCCCGCTTTCGTCCATGCGCTCCACCGACTGCAGGTCCAGCCGGATCTGGGTGCTGCCATCCTTGCGGTGTTCCACCCGCACCGGCAGGAAGTCGAGGGCCGGGGCCGCCCAGAACACCAGCTGCTTGTCGCCGTCGTCCACGCGGGCCAGCCGGATGGTCTTGAAGCTGCCGGCCGCGGTTTCCACGCTCGGGCCCTCGGATACCGCCAGGCGATAGGTCTTGATCTCGTCCTCATCCACCACCGTGAACTCGCGGGCGCCCGCCTCGGCAGGATTTTCCGCATCGGCCAGCCAGCGGCGGGCGGCGATCTGCAGCAGGAACGGATCCACTGCGTCGGCCGGGACGTCGAAGGCCTCGCCGCCATTGTGGCTGGCGGTGGCTTCGGCGGGATTGAAACTGAGCTGGTAGCTGTCCTCGGCATCGTCGGCTTCGTGATGACGGAACTGGCGCGGGGACAGGTCGCCGCTGTCGGTGACGCAGAAGCGGGAATCGTCGGTCACGGTGCCGATCAGCAGCGCCGCCAGGCCGCTGGGGTTGGCTACCCCGTGCCAGCGCCAGCAGCCGTTGTCGCGGCTGAGTTCGAAGGTGGCCTCGCCCAGGCCGATGATGCCGTGCGAGGCGCGGTAGGTGGCGGTGAACGGTGACAGCACCGCCGCCTGCGCGGGAACCACGGCCAGCAGGCCGAGGGCAATCAGGCTATGTCGAATCGCAGTCCACATGAATCGGTGCCTCCAGGGGCCGGTTGTCCATCCGCACACGACCGTCGGCAAAATCGACCCGACCGCTTGCCAGCCAGCCCAGTGCCTGCGGGTAGATGCGGGTTTCCACCTGGTGCATTACCCGATCAGCGAGGCTGGTCGGCGTGTCCTGTGCGGCCACCGCGATGCTGCCCTGCAGGATGCCCGGGCCGGCGTCCAGGTCTGCCGTGACCAAATGCACGGTGGCGCCGTGTCGGGCATCGCCGGCGGCCAGCGCGCGGCGGTGCGTGTCCAGCCCCCGATGCCTGGGTAGCAGCGAGGGATGGATGTTGACGAGCCTGCCCGCGAACTGCTGAACGAAAGCTGAATCGAGAATGCGCATGTAGCCGGCCAGCACCACCCAGTCGGGGTTCTCGGCGGCCACGTGGCGGGCCAGCTCGGCATCGAAGGCGGCGCGCGAGGAAAAGCCCTTCGGCTGCAGCACGGTACCGGGCACACTCGACCGCGCCGCAATATCCAGCGCGGGAATTCCGGGACGATTGGTGATGACCCGCGTGATGTCCAGCGGCAGGGTGCCGGCCTCGCGCGCTGCCAGTAGCGCCTGCAGATTGCGGCCCCGGCCGGAGACCAGCACGACGGCTCGCATCAAGTCAGTCGAACCGCGTCGTCCTGCTGGTCGCGCGCGAGGATCTCGCCGATCTCGAACACCGTCTCGCCGGCGGCCTCGAAGGCGGCCCGGACGGCGGCTGCCTGACCGGCGTCCACCACCACCGCCATGCCGATGCCGCCGTTGAAGGTGCGCTGCATCTCGGCGTCACTGATGCCGCCGGCGTCCTGCAGCCAGCCGAACAGCGCCGGCCGCGGCCAGCTGTCGGCGCGCAGCCGGGCACCGCAGTGGGCCGGCAGGACCCGGGCGAGATTTTCCGCCAGGCCGCCGCCGGTGATGTGGGCCAGACCCTTTAGTGGATGCCGGGTCATCACCTCGCGCACGGCGGCGACGTAGATGCGGGTGGGGGCGAGCAGGGCGTCCGCGAGGGTGGCGTCCCCCAGCGGTTGGTCGAGCCGCTGGCCGCTGACTTCCAGCACCTTGCGGATCAGCGAGTAGCCGTTTGAATGGGCGCCGGAGGAGGCCAGGCCCAGCACCACGTCGCCCGGCGCAATGCCCGAGCCGTCGATGATCGCCTCGCGTTCGGCCACCCCGACGCAGAATCCGGCCAGGTCGAAATCGCCGGGCGCGTACATGCCGGGCATTTCCGCGGTTTCCCCGCCGATCAGCGCCATGCCCGACATTTCGCAGCCGCGGGCGATGCTCCGGATCACCTCGGCGGCAATCTCGGCGTCCAGCCTGGCGGTGGCGTAGTAATCGAGGAAGAACAGCGGTTCGGCGCCAGCCACCAGGACGTCGTTCACGCACATGGCCACCAGATCAATACCGATGCCGTCGAACCGGCCGGCCTCGATCGCCAGCCGCAGCTTGGTGCCCACGCCGTCGGTGCCGGAAACCAGCACCGGCTCGCGATAGCGCTCGATGGGCACGCGGAACAGGCCGCCGAAGCCGCCCAGTCCGCCGATGACCTCCGGGCGCTGGGTGGCCGCGACGGCGGGCTTGATGGCATCGACCAGGGCGTTGCCGGCATCGATGTCAACGCCGGCGTCGCGGTAGCTCAGGGAAGGGCGATCGCTCAAGGCAGGGCTCGCTGCAGAGTCGGGGTGAATGGGCGCGGAGCGGGGCAGGCCGCATGGTATTGTAGCGCAGCGATTCATGCCTTCGTCGATGATGCCTGTATTCCGGCTGCTGCCCCTCGTTGTCTGTCTGTTGTTCGCCCTGCCCGCCGCCGCGGTGGAGGTGGCCGACCTCTACGGCGCGGAGGTGGAAGCCGCCGACCAGAGCGAGCAGACGCGTGAGGGCGCGCTGCGCCAGGCGCTGGGGCTGGTGCTGGTCCGGGTGACCGGAGACCGTGCCGTGACCGAGCGCAGCGGCGTGGCCGGCATTCTCGAACAGGCCGACGATCTGGTGCAGCAGTACGGCTATCAGGGGAGCGATGCCTCGGGGGTGACGCTGCGGGTGTCATTCGAACCCACGGCGGTCAACGCGGCGCTGCGGGATGCCGGTATTGCGGTCTGGGGCCGCGAACGGCCGGCAACCATGCCCTGGGTGGCGATGGCTGCCGACGGGCTGCTCACCGAGTCAACGCCGGCCGACGGCATCGAGGCCATGCGCGAGGCGGCGCGTGCTCGCGGGCTGCCGCTGCAATTGCCGCGCGCGGGCGAGGCCGAGCGCGGCCGGGTGACGCCGGCCGATATCGCCAGCGGCAACGATGCCCGGCTGATGTCGGTGGCCCGCGGCTACGGCACCGCCAACCTGCTGGTCGGCCGCATCGGCAGCGAGGGTGGTTCCTGGGGTGGCCGCTGGCGTCTGCTCAGCGACGGCACCGAGCTGGCCAGCTGGCAGGGCGCGGCGGATTCGCGTCCGGCGCTGCTGGCCGAGGCCCTGCACCGGGTGGCCGATATTTACGCCCGAACCTACGCGGCGCGCGATGGCGCCACCTCGACGACGGCATCCGGCGGCGGATCGGGCGGCACCGGCGCGGTGGGGGCGTTCGATCCGGGTGACGACGGCGTACTGGTCGCGATCAGCAATGTTGCCGGCGCCAGCGACTACAACCGCGTGGCCGCCCATCTGGCCGACATCGGGGTGGTGGAATGGCTGTCGCCGGCGCTGGTGCGCGAGGACATGGTGCTGTTCCGCGTCAAGGTCACCGGTGGCAGCGGGGTGTTGGACCGCAACATCGACCTGGCCGACTGGCTGCGCCGGGACCGGGATGCCACCCGGCAGGCCGAGGGCCTGAGCCGCGGCGGCGCGGCTCTGGGTTACCGGCTGAGCCGCTGACGCCGTCCATGATCGCGTCCCGCTACGCCCTCTGGCTGCTGCCGCTGCTGGCGGTCATCCTGTTCATCTGGCTGCTCGGGCCCATTCTCACGCCGTTCGTGTTCGCCGCCGGGCTCGCCTATCTGGGCGACCCGCTGGTCGACCGGCTGCAGACCTATCGGCTGTCGCGCACTGCATCGGTTCTGGTGGTGTTCGGCACCCTGACCATTCTGGGACTGATGCTGGTGCTGCTGCTGTTCCCGGTGCTCGAGCACCAGCTGCGCACCCTGATCGAGAACATGCCGCGCTATCTGCAGTGGTTGCAGGCCCGCCTCGAACCGCTGATGGAGACCTTCCTGCCGGAAAGCGAGGGCCTGAGCATGGAGGCCCTGCGCAGCCTGGTGGCCGAACACTGGGGCAAGGCTGGCGGCGTGGCCAACGTGATCTGGCAGCAGGCGTTCTCCTCGGGAACCGCGCTGATCACGCTGGTGGCCAATCTGGTGCTGGTGCCGGTGATCACTTTCTATCTGCTGCGCGACTGGGACCACATGGTCGCCTGGATTCGCGATCTGTTGCCGCGGCGCATGCTCGGCACCGCGACGGAACTGGCGCGCGAGACCGACGAGGTGCTCGGCCAGTTCATCCGCGGCCAGCTGCTGGTGATGTCCTTCCTCGGAATGACCTATGCGGTGGGCCTGTGGCTGGCGGGACTGGATCTGGCATTCCTGATCGGTATTGCTGCCGGGCTGGTCAGCTTCGTGCCCTATCTGGGAGTGATCGTGGGGCTGGCCGCCTCGTCGGTGGCCATGCTGGTGCAGACCGGCGGCGATCTGCTGCCACTGCTGTGGGTGGGGCTGGTGTTTGCCGTGGGCCAGACACTGGAAGGCGCGGTGCTGCAACCGCTGCTGGTGGGTGACCGGATCGGCCTGCACCCGGTGACGGTGATCTTCGCGGTGCTGGCCGGCGGCCAGCTGTTCGGATTCGTGGGGGTGCTGCTGGCCCTGCCCGCGGCTGCGGCGATTGCCGTGCTGGTGCGTTATGCCGGGCGGGTCTGGCGCGAGAGCCGGTTGTATCAGGATGAAAGCTGAGTCCGCCGCGTCGCTGCCTTCCGCCCAGCTGCCGCTGGGGGTGCAGCTGCCGGATACCGCCACCCTGGCCGGTTTTGCCCCCGGACCCAACGCGGCGGCGCTGGCCGCCGCCCGCCAGGCCGCGATCGGTCCGGACGAGCGCGGCTACTTCTGCGGTGGACCCGGCAAGACCCACTTGCTGCAGGCGGCCTGCCGCGCCGCCGGCGAGGCCGGGCGCCGGGCCACCTTTCTGCCGCTGACCGACTGGCGTGATCAACCGCCCGCCATCCTCGACGGACTGGCCGGGCTGGATCTGGTGTGTCTGGACGAGGTGGATGCGGTGGCCGGCAATCGCGCCTGGGAAGAGGCGTTGGTCGGGGCACTGGACGGCTGGCGGACCGCCGGCGCCAGTGTGCTGGCGGCCGCCCCGGCCGCACCGGCCCAGCTGACCGGGCTGCTGGCAGACCTGCGTTCCCGGCTGGGCTGGGGCGCGGTCTACGCCCTCCAGGAACCCGCGGATGACGACAAGCGACGGGTGCTGGTGGCGCGGGCGGCCAGTCGCGGCCTGACGATGCCCGACGAGGTGGCCCGTTATCTGCTGACCCACACCAGCCGCGATCTGCGCCGGCTGATGCCGCTGCTGGCGCGGCTGGATCGGGCCTCGCTGGCCGCCCAGCGGCGCCTGACCATTCCCTTCGTCAAGCAGGTCTGTCAGACATGAACTTCCGGCTTCTGGGTCTGGTTGCACTGCTCGCGCTGGCCAGCGGCGCCGCCTCGGCGCGCGGCATGGTCTGGCAGGTCAGTGATGCCGACAATACCGTCTATCTGGCCGGCTCGGTGCATCTGCTGCCGCCCTCGGCCTATCCGCTGCCCGAGGCCTTCGAGCGGGCCTACGAGAACGCGGCCATCGTGGCGTTCGAGACCGATATCGGGGAGCTGCAGTCGTCGGCCACCCAGACCCGGCTGTTCCAGGCGGCCCGCTATCCGGACGGTACCGGGCTGGAGGATCATCTCGACGACGCGCTGTACGCCCGGGTGGCCGAGCTGCTGGACGAGATGGGCCAGTCCGTAAGCGCCCTGCGCAGCTTCCGCCCCTGGTTCATCGCCGGGATGATCGAGGTGCAGGCCTTCATGGCCGAGGACTTCCGCCAGGATCTCGGCCTGGATACCCACTTCCACGAACGGGCGGTGGACGACGACAAGGCGATCCTGCCGCTGGAAACCCTGGATCGGCACCTGGCAGTGCTCACCAAAATGCCGGCGGACATGGCCCGGGATTATCTGGCGGCCACGGTGGACAACGTTGCGGCGCTGACCGACGCCCCGGCCGCGGTGTTCGATTTCTGGCGCGAGGGTGATGCCGCCGGCCTGGCGGCTTACGTCGAGGAACAGATCGACGACACGCCGGCCCTTTACGAGCGGCTGCTGTTTTCCCGCAACGATGACTGGATGGAGCACATCGAGGCGCTGCTGGCCGGCAGCGACGACGCCATGGTGCTGGTCGGGACGCTGCACCTGGTGGGCGAACACGGGCTGATCGAACAGCTGCGGTCCGCCGGGCACCGCCTCGAGCGCGTCGAGTAGCGCGTCAGGCCGTCGGCGGCGGGGTCTGCTCGCGCGCCTGCCAGCGCACGAAACACAGACAGCCGGTGAACACGATCACCGTGGCCAGCAGCGCCGGGGCGGTGATCCAGCCGCTTGCGCCGCGGGCGGTGAACTCGGTCAGCAGCACTGTGAGATAGGCCAGCGACAGCAGGCTGGTCCAGCCGTAGGTATACCGGCGTCCGCGCCAGAGCCCGGGCAGGGCCGGTAGCAGCGGCAGGCAGGCCAACGGGCCGTAGAGCGGGCCCAGCCACAGCACCAGGCCGCCAATCAGCCCGGCCATGGCGACGAGTGTTGCGATGCGAGCGAGCCGACTCAGTTGCATGGCTGGCTCAGGCGACGGGCCGTATCGGCCACCCGTTTGCCCAGCGCGCGGGCCAGGCGGCGTTCGTGGTCGGTCAGCGGCCGGGGCGAACCGCCGCTGACATGACTGGCGCCGTACGGGGTGCCGCCGCTGACGGTCTCGTTGAGCGCGCTTTCGCTGTAGGGCAGGCCCACCAGCAGCATGCCGTGATGCAGTAGCGGCAGCATCATCGACACCAGCGTGGTTTCCTGTCCGCCGTGCAGGCTGGCCGTCGAGGTGAACACGCCGGCCGGCTTGCCGGCGAGATCGCCGGACAGCCACGGCCCCGCGGTGGTGTCGAGAAAATACTTCAGCGGTGCTGCCATGTTGCCGAAGCGGGTGGGCGATCCCAGCAGCAGCCCGGCGCAGTCGGCCAGGTCCGAGTGCTCGGCGTAGGGCGGTCCACTGTCCGGCAGGCTGTCGCTGACCGCCTCGCAATCGGTCGATACCGGCGGCACGGTGCGCACACGGGGCTGCATGTCCGCCACGCTGCTCACGCCGCGGGCGATCTCGTCGGCCAGGGCGGCGGTTGCGCCGTCGCGGCTGTAGTACAGGACCAGAATGTCGGCCATTACAGCAGTGTCCGGATCTGTTCGGGCGGGCGGCCGATCACCGCCCGGTCGTCGGTCTCGAGAATGGGCCGCTGCAGCAGCTTCGGCTCCTTGAGCAGTGCCTGGATGGCCGTCTCCGCATCGATCTCCGCGAGTTGATCCAGCCCCAGGCTGCGAAATGCCGGTTCGTTGTGGCGTAGCACGTCCGCGGCGGGCACGCCCAGTTTGGCGAGCAGCGCTTGCAGCGTGGATGCCGAGGGTGGTTCATCGAGATACCGGATCACGGTGAACGAGGTGCCTGCCTCTTCAAGCAGGGCCAGGGCGGTGCGTGATTTGGAGCAGCGGGGGTTGTGGTAGAGGCGGTACACGGCGTGTTCGTATCGAGCTTGGCAGGCAAGGGTAACCGATCGGGATCGCGTTCCGGGTTGGGTCATGGCTTGCCGTGCTCGAACTATTCGACTGAAGAATTCCGCCCCGCTCAAGCGGGCCGGGTAACTTTCTTGTGCGACCAGAAAGTCACCAAAGAAGCGCTTCCGGCGGGCGAGTCCTGCCTCGAACGGTGTTCGAGGCAGGATGCCCTGGGCGCTTCGGTCGGCGAGGGGGTGTTTCGACGGCACCTCCGTGTGCCGGCGAAAACCGCGCGCACTTCCTGTGCGCGCCCCTTCGGGCCTGGGACCTCGCCGCCCTGCAGTGCTCGGCTCGTCCCGACGGGAATCAAGAGCAGCCACATCCGGGTGTGGCGACTTTTTCCCTCCCGTTAGCGCTTGCCGACCGGCCGGTGGGCCATAGGGTAAGCCGGACAGGACGTCCGGCTTAGCGCCGCCGGCACACTGACGTGCCGTCGGCGCGACCCGGCCATGGCCCGGCGGCCGGGCGGGAATGCCCCGGTCAGCTTTCGCTGACCGGGGGACAAGCGGTCCGGGTCGCCTTTCTTTTCGTCTCTTTTCTTTGGCGACGCAAAGAAAAGGGACTCGCCCTTCAGGGCGAAATTCTTACAATTCTCCCTGAATTGGAGCGTTACGCCAGCCCCTTAGCGCCGATACCACCGCTTCGACAACGCCGTATGCACCCGCGCCGGGTACCAGTACTGCCCGTAACTGCCGTTGTACCGGGCCAGGGCTTCGGTGAGATTGCCGTCCGCCATGTCGAGGTAGTAGCGCAGGATGGTGCAGCCGTAACGCAGGTTGGTATCGACGTCGAACAGGTTGTCGTCGGGGCGCCCGATCTCGTCCACCCAGAAGGGCATGATCTGCATCAGACCCCGGGCCCCGGCTGAGGAGATGGCGAAGCGCCGGAAGAGGCTTTCCACCTGGATCAGGGCCAGCACCAGTTCGGGTTGCAGATCGGCACGGTTGGCCTCGCGGTGTACCGCGCGCAGCAGCGGCAGGCGCTTGTCGGCGTCCGGCAGGAACGGCGCCAGTCGGGTGGACATGTCCAGCAGCCAGACTTCGGCGTCGAAGCGGTTGTCGAAGCTGTCAGCGCTGTTGACGGCCTCGATCAGCGCCTTGCGCAGCCCCGGGTCCACGACCTCGCCATCCGGCTGCGCGACCGCGGGCAGGGCGGCGTTCAGCGCCAGGATAAGCAGCAGTGGCCGGATCAAGTGCGGGCGTGGCCGATGGCTTTGAGCACGGCGTCCATGTCGTGGGGGATCTCGGTGGCGTTATCGGCCGATCGGGCCTTGTATTCCAGGGTGCCGGCATCCAGGCCGCGCTCGCCGACGACAATGCGATGGGGCACGCCGATCAGATCGGCGTCAGCGAACATCGGACCGGGGCGAAGGCCGCGGTCGTCCAGGGCGACGTTCACCCCGGCGGAACGGCAGGCTTCGTAAAGCGCCCCCGCGGCGTCGCGGACCCGCTGTGATTTATCCGCCTTGATCGGACAGATCAGCAGTGTGAACGGCGCGATGGCGTCCGGCCAGAGAATGCCGTTGTCGTCGTGACACTGCTCGATGGCCCCACCCACGATGCGGGACACGCCGATGCCGTAGCAGCCCATTTCGGGGGTGATGTCGCGGCCATCCTCGTCCAGCACCTTGAGCTGCATCGATTCGCTGTACTTGCGGCCCAGCTGGAAGATATGGCCGACCTCGATGCCGCGCACCAGCGTCAGCGTGCCCTGGCCATCCGGCGAGGGGTCGCCGGCCATGGCGTTGCGCAGGTCCGCGAATTCGGGTTCGGGCAGATCGCGGCCCCAGTTGACCCCGGTGAGGTGCCTGCCGTCCTCATTGGCGCCGGTCACGAAATCGGCCAGCGCGGCCACGCCGTGATCGGCGATCACCCGCACGTCGGCGCCCACCGGCCCCAGCGAGCCGGGGCCGGCGCCGAAGTGGCGGCGGATGACGGCTTCGTCGGCGAAGGCGAGCGGGGCGGCCACGGCCGGCAGACGTTCCGCCTTGATCGGGTTGAGTTGGTGGTCGCCGCGCAGCAGAAGCAGCACCGGATCGCCGTCGGCGCCATCGACTACCACCGATTTCATGGTCTTTTCGGCGGGTATCGACAGCGCCTGGCACAGGCCGTCGATGGTGGTGATGCCGGGGGTGTCGACCACCGCCCGTTCAGACTGCGGGGCGGGGCGTTCGACGGCCGGTGCCGGCAGGGCGGCGGCTTCGACGTTGGCGGCATAGGAGCCGGTATCCGACACCGCCAGTTCGTCCTCGCCGCTGTTGGCCAGCACGTGGAACTCCTCACTCTTCGAACCGCCGATGTCGCCCGGATCGGCGGCCACCACCCGGTATTCCAGGCCCAGCCGCTCGAAGATGCGGCAGTAGGCCGCGCGCATGTTGTCGTATTCGCGTTGCAGATCGGCGGCGTCCATGTGGAAGGAGTAGGCATCCTTCATCAGGAACTCGCGGGCGCGCATCACGCCGAAACGCGGGCGGATCTCGTCGCGGAACTTGGTCTGGATCTGGTAGAGGTTGATCGGCAGCTGGCGGTAGCTGCGCACATCGCGCCGCACCAGGTCGGTAATGACCTCTTCGTGGGTGGGGCCGAAGCAGTACTCGCGCTCGTGCCGGTCCTGCATGCGCAGCATCAGCGGACCCATGGCGTCCCAGCGACCGGATTCCTGCCACAGTTCGGCCGGCTGCACCGCGGGCATCAGCAGTTCCAGCGCCCCGGCCGCATTCATTTCCTCGCGCACGATGGCTTCCACCCGGCGCAGGACCCGCAGGCCCAGTGGCGTCCAGGTATACAGCCCGGCAGCCAGCCGGCGGATCATGCCCGCACGCAGCATCAGCTGGTGACTGACGATCTCGGCATCCGCCGGGGTTTCCTTGGTGGTATGCAGCGAAAAACGGGACAGGCGCATGCGCGGTAATCGCTTGTGTGGGAGTGGATGCGTGGATTCTAACCGGGCCGGGCCCCGAGTGCTTGCAGGCCGTGGTCGATGCCGCCACCCTCGGGCAATGAGCATCGATCTGGACACTTGGCACGCCCGCGGGCAGACCTACCGCCACGAACGGCACCCGATCTTCTATGTCGACGAGGGACAGGGCGAGCCGCTGCTGCTCATCCATGGGTTCCCGACGGCCTCCTGGGACTGGCACGCCCTGTGGCCGGGGCTGACCGACCGGTACCGCTGTGTGGCGCCCGACATGCTGGGTTTCGGCTTCTCCGCCAAGCCGCGCCGCCACGATTATCGCATCGCCGAACAGGCGGACCTGCACGAGGGCCTGCTCGATCTGCTGGGGATCGGCCGGGTGCATGTGCTGGCGCACGACTACGGCGATACCGTGGCCCAGGAACTGCTGGCCCGGGATGTCGACCGTTGCCGGATCGGGCAGCCAACCCGCATCGCCAGCCTGGGACTGCTCAATGGCGGGCTGTTTCCGGAGACCCACCATCCGCGGGCGGTGCAGACGCTGCTCCTCGGCCGTGCGGGTTGGCTGATCGCCCGGCTGATGAGCGAGCGGGCATTCGCCCACAACATGCGGGCGATCTTCGGCGAGCAGACCCCGCCGTCGCCAGCGACGTTGGCGGCCCTGTGGGCCCTGGTGCGCCACAACCGCGGGACGCGGATCGCCCACCGCCTGATCCGCTACATGCCGGAGCGCCGCGAACACCGGGCGCGCTGGGTGGGGGCGCTGCAGGCCGCGGGCGTGCCGATGCGGCTGATCAACGGCCTGCAGGATCCGGTATCCGGCCGCCACATGGTGACGCGCTACCGCGAGCTGATTCCCGATGCCGACGTGGTGGCGCTGGACTGCGGCCACTATCCGCAGATCGAACAGCCCGCCGCGGTGCTGGAAGCCTATCTGGCGTTTCGCGCCGGCCTCGGCGATCCGGATCCGGGCATGGATGGATCGCCGGAGGTTTGATGGCAGCCGCCTGCGGGGCGCGGCTCGCAGGCGGCACGTCCTTATCCGCCGTTCAGGCCCGCGGCGGCTGCCCGCGATGGCGACCGGGCCCGCTCCCGCCGTGACCTAGGCTGCCCCGACCCACAGCAGTCCGCCGCCCAACAGGACACCTGATACCAGGAAGGTTACGAAACAGTAGCCGAGCACGCTGCGCAACGGCAGGCCGGCGATGGCCAGCAGCGGTATGGTCCAGAAGGGCTGGATCATGTTTGTCCACTGGTCGCCGTAGGACACCCCCATGATCACCTCGGGCAGGGGCACGTCGAGCGCCCGGGCAGCCTCGATGAATACCGGTCCCTGGACTACCCACTGGCCGCCGCCGGAAGGCACGAAGAAGTTGACGATTCCCCCCGAGACGAACGCCCAGAAGGGCAGGGTGTCGGCACTCGAGAAGCTGACAAAGAAATCGGAAATGATGACCACCAGTCCGGTGTCACGCATCAGGCCCATGATGCCGGCGTAGAAGGGGTACTGGAGCAGAATTGGGCCGAGGGTGGCGCCCGCGCGCGTGATCAGCCGAACATAGTGTAGTGGCGAGCGGGCCAGCAACAGGCCGCCAGCCAGGAAACTCCAGTTCACCACGTTCAGCGTCAGGGCGGGGCCGTTCGCGGCGAAGTGGCGGGCCAGCCAGACTGCCAGCAGTATCCCGATGGCCAGCGACAGCGGTCGCCACTGCTCCAGACGCTGGCCCGGCGTGGTGGGGCTTGGATCGGGATCCGCCTCGTCGTCGTCCGTCAGCAGATGGTCGGGCATCGGCGTTGTGCGCGATGGCCGCATCAGGGCGCAGACCAGGGCCACGGTCGGCAGTGTGACGGCCGCGATGATCAGGTTCCAGTACGCGAACACGGTTTCGGTGACCGGTATCAGGCCGATGCTGTCGGAAAGCGCATGGCCCGGCGTCGCCACGAACAGGGGCGACGAGCCGGAGTAACCCATGTGCCAGACCACGAATCCCGAGTACGCCGACGCGACCAGCAGCGGGTAGTCCAGCGCCAGCCCCCGCCGGTGGCCGGCCCGGGCAACCGCGGCAGCCAGCAACGCGCCGGCCGCCAGACCCAGCGACCACGCCAGCAGGCTCGCCAGCCCGGCAGCCATGGCGACCGTGAAATAGGCGCCGAACGCCGACCGCGGGAGTGACGCGACACCGCGCAGCAGAGCCCGAGCCGCATCGGTATGCGCGAGGGTGTGAGCCAGGACCAGGGTCATGGCGATCTGGGTGGTAAAGGCCAGCAGACCGGAGAGGCCGTCGCCCCAGATATCCACGGCCGCTACCGGCCCGGTGTCGGTCAGGCCGATCGCCAGCCCGAAGGTGACCAGCGTCAGCAGGATCGCGAAGACATAGGGGTCCGGGTACCAGCGCTCGACCAGCGCCACGAAGGGACGGGCGACGGGTTCCAGTGTCAGCCCGCGCATGGAACCCACGAGTCAGTGACGGGCGAGGCGCGTCGTCAGGGTGTGGCGAGGAGTTCGCCCAGATGCCGGTCCACCTGCTCGCCGAAGCCGGGATCGGGACCGAACAGCGCCAGGTGGCCGCACACGCTGTTTATGACACGCAGTTCGCTGCCGGGGATCAGCGCCTGTTCCGCCTCGCAGTCCCGCGGCGGGAAGAACATGTCCTCGTCGATGGGCATCACAAAGGTCTTCGCCTTGATCCGGCCCAGCGCGGCGGACAGGTCGCCGCCCGTGTGCCGGCTGACGTCCCCGTGCTGCCACTTCCAGGCCATGCACAGCAGATTATTGGGATCCATGGGCAGGAAATAGCCTTCCAGGAAGTTGGTGACGAAATCCTCGGCCGAATGAAAGCCGAGGTTGCGCCAGAATTCCTGCTGGTAGAACTCGGTGCTCCATCCCATCACCGCCCAGAGCCGCGCCTGATGCCGCAATCCCTGGCCGACATCGCCGGAGGCCTGGTACCAGCCGCCATTCCACGCCGGGTCGGAGGTGATCGCCTGGTTGAGCGTCGCCGTGTAGAGGAAGTCGTGATCGGTGTTCCTGGCCGTGCCGGCAATGGGGGCGGCGCGGCGGACCATGTCCGGATAGCGTACCGCCCATTCATAGGTCTGCTGGGCGCCCATGGACCCGCCCATGACCAGCGCGAGCTCCTCGATGCCGAACTTCTCGGTGAGCAGCCGGTGCTGGGCGCGCACATCGTCACCGATCCGCACCCGCGGGAACCGGGCCATGCCGGCCGGGGCGGGGGTGTTGTGCGGCGAACTCGACAGGCCGTTGCCGATCTGGTTGACCACGATGATGAAGTACTTGTCCGGATCCAGCGCCCGGCCCTGACCGATGTAGACGTCGGCCATGATCCCGCTGGTGCCGGAGTACCAGGTGGTGACCAGGATGGCATTGTCCTTCGCCGCGTTGAGCGTGCCGTGGGTGGCATAGGCCAGCTGGCAGCCGTGGATTGCGCCGCCCTCCTCGAGCGGGAAGTCGCCGAGGTCGTAGAGTTCGAACGGCCCGTGGTTGTCCGCGGTGTAATAGTTGTTGGTGATCATTCCTGCTCCCCTCTTTCGCCGGATGTTGCTTGTGTAAGCCCGCCGCCCGGGTCCCGTGATACACCAAAACCTGCCGGGATGTCAGTGCCATCCCGATCGACGCATGGCCGGCTGGGCGTCTATTGGCCGGATGGCCTTCGGCAGGTGAACTGTGGTCTGGGTAACCGAGCCGCGGTACTGCGGCCGAGTAACGCCACGGATCACCAGTTCACTTGCCGCGCGTGATCAACGGCTGCACCGGCCGACCACGGTCAATCCATCACCTTGAGATCGATTTCCCGCACACCGCCGTCGGTGCGTTGCCAGCCGCGCATTTCCAGCACGCCTTTGATGTTGAGCGAGATGATCAGCAGCAGAGCGTCCGGGTAGCCCAGTTCGTCCAGGTCGCGGGCGGAGGGTTCGGGTGGCGTGGCCGGATGCGAGTGGTAAACGGCCAGCAGCGATTCACCACGTTCGCGCATGCGGCGCATGGCGTCTACCTGCGCCTGGCTGTCCATGAGGAAACGCCGGGTGGGATCGTCGGCCACGTTGGGGACGGGGTTGACGCTGACCGGGCTGCCGTCGATGCCGCCGACCAGGCCGCAGACTTCGATGTCCGGCGTCTTCTGCGCCTCGAATAGCAGCCGCGTTGCCAGCGGCCGGGGGATCAGGAGTTCGTTCAAGGCAGGTTGCTCATCCAGGCGAGCGCGTCAGGATACGCGGCGCGTGCTTCGCAGGTAACTGCCGAAACGGGAAGCCCCATGAAACCTGCAATACGAAACCGCCCGTTCCGTTCCGAACGCGCTCACGGGTAGATGTGAATCCGGGTGTCGTCGGGCACCAGCGACCAGATCCGGTCCATGGCCTCGTTGGATACGGCGATGCAGCCGTCGGTCCAGTCGCCGGAGCGCGGTTCATCGTCGTAGCTGGGCTGGCCGTGGATCATGATGTTGCCGCCGGGGTTGCGGTCGTGCCGCAGGGCCTCGCGCATGTCCCCGCTGTCCGGATACGAGATGTGCAGCGATTTGTAGAACAGGCTTTCCGGGTTGCGCCAGTCGATCAGATAGGCGCCCTCGGGGGTGCGTTCGTCGCCCTCCTCGCGCTTGTGGCCCTCGGGGTTGTCGCCCAATGCCACGGGGTAGCTGTGTATCGGCATGCCGTCCCGGTAGAGGTAGAGGGTGCGTTCGCCCTTGAACACCACGACGAGATCGACCGGCTCTTCCGCGGCCGACGCGATCCCGGCGAGCAGGACAAGCAGGGCCGGCAACAGCCGGAAGAAGGACAACGTTCGGGACATGGGGTTACCAGTGAATGGCCTGTTTCTTGAGCCGGTGCACGTACTGCTTGTTCAACACGCGCAGGATAGTACCGGAAAGGTGGAAGGCGCTGCCGATCACGAACAGCCAGATCGCCAGGTCTTCCCGGACCGGGTAGAAGAACAGCCACGAGCCGAACAGAAATAGCAGGTTGCCGAGCCCGAGCACGACGATGTGCGACCACTCGAAACGCTGGTGAACGCGGTACTCGACGTCGTCGGCCAGCGTGTCGAAACGGGAATGGCGGGCGGTGTTGTTCATGCGGTTGACCTCGCGGGATCGTTACGGATGCTGCGATGCCGCAATGATACGATGCGCTTTGATGCACTCAAGTCCGCAGACAGTGATGACAGCCAGCAACAGTACCGGCGGCGACGCCGCCCGCCCGATCACGGTCATCCGCGGAGACGGCATCGGGCCGGACATCGTCGATGCCACGCTGCGGGTGCTGGATCGGGTGGAAGCCGGGCTGGACTACCGCTTTCACGACGTTGGCCCCGCCGCACTGGAAGCCGGCGACGAACTGATTCCGGATGCCACGCTGGATTCCATCGCCGAAACCGGCCTGGTGCTGAAGGGACCGGTGACCACGCCCTCGGGCAAGGGCTACACCTCGGTCAACGTGGCGCTGCGCAAGCGGTTCGATCTCTATGCCAACGTCCGACCGGTGGTGTCGCTGCCCGGCGTGGTCAGCCGCTACGAGAATCTCGACATCATCACCGTCCGCGAGAATACCGAGGGCATGTATTCCGGCGAAGGCCAGACGGTGAGCGAGGACGGCAGCCGTGCCGAAGCCCTGTCGGTGATCACCCGCGACGAGTCCGAGCGCATTCTTCGCTTTGCGTTCGACCTGGCCCGCGAGCGCGGCCGGCGCAAGGTCACGCTGGCGCACAAGGCCAACATCATGAAGTCCACCTCCGGGCTGTTCCTCGAGGTGGGGCGTGAAATCGCCAAGGAGTATCCGGACCTGGAGCACGACGAACGCATCGTCGATGCCTGCGCCATGCGGCTGGTGATGAATCCCGAGGACTTCGATGTGATCGTCACCACCAATCTTTTTGGCGACATCCTGTCGGATCTTTGTGCCGGTCTGGTGGGCGGTCTGGGCGTGGCCCCGGGCGCCAACATCGGTGACCGCTGCGCCATGTTCGAGGCGGTTCATGGCAGTGCGCCGGATATTGCCGGCAGGAATATTGCCAACCCCACCTCGGTGATCCTGGCGGCGGCATTGATGCTGGATCACGTTGGTGACAGCGAACGTGCCGGGCGCATCCGCACCGCCATCCGTGCGGTGATTGCCGAGCACGACCGGGTCACGCCGGATCTCGGCGGCGAGGGCACCACTGACAGTTTCACCGACGCGGTGATTGAACGGCTCTAGTCTGTTACAGACGCAGCCGCGTGGCGCCCAGCGTCACCCGCGGCCGGCCACCCAGGTCCTGATCGGTGCGCACGTCACGAAAGCCGTAACGCCCGAGGACATGGCGTGCGAAAAAGCCCTGGTCCGGTCCGTGTTCCAGCAGCAGCCAGCCGCCCGGCACCAGGTGGGCGGCGGCGCCTTCGGCCAGATGGCGCAGGCAGCTGCGGCCATTGTCGTCGGCTACCAGGGCCTGCCGGGGTTCGTGGGTCAGTGCCGTCAGATGGGGATCGTCCTCGGCCACATAGGGTGGATTCGACACGATCATGTCGAACGGCGCCTCGCCCAGGGCGCTGAACCAGTCGCCCTCGGCAAAGGCAACGTTGCCCAGTCCGAGATGCTCGGCATTGTGTTTTGCCACCGCCAGCGCCCCCGGACTGGCATCGGTGGCCACCACCTGACAGTCCGGCCGTTCGCTGGCAATCGCCAGCGCGATGGCACCGCTGCCGGTGCCCAGGTCGGCGATCCGGACCGGGCCCGCTGCGGGCAGGAGTGCCAGGGCCGATTCCACCAGCGTTTCGGTGTCGGGGCGGGGCACCAGCACGCGGGCATCCACCGCCAGATCCAGTGACCAGAAGCCCCGCTTGCCGACGAGGTAGGCCACCGGCTCCCCGGACCGGCGTCGTTCGATCAGCGTCTCGAAGGCGGACCGGTCGGCGGGGGTGACCGCATCGCCGCCGTGGGCGAACAGGAAGCTGCGGGGTTTGTGCAGTACATGACTCAGCAGCAGCCCGGCGTCCAGTTCGGGCGTGGTGCTGACGCGATGCAGGCGGGCGGTGGCGCGGGTCAGGATCGCGCGGATGCGGTCCGCAGCGTCGGTCTGATCGAGAACAGTCGGCATCACGGGTCGGCCGCCGCCGTCAGGCGGCGCCCATGGCCGCAAGCTGCTCGGCCTGGTATTCGCTGGCCAGCGCGTCGAGGATTTCGTCGATCTGGCCGCCCATCGCCTGTTCCAGCTTGTAGAGCGTCAGGTTGATGCGATGGTCGGTGATCCGGCCCTGCGGGAAGTTGTAGGTGCGGATGCGTTCCGAGCGGTCGCCGCTGCCGACCATCTGCTTGCGGCTGGCGGCCTGGGCGGCGTCCTGGCGGTCCTGTTCCGAGGTCCGGAGCTTGGTCTGGAGCAGCGCCAGGGCCCGGGCCCGGTTCTTGTGCTGGGAGCGCTCCTGCTGGCATTCCACCACGATGCCGGTGGGCAGATGGGTCATGCGCACGGCGGAGTCGGTCTTGTTGACATGCTGGCCGCCGGCGCCGGCGGCGCGGAAGGTATCTACCCGCAGGTCGGATGGGTTGATGTCCACGGCCTCCACCTCGTCCAGCTCGGGCAGCACCGCCACCGTGCAGGCCGAGGTGTGAATGCGGCCCTGGGATTCGGTTTCCGGCACCCGCTGCACGCGGTGGGCGCCGGACTCGAACTTCAGCCGCGAATAGGCGCCGTGGCCGATCACCCGACTGATGATTTCCTTGTAGCCGCCGTGCTCGCCGGGCGATTCGGACAGGATCTCGATCTGCCAGTTGCGCGACTCCGCGTATTGCACGTACATGCGGAACAGATCGCCGGCGAACAGCGCGGCCTCGTCCCCGCCGGTGCCGGCGCGCACTTCCAGATAGATGTTGGCGTCGTCATGCGGATCGCGTGGCACCAGATGCCGTTGCAGGGCGGCTTCCAGCGTGGCCAGCCGTTCCCGGCAACCTTCAAGCTCGTCGTAGGCCATGTCGCGCATGTCGGCTTCGTCCGACTCGGCCATGTCCTCCAGCCCGGTGATTTCGTCCTGCAGTTCACGCCAGGCCCGGTAGTCCTCGGCCAGCTCCCCGAGCTGGGCGTACTCCTGCGACAGCCGCCGGAAACGGTTCTGATCCCCGATCACTTCCGGATCGGCCAGCGAATGGGCGATGTCCTCGTGGCGTTCGGCCAGTTCCTCGAGCTTGGCTTGCAGGGAGGCTTTCATCATTCCTCGTCGGGCAGATCGAACAGGCGGCGTGCCTGCTCGAGAAGCTGTTGCTGTTCCTGGCCCCGGGCCCGGCGCAGGGCGGCCGTGGGTTCGTGCATCAGCTTGTTGGTGAGCGTGTTGGCCAGGTACTGCATGACCTCGTCCGGGCTCTGGTCCTGGGCGAGCATGCGGCGGGCTCTCGCCAGCACGGCCTCGCGCTGCTGTTCGGCGCGGTGGCGCAACTGGCTGATGGTGTCGACGGCGCGGCGGGAATCCATCCAGGCCACGAACTCATCGATGCGTTCGTCGATCATGCCGTCCGCCACCAGCGCGGCGCTGTGGCGGGACCGCAGGTTGTCGCGGATCACGCCCTGCAGGTCGTCCACCGAATACAGGTAGACGTCCTCGAGGCTGCCGGCGGCGGGGTCGATATCCCGCGGCACCGCCAGATCGAGCATGAAGATCGGCCGACGCCGGCGCTGGCGCACCGAATCGCGCACGTTGGCCAGCGATACCACATGGTTCGGGGCGGCGGTGGAGGTCACCACCATGTCCGCTTCGGACAGGTGCGCAGCCACGTCGCTGAGCGGAATGGCGTAGCCGGTGAAGCGCTCGGCCAGTGCCTGGGCTCGGTCGAGGCTGCGGTTGGCGAAGATCATGCGACGTACGCCGGCTTCGGCCAGATGACGCGCGGTCAGTTCGATGGTGTCGCCGGCGCCGATGAGCATGGCGGTGGTCTCGTCGAACTCGGCGAAGATCTGCCGGGCCAGACTGACGCCGGCATAGGCCACCGAGACCGGGTTGGCACCGATGTCGGTTTCACTGCGCACGCTCTTGGCCACCGCGAAGCTGTGCTCGAACAGCCGCGTGAGCAGGGGGCCGGCAGTGGTGGCGGCCTGGGCCTGGCGGAAGGCTTCCTTCATTTGCCCCAGGATCTGGGGCTCGCCCAGGATCATCGAGTCCAGCCCGGCCGCCACCCGCAGCGCGTGGCGGATGCTGTCGCGGTCGCGGTAGACATAGAAATGCGGCGCCAGGCCGGCGGCATCCAGCCCCCGCTGATCGCACAGCCAGTGGCGCAGGCGCTGGTCGTCCGGTGTGTGGCCGGCGGCGTACAGCTCGGTTCGGTTGCAGGTGGACACGATGGCGCCCTCGGCCACGCCCGGCAGTTCGGTCAGGCGCGATAGGGCGGGCCCGCACTGGTCGATCGGGAACGCCAGGGTCTCCCGCACCGCGAGCGGCGCGGTATTGTGATTGAGTCCCACGGTGATCAGCGTCATCCGGCTATTCTATCGCGCCACCGGCGGCCACCGATGCGGTTGTGGCCGGATTTTCGACAATCGCGTTATAGTCGGGCGTCGAACTCGCGACGGCCGAATCTCTTGCGCAATCTTTTCAGTCTGCTCGCGGCCGGTCTGGCCGCGGGGCTTGCCGCTTGTGCCATGCAGGTGCCCCCGGCGCCCGTACCGGGTGGCGATCCGAACGTGGATGCCGATGCCGCGCAGGCCCCCAATGCGAGTGTGGAGTTGCAGTATCACGTGCTGGCCGGGGAATGGGCAGTGCAGCGCGGGCAGCGCCGGGCGGCCGCCGAAAACTACGTCGAGGCGCTGCGTTATTCCGATGACCCGGCGCTGGCGGCGCGGGCGACCCGTATTGCCGTATTCGCCAATGAGCCGGAACTGGCGTTTCGCGCTGCGCGCGCCTGGGCACAGCGCTCACCCGACGACGCCAATGCCTACAAGACGGCTGCCCGGCTGGCATTGCAACAGGCGGACGAGGACCTGCTCGATCGGTATGTCCAGCGCCTGATGGCCGCCGAGTCCGAACAGCCGGAGGCAGCTCTGCGCACACTGGTGGAAGTGCTCAGCGGCGAGCCGGCGCAGGCGGATCTGGCGTTGTCCACCATGGACGAGCAGGTTGCCGAGCACGATGATCTGGCGGCAGCCCACTACGCCAGAGCGCTCCTGGCATTGCGTTACGAGCGGCTGGAGGCTGCCGGTGAAAGCGCGACGCGGGCGCTTGCCCTGCGGCCAGGATGGGGCGAGGCGGTGATGCTCCACGCCGGCGTGCTGGTGCGCCAGGGCGACATCGACGCCGCACGCACGCGGATCGACAGCCTGGATGGCGCCAGCGGGGAACGCGCCGAATACCGCATCGCCTTCGCCCGCATGCTGGTGGACAGCGATGAGAATGCTGCGGCTGCCGACGCCTTTGATTGGGCGCTGGAACTCGACCCCGAGGACATCGATGCCCGCTTCGGCCTCGGCGTGCTGGCACTCACGCTGGAGCAGTGGCAGCGCGCCGAACAGGCATTCGAACAGCTTTACGAAGCCGGCAACCGGGCCGACGATGCGGCCTATTACCGCGCCAGTGCCGCCGAATCCCAGGAGGATTACGCCGAAGCGCGGCGCTGGTACCGGCGGGTGGCCGGCGGTAGCCATGCATTCGACGCCAAGCTGCGTGCGGCCCGGATGCTCTACCTGGAAGGCGATCTTGCGGCGGCGCGCGCCGAATTGCGCACGCTGCGCCGCGACAATCCGGACCTCGCCGAGCGCCTGTTCCTGGCCGAAGGTGAACTGCTCTACGAAGCCCGGCGGTTCGACGACGCGGTGGCGATGTACGACCGGGCGCTGAAGCGGCATCCCGGCGACACCGATCTGCTTTACGGGCGTTCGCTGGCGCTCGAGCGCCTCGGGCGAATCGATGAGGCGGCCGAGGACCTGCGCCTGTCGCTGGCCGAGGAACCGGACGATCCACGGGCACTGAACGCGCTGGGTTATCTGCTGACCAATCACACCGATCGGCATCAGGAAGCGCTGGGCTATATCGAGCGGGCGCTGGAGGCCGAGCCCGACGATGCCGCGATCATCGACAGCATGGGCTGGGTGCAGTATCGCCTGGGCAACCTGGAAAAGGCCCGGGAATACCTCGAGCGCGCCCATGATCGCTTTCCCGATCCGGAAGTCGCCGCCCATCTGGGTGAAGTGCTCTGGCAGCTGGGCAAGCGGGACCGGGCGCGCCAGGTCTGGCAGGAAGCGCTGTCCGAGACTCCGGATCATCCGGTGCTCAACGAGACCATCGAACGGCTGACCCCATGACCACCGGCGGCGGCCATGCCCGCTGGCTGTTGGTGCTGATGCTGGCAGGCCTGCAGGGCTGCGCCATCATTGGCACGCCCGCCCAGCGCGACCCCGGCGTGGCCGATCCGGCTGCCTGGGAAGCCCGCCAGGCCCGGCTGGCCGAGCTGGATGGCTGGTCCCTCCAGGGCCGTGCCGCCACCGGCAAGCTGCTGGGCTGGACCGGCAATCTCAGCTGGCGCCAGCGTGGCGAGGAATTCCGCATCCGTCTGGCCGGACCGCTGGGCGCCGGCGGATTTCGCGCCGACGGCACCCTGGAGCGCGTACGCATCCGCACCAGCGAGGAAACCTTCCACACGGAAATGCCGGAAGCTCTGGTGGAGGAAATCCTGGGCTGGCGTTTCCCGCTGACCGGGCTGCGCTACTGGGCGCTGGGCCTGCCCGAGCCCGGCAAGCCGGCCAAGCTGACGGTTGACGACAACGGCCTGCTGATCGGCCTGGAACAGGCCGGCTGGCGGCTGGATTTTCCCGCGTATGAGACTCATGACGGATTGGCGCTACCCAAGCGCATCACGCTCACTGACGACGAGCACACCATCCAGCTGGTGGTGGACCGGTGGTTCGATCTGAGTGGCGGCGAAATTGAATCACCGTCGGGAGAGTCATAGAATTCGCGCCGATTCGGCGACCGCGCTCACGGCACCGCATGCCGGCCACCGGGTACAATTGGCAAACGGATGTAGCCAGGCGGTAAGGCAATGGCCTCTTCGACAGACAATCGATCCCGTGATGCGCAGGTTCGCCGACAGGCGAAGACCTG